>DATGMB010000274.1:0-9660 GCA_035293845.1 Bryobacteraceae bacterium
GCTGGGGTCGAATGTGCGGAGTTTGGGGGAAGAAGGAGCCGGAAAGAGACTTTAGTGAGGAAATCATGCTAAGAGCGAATCACGAACCAAAACAGAGCCGCCACCGTAAGGGAGCGCTGCGGCCCGGGCTCATTGCCCTGCTGGTGTTCGCCAGCGTCGCGGGGGCACAGACGCCGCCTGAGCCTCCGAGACCGGCGACGCCCATGCCCGCGTCGCCCGCGCCGGAACCTGCGCCCGCGGCAGCACCTATGCCGCCGCTGCCACCGGACTGGCCCGCGCCCGCGGCTCAGACGCCTCCCGCTCCACCAGTGCCCGCTGTTCCCGTGCCGATAGCCGATCTTGGGCCCGTGCCGCCCGTTCCGCCGCTGCCGCCGGATTTCGACATCCAGATGCTCGATCTGCAGGATCGCCTGAACGACATGCGGCTCAATCTCAATCTCGATGCGCGCGGTTTGGGGGATCAGATCCGCGCCGAGGCGAAACAATGGGCGGCCGATCTCGCGGTCCAGGCGCCGCGAATGGCGCTCGACGCTCAACTCAGGGGCCTCGCCGCACTGGCTCAGCAGACGCCTCAGGCGGCCCAGGCAGAACAGCGCGCGCTACGGGCGGAACAGGAGGCGCTGCGGGCCGAACAGCGCGCCATGCAGGTCCGGCTCCGCCGCATGAGCGATGACAGCCTGTACAACGCCGGACAGCACGCGCTCGACCAGCACCGCTACGCCGAAGCGCTCGAAGACTTCACCCAGGCCGCCTCGCGAGGCGGCTCCCGCGCCGATGGCGCTCTGTACTGGAAGGCGTACGCGCTGATCAAGCTCGGGCGGCGCGACGAGGCCCTGGCGGCGCTCGCCGAACTGCGCAAGTCGCATCCGCAAAGCCGGTGGCTGGATGACGCCAAGGCGCTCGAAGTGGAGGCCGGCAAGCCGGTGAGCCCGGAGAGCGAATCGGATGAGGAGTTGAAGCTGATCGCCCTCAATGGCCTGATGCAGTCGGACCCGGACCGGGCGTTGCCACTACTCGAAAATCTGCTCAAGAGCAACCAGCCTCCGCGTATCAAAAAGCGCGTGGTGTACGTGCTGGCGGCCAGCGATTCGTCGAAGGCGCAGGCGCTACTCGAACAGGTGGCGCGCGGGCGCGGCAATCCGGACGTGCAGCTCGCTGCCATCCAGTACCTGGGGGCGCACAGCAGCCAGCCGGCGCGCGCGCAACTGCTGCAGGAGATATACAACAGCAACAGCGACCCGGAGATCCGCCGCGCCATTATCAACTCGCTGGCGTCCGATCACACCCGCATCCTGCAGATTGCGCGCTCGGAAAAAACGCCCGAGCTGCGCTCCTACGCCATCCGCATGCTCGGCTCGCGCGCGGATGTCGCCTCCGGCGACGCGCTCGCCGCGATGTACACGGCCGATCAGGACGAAGAGGTACGGAACGCGATTCTCGACGCGCTCTCCGGCCAGCACAACGCCAAGGCGATGGTTGCCATCGCGCGGGCCGAAAAAGACCCGAAGATGAAGCAGCGCATCGTCGAGCGGCTGGCCGGCATGCACTCGCCGGAGGCGACCGATTACCTGATGGAGATCCTCAAATGAAGCCTGCATTGCTGCTGGTGTCGATAGCGTTCGGGTTAGCGGCGCAGCCCAAGCTGCTGGTCAACGCGCAGGTGGATACGCGCTCGGCGGCGGGCGGTCTGGAGCCGGCGTTCCGTTCGCTGCTGGCCGCGCGGCCGCAGCCGGCGTGGATCGGCTGGTCCGCGCCGGCCGTGCGAACCTGGGGCCTCGATTGCCAGTACGTTCGCGATGGTGGATCGAACGGCAGCGGCGTGGTGCATCTGGAACCGCCTGATCACATGCTGGTGCTGTTGCGCATCGAAGACGGAGCCGTCGAGCGTTTGCGCGCCGTCTCCGCGGATTGCGAAATCGACGCCGGCAGCGTGCCGGTGCATTGGCTGAATGATGTACAGCCGGCGCAGAGCGTGGCGCTGCTCGAATCGCTCGCCGGCAAGACCGGCAACGCCGTTTTCGCCATTGCCATGCACGCCGATCCCGCGGCCGATGCGGCGCTGGAGCGGTTTCTGGCGGCTTCCGAGCCGCAGACGGTGCGGCTGCGCGCGGTAGGGTATCTCGGGTCCACGCGCGGGAAGCATGGCGTCGAAGTGCTGCGGCGGGTGATCGAGAACGACCCGGACCTGCGGGTGCGAGAGCGCGCCGTCTCTTCGCTCGGCGCGAGCCGCGAGCCCGAAGCCGCGGCCCTGCTGCTGCAGATCGCGAAAAGCGGGCAAGAGCCGCGGCTGCGCGCCCAGGCGGTTTCGGCGTTGGGCCGGAGATCAGGGCGGGAAACCGTGGCCACGCTTCGCGGCATCGCCGAAACGGACGCCGATAAGACGGTGCGCCGCCGCGCCATCTCCGCGATCCAATCGATGCCCGATGGCGAGGGCATCCCCACTCTGATCGAGATGGCGAAGAGCTCGAAGGATCCCGACACGCGGAAAGAAGCCATGACCGCTCTCGAGCGCTCGCGCGATCCCCGGACCATTGCGTTCTTCGAGGACGTGCTCAAGCAATGAGGGGGGAGCCCTGCGCTCTCCCGCTCCTGCTATACTGAAATCTGAAGTCAGTCCGCAACTCCTTCTTCCCTCACCGGTAGTCGGTTCGCTGATCTCCTTCTCCAATCTGAATGACAACATTTTCCGAACTCTCCATCTCTGCCGTGCTGAAGGGCAACCTGGCCCGCCACGGCTTCACGCAGCCGACACCCGTACAGGCGCAGGCGATCCCGCCGGCACTCGAAGGACGCGACGTGGTCGCCACGGCGCAGACCGGCACCGGTAAGACGCTTGCCTTCGTGCTCCCCATGCTGGAGCGGCTGGCCGGACGGCCGGGCCGCGGCGTGCAGGCGCTCATCCTGAGCCCCACGCGCGAGCTCGCCATCCAGATCGACGAAACGTTCCGCAAGATCGCCGCCGGCACCGGCATTCGTTCCGCCGTGGTCGTGGGCGGCCTGAGCGAGAACACGCAATTGAACGCCATCCGCAAGGGAGCGCAGGTTTTGATCGCGACGCCCGGACGGCTCTGCGACTTCCTGGCGCGCAACCTGGTGCAACTGGCCGGCGTGCGCATGCTGGTGCTGGACGAAGCCGACCGCATGCTCGACATGGGCTTTTTGCCCGCGATCCACCGCATCACCGCCGCCACACCGGCGGACCGCCAGACGCTCTTCTTTTCCGCGACGATCGAATCTTCGGTCCGGCATCTCGTCGAGACGCACGTGCGGGACGCGGTGCGCGTCGCGATCGGCTCCATCACGCGGCCGGCCGAGCAGATCGACCTCTTCCTCTATGAAGTGGAGCAGAACCGCAAAATGGCGCTGCTCGAATCGATGCTGAGCGGCGAGGAAGGAACTTTCCTGGTCTTTGCGCGCACCAAGCACGGCGCGGACCGCCTCGCCAAGCGGCTGATGCAGTCCGGGGAGAAGGCCGCCGCGATCCACGGCGACCGCAGCCAGAGCCAGCGCAACCGGGCGCTGCGCGGCTTCCAGGACGGCACCTATCGCGTGCTGGTGGCGACCGACGTGGCGGCGCGCGGCATTCACGTGGAAGGAATTTCGCACGTGGTGAACTACGATCTGCCGCAGGCGCCGGAGGATTTCATCCATCGCGTGGGCCGCACGGGACGGGCCGGCGCGCGCGGCGTGGCGTCCACATTCGCTTCGTGCACGGAGCGGGCGGAGATCGCGCGCATCGAGCGAATCATCGGCGTGAAGCTGACGCACCGGGGCGTCGCCCAGGAAGCGCCGGCGGCCGGCGCCGCGGCTTCGCCGGTGATCGTGCTGACGCCCGCGGTCCAGCGGGCCGCGCGCTGGCGCAGCTTCCGGCCGGGCGCGCGCAAGAGGCCGGCGGTGTAGGCTAGGCGGCGATCGGCGGTCTTTCGCGGGGCTGCTGCGGAAGCGCGGCCGGCCTCGCGGAGCCGAAGACGAGAGGATAAACGACCCCCGCGACGATGCCGCCGATGATCGGTGCGACCCAGAACAACCAAAGCTGCCCGATTGCCCAGCCGCCCACGAATACCGCCGGACCGGTGCTGCGCGCCGGATTAATCGACGCATTCGTGACCGGGATGGCGACCAGGTTCGTCAGGGTGAGGGCCAGGCCGATCGCAATCGGCGCAAATCCCTGCGGCGCGCGCGGGTCCGTCGCGCCGAGGATCACCAGCACGAACAACAGGGTAAGGACGATTTCGGCGATCAGGCACGCCAGCAGCGAGTAGCCGCCAGGAGAGTGCGCACCGTACCCGTTCGAAGCAAATCCGGCGGCCAGGCTGAACCCTGCCTTGCCGCTGGCGATGCTGAACAGGACCGCCGCGGCGGCCACCGCGCCGGCGACCTGCGCGGCCACGTACGCCGGCAGTTCCGATGCCGGCAAACGCCGGCCTACCGCGAGGCCGACGGACACGGCCGGATTGATATGACATCCCGAGATGTGGCCGATCGCATACCCCATGGTCAGCAGTGTGAGGCCAAAGGCAAGCGCCACGCCCAGGAAACCGATTCCGAGGCCCGGAAATGCCGCAGCCAGCACCGCGCTGCCACAGCCGCCAAACACCAGCCAGAAGGTGCCGACGAATTCGGCGATCGCTCTCTTACTCAGAGGCATCGCGACCTCCTTCTGCATGCGTGAGAGCAAGCCGGCAGCCGGATGCGGTGAGCGCGCTTCCGCGCGGATCGTACTCTGGCGCGCAGGCCCGATCCGGACTCAGCGCGGATAATTGCGAATAAAGGTATCCCGCGGGAGGCCGGCGGCACGGGCCTGGTTGCGCAGGCGCTCGGCCTCCGGACGGGTCATCGGGCCGCCGAGGGCCACCAGGTACGGGGCGCGGTTGCCCCGGGGAGTAAACACCTGCGCATGCCAGGCCGGGTGCTGGCGGTTGAGAGCCCGCGCCCGCTGCTCGGCGGCCGCGCGGTGACTGTATTCGTAAACCACCACGCGCCAGACGGCATCCGGCCGCCATGCGGGTGCAGTGTGCGCCGGCGGGCGGGCCGGGATATCCGCATTGACGGCGGGGACCGGCGCCGGCGGTGCGGCCGGAGGCGCAACCGCTGGGGCGGGTGATTTCGCGGGGGGCGCGGCGGCCGGAGTGCGCATGTACGGCAGAAAGATGAGGCCCAGTCCGGCGGCGGCCACCACACCCGCGAGCGGCACCCATTTCATGACCCCGCCGTGGCGCACGGGCGCGGGTTCGGGAGCCGTGTGGATTTGAGCTGCGTATTCCGGGATATGCGGGGGCGGTTCGACGGCCGGGGCAGGCGCCGCAGCGGATGGCATCTCCGCGAACCCGTCCGAGGAGGCCGCAATCACTGGCGCCGGTTCCGGCGCCGGAGGATTCAGCCAGGCTTCGATCTCCTCCGCCGGCCAGCGCTCGGCCGGGTCGTCCCGCAGAGTGCGCTGGACCACGGTGGCGAACGGCTCGGGCAGGTAGGGGATCGCGCTGCCCGAGTGTGGCCGCTGGCGCGTGAGGATCTCGACCAGCATCGCGCCGAGCGCCCAGAGATCGTTCGCGCGGGCGGTCGCGCCGGTGGCGCCAATCGCGTCCACTGGCAGCTTGATGCGGTTTCCGATGGCCACGATCCGGTCCGCCGCGACCGCGCCGAGCGCCAGGCCGCGCCCATGCAGATACGCGAGCGCGGAAACCGTCGCGGCCAGCACTTCGGAGGCCTCCGCGGCGGAAAGCGGACGTTCCGCGAGCGTGGACGCCAGGAAATCCTCGGGATACTCGCAGACCGCGTAGATCACGCCGACGCCTTCGGCTTCGGCGCGGCCGCAATCGAGCAGGCGCACCAGATTCGGGTGGTCGATCTGCCGGGCGGCGCACCAGTTGGCGAGCTGCTCGGCGGCGGAAGCGTCGTCTGCGGGCATGATGCGTACGGCAGCCGGGCGGCCGCGAAATGTTGCCAGATACCACGCATCGGCATCGCCCGCGCTGAGGCGTTCCTTGAGCCAGAGGCCTGGGGCCAGAGGCAGACCTTCCAATTCAAGCCAAGTGTTTGTCATGGTTTTGGGGCACTCATTGTTCAAGGGCCGGGACACCTGGAGCGGCGGAACGGGGGCTCTTCCGCGGAGCGGCTTCCTCCATACTAATGCGGCGCGCTCGCTTATTGACAACTATATTTGCTTGCGATATAGTCGAATCCGCTATAACGCTATGCGCGAGCCCAAGCCCGATTCCTTCCTGCCTCTGCCCGCCGCCGTCTACCACATCCTGGTCGCCCTGGCGGACCGCGACCGGCACGGTTATTCGATCCTGCAGGAGGTCGCCGCGCGGACCGGCGGCAAGGTCCGGCTGAGCGCGGGGACGCTCTACAGCTCGATCCGGCGCATGCTGGAGCAGGGCCTGATTGAGGAATTGGCGGAGAGTCCCGACCCCACGAGCACGGATGA
This sequence comes from Bryobacteraceae bacterium, assembly GCA_035293845.1. GTDB lineage: Bacteria > Acidobacteriota > Terriglobia > Bryobacterales > Bryobacteraceae > DATGMB01. The sequence goes on from DATGMB010000274.1 coordinate 6,431, forward strand.
GCGCCGCCGGTATTACCGGCTGACACGGCTGGGCCGGCGCGTGGCGGTGGCGGAAGTGGAGCGCCTGCGCGGGCTGATCGAGCAGGCGCGCGCCACAGGGCTTGCGCCGGGGGTGTGATGACCGCGGCCGGTGTGTACAAAGCGATGCTGCGCTGCTACCCGGCGGCATTCCGCGAGGAGTACGGCGGCGAGATGCTGCTGGTGTTCCGGCGGCAGATGCGCGAAGCGGGCGGGGTACGCGAACGGGCCCGGATCTGGATGGAAGCGGCGCACGACGCCCTGACGGTCGCGCCGCGGGAGCACTGGCACGTCATGATGCAGGATATTCGCTACGCCTTGCGCGGTATGGCCGCGCGCCCCGGTTTCACCGCCGTCGCGATCATTTCGCTGGCGCTCGGCATCGGCGCGAACACCGCCATTTTCGGCGTTTGGAACGGACTGCTGCACGCGCCGCTGCCGGGTGTATGGGCGCCGGAGCAGTTGGTCATCCTGGACGATCCCGCGAGTTCCGGGATGTGGCATGGCGATGAGACCGGAGAGCGGAGCATGCTGAGCTGGCAGGAGTTCGAAGATCTTCGCGACCGCACCGCGAGCTTCTCCGCCATGGCTGCCTCCCAGAGCTCGCTCGATCGCTGGCAGATCCGCTTTGCGAATAGCGAGCCGGAGGACGCGCGCGGGCGCCTGGTCTCCGCGAACTATTTCGATTTCTTGGGCGTGGGGCCGCGCCTGGGCCGGGTGTTTCAGGAGGCGGATGCCAACGCTCCCGCGGCCGTGATCAGCTACGATTATTGGCAGCGGCGGTTCGCCGGCCGGGCCGACGTGCTGGGCCGCACCATCACCGTGCGGGACGCGGTGCTGACGATCATCGGCGTGGCGCAGGCCGGCTTTATCGGCGAAACCGCGGCGCAGCAGCCCGATCTGTGGGTTCCGCTGCGGATGCAAGCGCAGGTCGTGCCAGGCGAAGACTGGCTGCACGATACGCCACCGGAGAAGATCATGTGGCTGCATGTCTTCGGCCGCCTGAAACCGGGTGTGACGATCGCGCGGGCGGAAGCCGAGTCTAACTCCATCTTCAAAGCTGGAATCGCATCGTTCTATGGCGGCGTGTCCTCGCCCGAGCGGCGGCGCGAGCTCCTGGACCAGCACTTGAAGCTGCACCCGGCGGCCAACGGCGCTTCAGGGACGCGAGAGGAGTTTTCGACGCCCCTCACGGTGCTGCTGGCCGCGGTCGGCGTGCTGCTGCTGATCGCCTGTGCGAATCTGGCCAATCTGCTGCTAGCGCGTGGTGAAACGCGGCGGCCGGAGGTGGCGCTACGCATTTCGCTCGGCGCGAGCCGCGGACGCCTCGTCCGGCAGCTCGTTACGGAGAGCCTGGCGCTGGCTGCGGTTGGCGGCGGGCTCGGTATTGGTGTCGCCCGCCTGCTCCACGGCGCCCTGGCGCGCCTCATCGTGCAATCATCGCAGAGCTTCCACATGAATTTCGCGCTCGACCCGCTGATGCTGGCCTTTACCATCGCCGTCACGCTCTCCGCCGGATTGCTGTTTGGCCTTTTGCCCGCATGGCAGGCGACGCGTAGCGACGCCGCGGCGAGCCTCAAAGAGCACGGACGCGGCGGGTCCGGCCGTATGCGGTGGGGGCGGCCGTTGGTAAGCCTGCAACTCGCGCTCTCGCTGCCTCTGCTGGCAGGCGCCGGGCTGCTGGCGCGCACGGTCTACAACCTGCAGCACGTCGATCTCGGCTACCCCATCGAGCGCCTCTGGGAGCTGGGCATCGACTCGCGCATCGCTGGCTACAACTCGGCGCGCAGCTCTGTGCTGTTCAGCGACCTGCTGGAGCGCATTCGCCGCGTCCCCGGCGTGCAGGCCGCCAGCTCTTCCCTCAACGGCCTGTTTACGGGGTCGACGAACAGCGACCAGATCGAGGTCGAGGGCTACACGCCAACGGGTAACCACGACAAGAACTCGCGTTGGGACATGGTCGGCCCGGATTACTTCTCGATGCTGCGCATTCCCATTCTGCTCGGCCGCGAGATACGCGCCACCGACGACGCAGCCGCACCGAAGGTGTGCGTTGTTAATGAGGCCTTCGCGAAGCAGTTCTTCGCCGGCCGGAACCCGATAGGCCTGCATGTGACCGTGGTGGATGAAGCACCTGGGGGGAACATCCGGACCACCTACCAGGTAGTAGGGGTCGCCAGAAACACCCGCAGCCGCGGCCTGCGGGAAAAGATGACCCCTGGCTTTTACGTACCGTTCACCCAGCCCTGCGAGGACAATGTAAAGCATGCGAATTTCCTGATCCGCGGCGTTTCGGACCGCACGCCGGTGCTCGCGGAGGTGCGGCAGATCATTCAACGGACCGATTCCTCGCTGCCGATTCTCTACGCCCGGTCGATGGAAGACCAGATCGCTCCATCAACAGCGACCGAGCGCGCAACCGCACAGGTGGCGATTGCGTTCGCCGTGGTCGCGCTCGCCCTGACGGCCATCGGCCTGTTCGGCGTACTTTCCTATACGGTCGCGCGGCGGCGAGGCGAATTCGCCGTTCGGATCGCGCTCGGCGCGCGGCCCGGGCGCGTGGTGGCCATGGTGCTGCGCGAGACGGGCTGGCTGGTCGCCGCGGGATTGGCAGTGGGCGGCGGCCTCACCTACGCCGCTTCGCGGTGGGTCGCGAGCGTGCTCTACGGCGTGGCGCCGCAGGACCCGATCACGCTGGCGTGCGCCGTGGCGCTGCTGGTCGCGGTGGCGCTCGCCGCCGTGTGCCTGCCGGCCTGGCGCGCATCCAAGCTCGACCCCATGGCCGCGCTCCGGCGGGAATAGCCGCCCCGCACAGCCGCGGCTCCGTTTTCGCTGGCATACAATGCTCCCCTGGAGGACTCATGTTTACTGCCACCCGGGATTTGATTCTGCCCAGCACCGTCACCGGCTCCTGGCCGCGGCCGCGCTGGTTCGACGTCAGCATGTGGGGACGGCCGCTCGATACCTGCATGCTCGATGTCCGATTTCGCGAGAAGTTCCAGGACGCGCTGGCGGTCGTCATCAGCGAGCAGGAGCGCGCCGGCCTCGACATCCTCAGCCACGGCGATTTTCACGTGGATGAGGATCTTGCCGGCCGCGCCTGGCACCACTATCCGCTGCAGCGCTGGGCCGGCTTCGAGGGCGACCACCTCCAGCCCGAGGAGACCACCGCGCCGTGGCTGCACTATCCGCCCGGCACGCTGCTGAACGAG
>DATGMB010000275.1:0-3975 GCA_035293845.1 Bryobacteraceae bacterium
ATTGGCGTTGTAGTTGGGATTGAACGTGCCGAGGGCATGAAAAGCCAGCAGGCCGTTGTTTTCGGCGCGCTGGAAGTCGGCCAGAAAGCCGTTCTGGACGATCTGCACCTGGTTGAAATCGAAGGCGCGGTACGCCCCGACCACGTGATTCCCTACATAGCGCACCTCGAAAAATGTGCCCTTGAAATCGTGCTGGATGCCGATGGAATACTGCTGCACGTGCGGCCGGTTGAGGTTCGGATCGACCATCGTCAGCACCGTCGTGGGATTGACCGCATAGTTCTGCGAGAGTGTCAGGGGCACCTGATAGGTGGGGAGCTGAATCGCCGGGGGATTCGAGGCCCGACCGGAAAGACCGAAGTCCTGCGCGAAGCCCTGCAGGCCACCGTTGGCCTCCAGCATGTTCTCCGGCGCGACGATCTCCTGGTCGTTGACGTAGCTGATGGCATAGCCGCCGCGCAGCGCGGTCTTGCCATCGCCGAAGATATCCCAGGCGAAGCCGAAATTGGGCGCGAAGTCCTTCCACCGCCGGTTGTAATAGGGCCGGCCGACGGCGGAGCCCGCGAAATTCAGTGTGGCGTTCGACATCAGCGTCTGCACAGCCGAGCCGGTGAGGACCGGCGCCAGTTCGAGGGCGTCGCGTTCATCGAGCACGCCGGGAAGGTCCCATTTGAGCCCGAGCGTCAGCGTGAGATTGCGTGCGGCCTTGAACTTGTCCTGCGCGTACACATCGTAATCGTTCAGCCGAAAATGGCGCACGAACGCCGCTCCGGGGACGAAGCCCGATGTGCGGCTGGTGACGTTCAGGGTTTGGGCATAGTTATCGACGTAACCGCCCAGTGTCGCGAGCAGCGCGTTGGCATTCGCCAGGTCGGTGTTGGTGATGCCGGGCAGGTCGCGGCGGGAGAGCCCCGGCTGGCCGGTTCCCATGGCGAGGCCGTAAGCGGGAATGACGCCGGAATCGTCGTAGGAGCGCACGCGGACATTCTGGCCGTGAAAGCCGAACTGCAGGTAGTGGCGGCCGCGCTGGTACGCGGCATCGTCGGAGAGCGAGAAAGTGTCGGTATTGCGCCCCTGCGGCAGGAACTCGTTCACCGGGTCGGAAAAGGCCATGCCGGTCAGATAATACGAGCCGAACTGCTGGGAGGTCAGGAAGTAGCCGTAAGTGAGATTAAAGCCCGCGCGGACCTCGTTGGTAAGGCGCGCCGTGGGGGTCAAGCGCCAGGAGAGCGCCACGAAGTTCGCATGCGTCGGATTGTAGGCCTTGGGAATTACCGAATAATCGTTCTCAAGATCGGGCCGGTCCGAGTTATCGCGGTTCCAGAGATAGGAGCCGCTGACGGCGTTCTTGGTGGAGATGTTGTAGTCGATCTTGCCCGTGACGTTGTCGCGCGTCTCGTTATCGCGCTGGTTGAAGCGGTATCCGCCGGTGTTGAGCCCATCCCCCACGATATTGGTGTTGATGTACTGCGGCCCCGGCACCTGGTTCAGGAGGGTCTGCATGGCGGGATCGATGCCGGTATTTCGCAGTTGCAGAAGGTTCACGGTGTGGGGCGTACCTGAGCTGTCCTTGTAAGTGAAGATACCCTGCCGCGCCGGCCCGGTCAGGATCGTATCGGTGACGGGCACCTGCTGGTGAGCGCGCACGGCTTCATAGTTCGAGTAGAAAAACAGCTTGTCCTTGCGGATCGGGCCGCCGATCGAGGCCCCGAGCTGGTTCTGGTTCAGAAACGGCCGCGCGATCCCGGACTGATTGTTAAACCAGTCGTTGGCCGAGAAGTAGTTATTGCGGTTATACCAGAAGGCCTCGCCGTGGAACTCGTTGGTGCCGGAAGGCGTGGAGAACGCCGTTTCCGTCGCCCCGCCGAACGAGGCCGCATTGCCGTTGGAGGAAACCAGCGTCATCTGCCGCACCTGGCCGAGCAGCAGCTTGTTCGGCACATAATCGAGGGCATTATCGCGGATGTAGTTGTCCTGGATGTTGATGCCGTCCAGCGTGACATCCGAGTAGGACGTGCGCAGGCCGTTGATCACGGTGGCGGAATTGCCGTTCGAGACCACGCCCGGCTGGGTTTGGAGCACTCCCAGCGGGTCTCGATCGAGGATCGGCAGGCTGCGGATATCCTCCATGCTGATGGTGCCCGAGATTTCCGCGCTCGAAGTTTCGACGCCCGCGTTTTCCGCCACCACGTCGACGGTTTGGGTGACGCTGGCAAGCTGCAGCTTGATCGCCGGGATGCTCGTCTCCTTCGCCGCATCGACGGTCACGCTCCGGACCACGGCTTTGACGAAGCCTTTCGCATCCACCGAGACGTCGTAATCGGCCGGGCGGACGCCGATGAAGTGATAGAGGCCGTCGCTGGAGGTCCGGACCGTCATCAGCGCGCGCTGCCCGCCCGCGAGGATCAGGTCGACCTGCGCGCCCGGCACGGCGGCGCCCGAGGCATCCACCACGGCTCCGGTAACACGTCCCGAAAACTGCGCCCGGACCGGCAAAGCGCCGAGGCAGAGAAACACTGCGACCCACGAAGCGAAACGCATATGGCTATTTAACCCCAATTCCCGGCGGCTGTCGCGCAGCGGAGCCGCGACGCGACGCACTCACCGCTCCCTGACGTTTGCGGGCTTGTTTCGTCACGTAAAATGAGGACAGCCATGTTCCGCCCAGCGCTTGCCGTGCTTCTGGCCGCCTGCTTTGCCTCGGCGGGCGTACCGCAATTCAAGCTGCGCGACACCGGCGGCGCCGTCCACACCGATGGCGAGTGGAAATCCGCGCGGGCCGTGCTCCTGTTCTTTGTCACCACCGATTGCCCGGTCGGCAACAGCTATGTCCCGGAAATGAACCGGATTAAGGAAGCCTACGCGCCGCGCGGCGTAGTGGTGTGGGGGGTCCAGGCGGAAACCTCGATCCCGGAATCCGCCGTGGCGGCATACGCGAAGGATTACCGCTACGGCTTCCCGCTGCTGCTCGATCCGGCGCAGCAACTCGTCCGGCTGGCCGGCGCGACGATCACGCCGCAGGCCGCCGTGCTCTCACCGGATGGCCGCGTGCTGTATCTGGGCCGCATCGATAACCGCGTCGCCGATTTCGGAAAGCAGCGGCCGCAGGCCACCGAGGCCGATCTGCGCGAGGCGCTCGATGCCGTGCTCGCCGGCAAACCCGTGCCGCATCCTTATACCAAGTCCATCGGGTGCGCGATCAATCGCGTAAAGTAGAAAGTATGAAGCTGTCTGTTGCGGTGGCCGCGGTCCTGGCGGCATCCTGCCTGTTCGCCGCGGGCGACGATGAAGAAGTCAAGAACCTTCCCGCGGGCGAAGGCAAGGACGCGGTGGTGAAAGTCTGCCTGAACTGCCACGGAGCCGGCAATTTCCGCCAATTGCGCCTGAACAAAGACGGCTGGTCGGACAAGGTGGCGGACATGGTCGAAAAGGGCGCGCAGGCGAGCGACGCCGAGACCGCGGCGGTGATCGATTACCTGGTGCAGAACTTCGGGCCGGATTCCAAGATCTACGTCAACACCGCGCCTTTTCAGGAGATCAAGGCAGTGTTCAAGCTGACCGCCGCGGAAACGCAGGCCGTGGTCGATTACCGCCAGCAGAACGGCGCGTTCCACACCGTGGCAGACCTGCGGAAGGTTCCCGGCGTCCCGGCCGAAAAGATCGACGCGCAGAAAGACCGCATCGCTTTTTAACGCCTACACCACCCGGTCCAAGGCCAGGAATTCCTGGATGTGCGGGTGGTTCGATTGGGCGAGTTCGGACACGGGTCCGAAGTAGATCACGTGTCCCTCGTATAGGAACACGACGCGATCCGCCACCTTGTACATCAGGTCGAGATCGTGCGTCACCACCACCGAAGTCAGCTTCAACTGCCGCTTCAGACGCAGCATGAGGTCGCCCAGATGGTCCGACATGATCGGGTCCACCATGGTGGTCGGCTCGTCGTAGAGGATGCACTGCGGCTGGGCCGCGAGC
>DATGMB010000276.1:0-14905 GCA_035293845.1 Bryobacteraceae bacterium
GTGGTCGGCGACGGTCTGCGATCTGGCGATCGCGCTGGCCTACGCGATGCTGGGCGAGGAGCAGCCCATCGCGGCGGCGGCGCGAATTGTGGCGGCCTACCGCGAGGTGCGCCCGCTCTCGGAGGCCGAACTCGACGCGCTCTATCCGCTGGCGGCGGCGCGGCTCGCCATGTCGGTCTGCTACTGCGCCTGGCAGACGGCCACGGCGCCGGAGAACGAATATCTGCGCATCAGCAACCGCCCGGCCTGGGCGCTGCTGGAACGTCTGGCGGCGCTGCCGGAGGGTTGGCCCACCGACGTATTCCGCGGCCGGGCGGCTGGGCGCGACGCACTGCTGGCGCGCCGGCGGCGGCATCTGGGGCCCTCGCTGAGCATTTCCTACCGCGAGCCGCTGCACATCACGCACGGGCGCGGCGCGTACCTCTACGATTCGGCCGGCCGCGCGTATCTCGATTGCGTGAATAACGTGGCGCACGTCGGGCATTCGCATCCGCGCGTGGTGCGGGCCGCGGCGGAGCAGATGGCGCGGCTCAATACGAACACGCGCTATCTGCACGAGGCGCTGGTGGACTACATCGAGCGGCTGGCGGCCACGCTGCCCGCGCCCCTGAGTGTGGTGTACCTGGTGTGCAGCGGCAGCGAGGCCAACGAGCTGGCCCTGCGCCTGGCGCGCGAGCACACCGGGCGCGAAGGCGTGCTGGTGATGGATACGGCGTATCACGGCAATACGAATGCGCTGATCGACATTTCGCCGTACAAATTCAACGGCCCCGGCGGCCGCGGACGGCCGCCGCACGTCACGGTGCTGCCGCTGCCGGGCGCGGGCGAAATGCCGCCGATTCCGCACGATCTTGCCGCGTTTTTCTGCGAATCGGCGCTGAGCTGCGCCGGACAGGTGATCCTCCCGCCGGGTTATCTGCGCGAAATTTACGGCAAGGTCCGCGCGGCGGGCGGCGTGTGCGTGGCGGATGAAGTCCAGACCGGCTTCGGCCGCGCGGGCACGCATTTCTGGATGTTCGAAACGCAGGACGTCGTGCCCGATATCGTCACGATGGGGAAGCCGATCGGCAACGGGCATCCGCTGGGCGCGGTGGTGACAACGCACGAGATCGCCGCGTCCTTCGCCAACGGCATGGAGTACTTCAATACCTTCGGCGGCAACCCGGTTTCCTGCGCGGTCGGGCTGGCTGTGCTGGATGTGATCCGCGATGAGGGCTTGCAGGAAAACGCGCGGGCGGCGGGCGAGTACCTGATGGCGGGATTGCGCGAGCTGCAAGCGCGCCATCCGGTGATCACGGATGTGCGCGGGCTCGGTCTTTTCCTCGGCTTCGAAATGACCGGCGAGCGCGAGGCCACCGAACTCGTGAACCGCATGAAAGACCGCGGCGTGCTGCTGAGCACAGACGGTCCGCGGCACAACGTGATCAAGATCAAGCCGCCGCTGGTGTTTTCGCGGGCCGATGCGGACCTGCTGCTGGCGCGGCTGGAGGAGGTTCTGTAGCATAAATTTCATGCGATGGATTCTGCTTCTGCTCGCGGCCGGGCTGGCCTCGGCGCAGTCCGTGGCCGAGTTGCGGCGCGGCTTCGAGCATCCGCCGGACGATGCGCGAATCATGATGCGGTGGTGGTGGTTCGGGCCGGCGGTGCAGAAACCCGAACTGGAGCGCGAGATGCGCCAGATGAAGGAAGCCGGCATCGGAGGCTTCGAGGTGCAGCCGGTATATCCGCTGGAAATTGACGGCAATTTCCCGTATCTTTCACCGGAATTCCTGGATGATTTGGGATTCGTGGCGCAGAAGGCGCGGGAACTGGGGCTGCGCTTCGACCTGACGCTGGCCAGCGGATGGCCGTACGGCGGACCGCACATTCCGCTCGATCGGGCTTCCTCGCGGCTGCGCGTGGTGAAGGGTGCGCCGCCCACGCTCGCAGCAGGGGAGAAGCTGATTTCGCAAGCCGAGGCCGGCGGGACGACATACTATTTCATCGCGAGCCACACGCGGCAGCAGGTGAAGCGGCCCGCGGTCGGCGCGGAAGGCCTCGTCCTCGACCATTACGATCCCGCGGCCATCGCGCTGCATCTCTCCGCAGTCGGGGACAAGCTGCTGGCGGCGTGCGGAAAGAATCCGCCGTACGCGGTCTTCAGCGACAGCCTGGAAGTCTACGGCGCGGACTGGACTCCGAGTTTTCTCGAAGAATTCCGCCAGCGCCGCGGCTACGATCTGATGCCGTATTTACCGGCATTGGTCACGGATATCGGCCCCAAAACCGGCGCCATTCGCCACGATTGGGGCAAAACGCTGAGCGAGCTGGCGGACGCGAACTACCTCACGCCCATCCGCCAGTGGGCGGCGGCGCACGGCACGCGCTTCCGCTCGCAGACCTACGGCATCCCGCCGGTGACGCTTTCGAGCAATGCGCTGGTCGATCTGCCGGAGGGCGAAGGGTCGCAGTGGCGGGCGTTTTCGGCGACCCGCTGGGCGGCCTCGGCGAGCCATCTCTACGGGCGGCCGGTGACGTCTTCGGAGACATGGACGTGGGTTCATTCGCCGGTCTTTCGCGCCACGCCGCTCGATCTGAAGGCGGAGGCGGACATCCATTTTCTGGAAGGCATCAACCAGCTCATCGGCCACGGCTGGCCGTATTCGCCGCCGGAAGCGGGCGAGCCGGGCTGGCGCTTCTACGCGGCAGGCGCGCTGAATGCGCATAACCCGTGGTGGATCGTGATGCCGGATGTCGCGCTCTACCTGCAGCGCATGAGCTGGCTGCTGCGGCAAGGGCAGCCGGCCAACGACGTGGCGGTGTATCTGCCGGCCGACGATGCCTTCGCTTCGTTCGCACTGGGGCGGCCGAGCGTAAATCAGGCGATGGACCGGCTGATCGGTCCGACAGTGATCCCCCAGATTCTGGACGCCGGATACAACTTCGATTTCATCGACGATGCGGCGATTGCGAAGGCCGGGGTGCCGTACAAGATCCTGGTGCTGCCGGGCGTCGAGCGGATGCCGCTCGCGACGCTGCAGAAGATTCTGGCGAGCGGCGCGACCGTGATCGCGACGCGGCATGCGCCGTCGCTGGCGCCGGGACTGATGGAGGAGGCGGACACGTCCAGGATTCGGGACCTGGCGGCGAAGCTGCGCGTGGTGGCGGATGAGGCGAAGCTGGGGGAGGCGCTGCACGGGGCGCTGCCGCAGGATGTCACCTTCCACGCTGCGGGCATGGGCTTCGTCCACCGGCGGCTGCGGGGAGCCGACTTATATTTCGTCGTGAACACGACGAATCACCGCCTGCCCGCGCCGGAGGCGTTCCGCGTTACCGGGCTGCAGCCGGCACAGTGGAATCCGCTGACGGGAGCGGTTACGGCGGTCGAACAGCGGGATTTCGAGCCGTACGAATCGCGAGTGGTAGTGTTCTCCAAAGATCCCGCTCCCGCCGCGGCCACACCTGCGACCGGAAAGATCCTCGACGTGAACATGCGCCGGCTCACCGATCCCGACCGCTTCTATTCCGGTACGATCCCGTATGAAGCCGAGGTGAGCCTCGCCGCTCCCCCGCCCCGTGCCGTCCTCAACTTCGGAGAAGGAACGCCGGTTTCCACGGACGATCGCCGCTCCGGCCCCGGCATGCGCGCCATGATGGATGGGCCGGTCCGTGAAGCCGCCGTGGTTTACGTCAACGACAAGCGCGCCGGCGCGGTCTGGTGCGCGCCATGGGAAATCGAAGTGGGACCGCTGCTCCGGGCCGGGAAGAACACGGTGCGGGTCGTGGTGGGGAATTCCGCGCTGAACGAAATGGCCGGCAAGCCGCTACCCGACTACAAGGCCCTCAATGCCAAGTACGGCGAGCGGTTCCAGCCGCAGGAGATGAACCTCGTGGCGCCGCAGCCGTCGGGCCTGCTCGGGCCCGTGCGTCTCGTGATTCGGTAAGCTATTGAGGTGCTACGGACCAAGTTTCTTCGCCGCTCCCTGACCCTTGCGGCCCTATTTGCGACCTCTCTTGTTGCCGCGGATTATGCCGCCGAGGGCAAGCTCTGGTGGGCCCACATCCAGTTCCTTGCGGATGACAAACTGGAAGGCCGCAATACCGGCAGTCCCGGATTCCTGCAAGCCGTCCGTTACGTCGAGTCGCAGTTCGAAAAGCTCGGGCTGAAGCCGGCCGGGACGTCGGGATATCTCCAGCCCATCCGGTTCGAATCGCGAACCCTTTCGGACCCCAGCATCGAACTGGTGCGCGACGGCAAGACCGAGGCCATCGCGGCAGGCGAAGCCAGCCTGAGTTCCCGCGCCGACGTGCCGGAGGGCGCGGTCGAAGCGCCGATGGTGTTCGTCGGCTACGGCATGTCGATTCCCGAGGCGCACTACGATGACCTCGCCGGGCTCGACCTGCACGGCAAGATCGCGGTTTACGTGAACGCCGCCGCGCCGGTGGAAGCGTCGGGCAACGTGAAGTCGCATTTCTCCTCTTCGGCCGAGCGATGGGCGACGTTCCGGCGTGCCGGAGCGATCGGCAGCGCGGCGCTGCCCAATCCGCGGCAGGGCGCGCCACAGGGCGCCGGCGGAGGCGGGCGCGGCGCTGGGTTCACCCCGCCGCCCACCGTGGTGCTCGCCGAGCGCGATCTGCAGGATTCCGCGGGACAGAAAGTCGCCCTCACGATCACGCGCCGCGGCGCGGAGAAATTCTTCGCGGGTAGCGGCCACAGCTATGATGAAATCGAAACACTGGCGCGGGATGGCAAGCCCCTGCCGCGATTCCCGTTGCCAGGCACGCTCCGCGCCAAGGCCACGCTGCACCGCGAACCGCTCGAAGCACCGAACGTCGTGGGCGTGCTGCCCGGCTCCGATCCGGTGCTGCGCAACGAGTACGTGGTCATGTCCGCGCACCTCGACCACGTCGGCGTCGGCCGGCCGGTGGACGGCGACAACATCTACAACGGCGCCATGGACGACGCCAGCGGCATCGCCAGCGTTCTCGAAATCGCGCGCGTGATGAAGGAAACCGGAGCGAAGCCGAAGCGGTCTATCATCTTTCTGGCCGTTACCGCTGAGGAGAAGGGGGAACTGGGGTCGCGCTATTTCGCCGCCCACCCGACGGTGCCGCTGAAGAGCATTGTGGCCGATATCAACCTCGATATGTTCCTGCCGCTCTATCCACTGAAGGTGATCGAGGTGCAGGGCCTGACCGAATCGTCGCTCGGCGGGCAGATCCGCGCCGCGGCCAAGGAGCTCGGCGTGGACGTGCAAACCGACCGCGAGCCGGAGCAGAACCGGTTCATCCGCAGCGACCAGTACAGCTTCATCCGGGAGGGCATCCCCTCGCTCGCGTTCAAGTTCGGCTACGAGTTCGGGTCGCCGGAAGAGAAGATCCGGCAGACCTGGGTGCGGGACCGGTACCATAAGCCCTCCGACGACCTGAGCCAGCCGGTGGATACGGCCGCTGCCGCGCTGTTCGACCGCGTAATCGCGGACCTGCTGGAGCGCGTGGCCGACGATCCGGCGCGGCCCGAGTGGAACCAAGACAGCTTCTTCAAGAGATTCGCCAAGTAGATGACCCCGCCCCCCGAAAAGCTCGACTCCCGGCTCATGCGCGACATGTTCCACACCGTCGCGCCGCGGTACAACTTCATCACGCGGGCATTCTCCTACGGGATGGATCCCGGCTGGAAGCGGATGCTCGTGGAGCACGCGGACCTGCCGGAGAACGCGGTCGTGCTCGACCTCGCCTGCGGCACGGGCGATTTTTCGCGGCTGGTGAGCGCGCGCTGCGCGGGGGCCCGCGCCATCGCAGTGGATCTCACCGAGCGGATGCTGCGCCTGGCGCGGCGGCAGGGCAACGTGCGGCTCGCGGTCTGCGCGGATGCCGGCGCGCTTCCCTTCCCTGCCGCGTCGTTCGATTGCGTCTTTATCGGCTACGGCCTGCGCAATTTTCCAAGCCTCGAACGGGCGCTCGAGGAGATCGAGCGGGTCACGCGGCCGGGCGGCCTGCTCGTCTCGCTCGATTTCTTCCTGCCGGCCAACCCGCTGCTGCGCGCGCTCTATCTCGGATATCTCTACGCGCAGGGCGTCTTCTGGGGGCTGCTCCTGCACGGTCGGCCGCGCGTCTATACGTACATCCCCGATTCGCTGCGCAGCTTCGTTTCGATCGACGATTTCGCCGTCCGCCTGGAGCGCGCCGGTTATCGCCAGGTGCGCGTGCGCAAGCGGATTTTGGGCGGCATCGGGCTGCATTGGGCCGCGAAAGCAGGGGACGCCAAGTCATGAAACAGCGCTTCACCGCCGCGGATTACCGCTATCTCGCCATCTGCCTGTTTTTGCTGGCGGGAGCGACGTGGTTTTCGGTGCGCAATTTCCACCGCGCGTTTCCGGAAGCATCGATCGATTTTCGGGTCAGCCGCGCGGAGGGCCAGACCATCGCGGGGAAGTTCCTCAACGGCCAGGGATACGCGACGGCCGGGTACACGGACGCTTCCAGCTTCACTTACGACGATGAAACCAAGACATTCCTGGAACGCGAGCTCGGCCTGGAGAAGGCCAACACGCTTATGGGAACGCGCGTGCGGCTGTGGCGCTGGTCCTATCGCTGGTTCCGGCCGCTGCAGAAGGAGGAGTTCCGCGCGGACGTGACGCCGGACGGCTCGGTCGCCGGCTTCGACCATGAGATTGCCGAGGATGCCGCGCGGCCGGCCATCGATGCGGCACAGGCCCGCGCCGCCGCCGAGGATTTCCTGCGCAGCCGCATGCACCGCGATCCCGCGGCGCTCGATTTCGTGGAGGTCTCCGAAGTCGAGCGGCCACACCGCACGGACCGAACGTACACCTGGAAGGAGCGCGACTTCAACCTGCGCGACGCGACATACCGCATCGCCGTCACGCTGCATGGAAGCGAAATCGCGGGTTACGGCGAGTACCTGAAGATCCCCGAGCAGTGGTCGCGCGATTACCAGCGGCTGCGTTCGAAGAACGAGGCCGCTTCCATGGTCGATGCGGCCCTGCTGGTCGCCTTGATGGTGGGGCTGATCGCGGTGATCGCGCTGCGGGTGAGGCGGCAGGATATCCGCTGGCGCCGCGCGGCGGTCGTCGGCGGCATCGGCATGGTGCTCGCGTTCCTTTCGCACCTGAACTCCATGCCGACCGAGCTGTTCCGCTATCCGACCACGGATTCCTACGGCAGCTTTCTGGCGCGGCAGCTCCTGAACGGCGTGATCGCGGCCTTCGGGGCGGGCGGCCTGCTCTTCGTGCTGACGGCCGGCGCCGAGACGGTCTACCGCGAGATGTTCCCCGGCCGCGTCTCGCTTGCCAACCTCTTCCGCGCCGGCGGACTGCGGACGAAGTCATTCTTTCTCGGCGCGGTGCTGGGCATCGCGCTCTGCGCGCTGTTCATCGCGTACCAGACGGCGTTTTACATCGTGGCCTACCGCTACGGCGCCTGGTCGCCGGCCGATGTCCCGTACGATGACCTGCTCAATACCAAATTCCCGTGGCTGTTCGTGATGTTCGGCGGTTTCCTGCCGGCAGTTTCGGAGGAATTCCTGTTCCGCATGTTCGGAATTCCGTTCCTGCGCAAGCTGGCTCGCTCGACCGCGATCGCTGTCGTGGTGGCGGGCTTCGTGTGGGGATTCGGGCACGCGGCGTACCCGCAGCAGCCGTTCTATATCCGCGGGGTGGAGGTCGGGATCGGCGGCGTGGTGCTCGGCCTCATTATGCTGCGCTGGGGCATCCTGCCCACGCTCGTCTGGCATTACTCGGTGGATGCCATGTACAGCGCCATGCTGCTGCTGCGCTCGCATAGCCTGTACTTCCGGCTATCCGGCGCGGCCAGCGCGGGGATCATCGTGCTGCCCGTTCTGGTCGCGCTGATCGCCTATTGGCGCAAGGGCGGCTTCGAACCGGAAACGGGATTGCTCAACGGCGACGAGGCGCCGCCCACCGCGCTGCCCGAGCCGGCGGCGGCGGCCGAGCGCGCACCCGAGCCCAAGTGGCAGTCCATGCCCGCCCGCACGCGCATCGCGGCGGTGGCCGTGTGCGCCGCCGGCATCGCGGCGCTGGCGATTCCCACGCAGCGCTTCGGCGTCGCGCCGGTCTTCCGGATTTCGCCGGACCAGGCGCGCGCCGCCTCCGATGCCTTCCTGCGCGCGCAGGGGCTGAAACCGGAGGCGTTCCGGAACGTCACGGTGCCAGACGTCCATTGGGGCGATAACGACGCCAATGACGGACTGGCCGGCAAATATTTTCTGGAGCGCTTGCCCATACCCGCCGTCTCGCGTCTGTTCGAGCGGTACCGGCCGCTGCGCTACTGGAAGACGCGCTATTTCAAATCGCTCGACCGGGAAGAACTGCTCGTGACGGTGCATCCGGAAACCGGGAAGATTCTCGGCTACCAGCACACGCTCCCCGAGGACCGGCCCGGAGCGGATATCGGCGACGATGCCGCGCGCGCGACGGCCGCCGCCTTTGCCGCCTCGATGGGCTGGGATGTCGCGGCGATGGACCTCAAGGAGAACACCAGCGAGAAGAAGAAAGCGCGGCGCGATCATGAACTCGTGTGGGAGGCCCGCGCCGGAGACCCGCGCAATGCCGGCGAGGTCCGTTACCGCGTGGCGATCGGCGTGGCCGGCGACCATCCGGCGGGCGCGGCAGCCTACTGGAAGGTGCCGGAAAATTATATCCGCGCCCGCCAGCGGCAGAACTTCATTTCTATTTCCATCATCGCGCTGCGCTTCGGCTCGATCGCCGCGCTGGTGGTATTCGGCCTCTGGATGCTGGTCCGCAGCCTGCGGGCGGGCCTGGTCCGTTGGCGGCTGGTGCTCGCGATCGCGATCCCCGCGGGCCTGCTCATGCCGCTCCAGGCGTTGCTCTCGATGCACACCATGCTCGCCAACTATCCCACGGCGGTTCCGCTCGAAACCTTCCAGGCGATCACGTACCTCGTCGTTGCCATGTCAACCCTGATCGGCTTCGTGATTGCCGCCGCTTCGATCGCCCTGCTCGCGTCCTATTTCCCGGATGCCATCGCGAGCCTGCGAGCCGGGAGCCGCCGCGCTCTGGCCGGCGGCGCCGTGCTGGCGTTTCTGGCGGCGGTGGGTCTGGCCCTGCTGGCGCGCCAGATCGAGCTGCTGCTGACGGCGCGCTTTCCGGCACAGGCGTCTTTCGAGCTGGTGGTGCCGGGCCTCCTCGTCAGCACCTCGCCCGCGCTGTCGGCCCTCGCGGGACTGCAAGGGATTTTCGCGGGCGGCGCGGGAGTGGCCGTCTGCGCACTGCTCTGGCGGCGCTTCCGCCAGCCCTGGATACGGCTGGTCCTGGGTTTCCTTGCCGCCTTCGCGGTGCTGCCGCTGGACATCCGCACTGCCGGGGAATTCGCGCTGCAGTATGGCCTCGCGCTCCTCGAGGTCGCGGTGCCGGCGGTGTTTTGCCTGGTGTTCGCGCGCGGCAACTACCTGGCCTACGCGCTCGTCCTGGCCGCCATGGCGGAACGCAGCCCGCTGGCGGAACTGTTCGGCAACCCCATGCCGGGACTGGCAGTGAATGGCTGGATCGTG
This sequence comes from Bryobacteraceae bacterium, assembly GCA_035293845.1. Taxonomy (GTDB): domain Bacteria; phylum Acidobacteriota; class Terriglobia; order Bryobacterales; family Bryobacteraceae; genus DATGMB01. Next base: position 9,530 of record DATGMB010000276.1, read on the forward strand.
GCCGCCATTCTGGCGGCGCTGTTTCTATGGGCGCTGGCGCCCTTGGGGGCGGTGCGCGAACGCGCCGTGCCGGCGGCGGGAGCGGAATAGGCCGTGGCCTCGACCGCACCCCAATCCGCAGCCGGCGATCACCGCACGGCGCTGCTGGCCGGTTATCTCGGCTGGACGCTCGACGCCTTCGACTTCTTCCTGGTGGTCTCCTGCCTGACCGCCATCGGCCGCGAATTCCACAAGACCGACGCCGAGATGGCCCTAACCCTGACGGCCACGCTGGCTTTCCGGCCTGTGGGTGCCTTCCTTTTCGGGCTGGTGGCCGACCGCTACGGCCGCCGGTTGCCGCTTTTGATCGACGTGGTTTTCTTCTCGGTGATGGAGATTCTCTCCGGGCTTGCGCCGGATTTCACCACGTTTCTGATTCTGCGGGCGCTGTTCGGCATCGGGATGGGCGGCGAGTGGGGCGTCGGCGCATCGCTCGCGATGGAGAAGGCGCCCTCGCGGCTGCGCGGCCTGCTCTCCGGCTTTCTGCAGCAGGGTTACGCCATGGGCTTCCTGCTGGCTGCGCTCTTCAATGTTCTGTTTTTCGACCGGCTCGGCTGGCGGCCGCTGTTCTTTCTCGGCGGCCTGCCGGCGGTGCTGACATTTTTCGTGCTGCTGCGCGTCAAGGAATCGGAAGTCTGGCAGAAGACGCGGCATGGGAGCTGGGGCGAGCTCGGCCGGGCCATCGCGAGCCACTGGAAGCTGTTCCTTTACCTGGTATTCCTGCTCACCGCGATGAATCTGGCCGCGCACGGCACGCAGGACCTCTACCCGACGTTTCTGGAGCGTCAATGGGGCTTCGCAGTGGGGCGCAGGAACCTGATCGCCGCGGTTTCGATGGCCGGCGCGATCCTGGGCGGCACGTTCTGCGGCTATCTGAGCGACCGCATCGGCCGGCGCCGGACGATGGTGTTCGCGCTGCTGGGCGCGGTGCTCGCGATCCCGCTCTGGGCATGGGCTGGGTCCGTGCCGCTGTTATTCCTGGGCGGATTCGTGATGCAGTCGCTGGTGCAGGGCGCGTGGGGAGTGGTGCCGGCGCACCTCACGGAGCTTTCGCCCGACTCGGTCCGCGGCTTCCTCCCCGGGTTCGCCTACCAGACGGGCGTTCTGTTTTCGAGCGCCATCCCGCGCATCGAGGCCGATATCGCACACCGCACGGGCTATGCCGCGGCGATGTCGGGGACCGCCGTGGTGGTGTTCCTGCTGGGAGCGCTGGCGACCGCGGTGGGACCGGAGCGGCGGGCGGCGAAATTCGGGGAATAACCTGAGGCGGGCCGGGCAAGTCTTCCAGGACGCCCTAAAGGTATTTCCCGAGCCGCCGATATATCCGGCGTGGGCTCGCCGCTGTATGCCGCCAACCATCCGCCGCTGCCGAATCTCGAACTCCTGGTCCGCAACTTGGACCTGGACACGGCGCGCTGCAAGCGGGTCATGCGGCAATATCTGGAAGATCAGCCGGATGCGTTCCTCAAAAATGCCGTCCGCCTGCTGTTGAAGCAGCCGGAGAATCACGGCACGCGCTACATCCTGGGGCTGCTGGCGGAACGGGGGCTGCTGCTGCGGGTGTTGTGCATGCCGGGGTTCACCGGCGAGCAGGCGCTGGCCATGGCGCGGGCGGCGATCGCGGCGGCGCCGGCGGCGGAGGCGGTGCTGGCCCGCGGCTTCGCGGAGCTGCTCGAGGAGGCCGGCACGGCGGACGATCTGGAGAACGTGACGCGGCTGATGGAGATCCTGGTCGAGGTCTGCGACGGGGCGCGGATCTTCCCCTCCATGGTGCGGCTGCTGCGGCATCCCAATCCGCACCTGCGCTCGAAAGCGGTCCTGGTGCTGGGACGTCACAGCCGCAGCACGCAATGGGTGCGGCACCGGCTGGACGATACGGACCCGCGGATTCGGGCCAACGCGCTCGAGGCTTTGTGGAACGTGGACACGCCGGAAGCGCACGAGTTGCTGCATGGGCTCATCCACGATGCCAACAACCGCGTGGCGGGCAACGCGCTGCTCGGGCTGTACCGGCTGGGTCAGACCTCGGCCATTGCCGAGATTTTCGCGATGGCAGAGCACGAGTCGCCCATTTTCCGCGCGACGGCGGCCTGGGTCATGGGTGAAACGGGTGATCCGCGGTTCATGGAATCGCTGGCCGGGCTGCTGACGGAGCCCGATGCGACGGTGCGCAAACGGGCGTTCGCGGCTCTGGGCCAAGTGCGGATGGCCGCGGCAAAAGCGGGCCAGGGGGCGCCGTACCGGCTGGCGGCGCGGGTCGCCGAGTCCTCGCCGGCGCTGGTGCGCGTGCTCCTGGCCGTGACCGGCGCTAATGCGTATGCGGCTCCGGAGGTGCTGCCGACGCAGATTCTGGTTACTGAGGGCGCGCGACAAGTGGTGGCGTACCGGATCATGGAGCGGCCGCTGCCGGAAACCATCTCGGCCGCGTTTCTCCTCCCGGCACACGGCGAGCGGGCCCCATGGCGCGAGGCCGCGCTGGCCTGCCTGCCGTGGAAGCGTCCCTCGGATCTTTGGGCCTGCCAGTTCTACGCTCCGGCAGAGGGCGCAGGACCGGTGGAGGAACTCAGCTTGCGCAGCGGGCGGGAGCAGATCCAGACCGAATTTGCGCGGACCCCCGACGGCTCCGAACCGGGCTTGTGGGAACTCCTGCTCGGCACGCTGAGCATCGAGGGCCACCACTTTCCCGGCAGGCGGCACATCATGATCTTCCAGGACGGGCCGCGGGGCGCGCCGGTCGAGCCACTCATCACCGCGGTGGCCGGTGCGCAAGCCATGCTGCACGTGATCTCCGCCGAACCCGACCCGGCGATGGAAGAGGTGTGCCGCAGAACGGGCGGGGTATTTTCCGTACTGGAAGACTCCGGCCAGGCGGCCGAGGCCGCGGTGCAGGCCTACCTGCATCAGTTTGCCCGCTATGAGATCTCGTGGCAGCCCTTGGAGGGCGATCTCCGGCAGATAAAGATCCGGCTGCACGGGACCTCAGCTTGCGGAGAGACCGGCCTGGCGGTACCGCCGGGTTGGGGAATTTAGCAGGGAAAACAACGGGTTGCGTGGCCATCGGCCAAGGGTGTATATGTTCTGGTGATGTCACGCGAAAACAAAGAGCAGGCGTCCGGCGGCTTGAGCCGGCGCCAGATGTTCGACCGGGCGGCGCTCGCCTCGCTGGGGCTGGCGGCGATTCCCGCCGCGGCGGCTGCGGCGGACGGCACACAGTTCGAGCCGCTGCCGAATTTCAAGTTCAATATCGAAAGCCAGCGCGGATGGCAGGGCGAGGGCGGCTCGGCGAAAGAGGCGACGGTCGCGGAATTTCCGGTCTCGCAGAGCATTGCCGGCGTTTCCATGCGGCTGAAGCCGGGCGGCATCCGCGAGCTGCACTGGCATTCGCTGGCGGCCGAATGGGCCTACATGCTGGAAGGGCGCTGCCGCGCGACGGTGATTTCGCCCAACGGGCAATCCGAAATTACGGATTTCGGGCCGGGCGACACGTGGTATTTTCCGCGGGGCCACGGGCACGCGCTGCAGGGGCTGGGTCCGGGCGAGTGCCATTTTCTGCTGGGATTCGATAACGGGCACTTCTCCGAGTACGGCACGTTCAGCATCACGGATTGGGTGGCCTCGACGCCGCCCCATATCGTGAGCCGGAACCTGGGCATCTCGGAGGCGGAGATCGCGCGCCTGCCGAAGAAGGAAGTCTATATCGGCACGGGCAAAGTGCCCGAAACAGCGATCGAACCGCTGCGGGACGCGGGCCTTCAGCCGTCGCAATCCTCTCACAAATACCGGCTGGATATGCAGCCGCCGCGGCAGTTTCCGGGCGGATTGGAATACATGGTGACCGCGCGGGAGTTCCCGATTCAGACGACGCTCACGGCGGTGAAGATGCTGCTGCAGCCGGGCGCGCTGCGGGAGTTGCACTGGCATCCGCACGCCGATGAATGGCAATACTACGTTCGGGGCCGGGCGCGTGTGGGGGTGTTCGGGTCGCACGGCCGTGCACGGACCGAGGAGTTCGGGCCGGGCGACATTGCCTTCATCAACCAGGGGCATGGACATTACATCGAGCAGGTCGGCGACGAGCCCACCGAAGTGCTGATCCTCTTCAACAGCGGGGAGTACCAGGAGATCTCCCTGGCGAACTGGCTGGGCGCCAACCCGGTCTCGCTGCTGATGGACAATTTTCAAGCGCCGCGGGAATTGGTGGAGCGGTTTCCGAAGAAGGAGACGGGCATCTTCGGGCGGAAAGGATAGCGGCCAGCGGCAGAATTGTTACAACCTGGAGAATTTAGACGCAATCGGCCGGTTCCGGTATAGAATGACACGGAACGGAGGGCCGCCATGCCGCCAACTCGACGAATGTTCCTGCGGGGCGCCGCGATTTCGGGCGCGCTGGGTTTTGACCTCACGCCGATCCACGCACAGGCGCGCGAGCTGAAGATCTCCCGCACCACCGAGACCCGGTCGACCTGCCCGTATTGCTCGGTAAGCTGCGGCATTATCATCCACACGCTCGGAGATAAGGCCAAGAACGTGACGCCGCAGGTGGTGCACGTGGAAGGCGACCCGGATCATCCGATCAACCGCGGCACTCTGTGCCCGAAGGGAGCTTCCCTCCAGCAGGACATCGTGAACGACCGTCGGCTGCTGAAGCCGCAGGTGCGGAGGCCCGGCTCGGAGCGCTGGGAGGACATCACCTGGGAGGCCGCGATCGACGAGATCGCGCGCCGGATCAAAAAGACGCGGGATGATACGTTCGTAACCGAGGATGCCCAGGGGCGCACGGTCAACCACTGCGAAAGTATCGCCTGGAACGGCGGCTGCACCGATACCAACGAGTTCAATTACCTGATGGTCAAGACCATGCGCAGCCTGGGGGTGGTCAACATAGAAAACCAGGCGCGTGTTTGACACGGCCCCACGGTCTCCAGTTTGGGGGCCACGTTCGGGCGGGGCGCCATGACCAACGGGTGGATCGACATCAAGAACACCGACATGATGTTGATCATGGGCGGAAACCCCGCGGAAAATCATCCGTGCGGGTTTAAATGGCCGATCGAGGCGAAGCGCACACGCAACGCCAAGATGATCGTGGTGGACCCGCGATTCACCCGGACGGCCGCGACGGCCGATTTGTTCCTGCAGATCCGCGCGGGGTCGGACATCGCGTTTCTGGGCGGGCTGATCCGGTATGCGATCGAGAACGGGCGGATTGCGCGCGAGTACGTCGTCCACTACACGAACGCAGCATTCGTGATCCAGGAGGGCTTCAAGCTGCCGGAGGACGGGTTATTTTCGGGGTTTGACGCGCAGACAGGGGCTTATGACCGGAACTCGTGGAAC
>DATGMB010000277.1:0-26589 GCA_035293845.1 Bryobacteraceae bacterium
CCAATTCGCAGGACGGCACGGTATCGGTCGTCGACCTTCCGACGAAAACCGTGATCAACACCTTCCGCGTGCAGACCAAGCGCTCCAATCGCCTGAAGTTCTCGCCGGATGGCCGCCTGGTGCTGATTTCCGATCTCGAAGTCGGCGAGCTGCTGGTGCTCGAGCGCGGGACCCGCCGCGAGTTGAAGCGCATGAAGCTCGGCCGCCAGCCCGCCGGCATTCTCATCACCCCCGATAGCGCCCGCGCCTACGTCGCGGTGACTGGCGATAACAATGTCGCCGTGATCGACCTCAAGACTCTGGAACTCACGGACCGCCTGCAAACCGGAACCGGACCGGACGGCATGGCGTGGATTCGGTAAAGCGGGCCTCGATACGTATCGTCCCACTGGTAGGATACGTATAGGATGTCGAAACTGACACTGAGCGTGCGCGCCGATGTGGGTTCTGCTCGATGTCAGCCGAAGGTCTGTTGGCTGCTCACGCCGTCACGACGATTTATGATCTGGTCTCGAAGGCGCGGGATTCTGTTCACGCCCGGCGGACGATTGCGAAACTCCTGCAGGTATTCCGTGTCGCGCCTGTAGATCACGGTGTGCTGGAACGCGCCCTGACGCTGCGCGGCGCCGATTTCGAAGACTGCGTGACCGCCGCTGCGGCCGGCTCTGCCGGATGTCACTGGATCGTGACACGCGATCCGAAAGGCTTCCGCTACTCCGGTGTCCGCGCACTGACTCCCGAAGTCGCCGCCCAACTCATCGATCGCGCGGAGCAATAGCGTGCCGTACCTTCGGGCGCGCCTCACTCTTGGCCGGCGGACAGCAGAAAGTTGCGACTCTCGCCCATCAATGATGCTATCCTCGCAATCGAAAATGAACATCGCACCGCAGTTCCGGCCCGTGCTCGACCCGGAATTCGTTCCGGCTTCGCTATGGAACCGCGCCTTCTCCGCGGCGGTCCGCGAGAGCGGCGCGGGCGAGCCGCTGGCGCTCGCGCTCGAGCGCAGCGATGGCTCGGTTTCCGTTTTCCGCACCCGCATCCTTCCGGACGCCGGCGCCGGGGCCGCGCTCAGTCTGCGCTATGCCGAGCGGCTCCTCAAGTTCCTGCTGTGGCAGAAGGGCGGATGGCGCATCACGGCCGGTGGCCCCCGCGCCATCTTCGAACATCTGCGCGCCGTCTATTCGCCCTCGGGCGCCCGCGGGTTCGATCACGAATTCATGGGCGAGCGGGTCTACGGCCGCCCCATGGAAATCGTCCACGCCGGGTTCGACGCCGTCCCGCCCGAACGCGAAGCCGCCGCGCCGCTGGGCCGTCACCTCGACGGCTACCGCATCGGCTTCGATCTGGGCGCGAGCGATCGCAAATGCGCCGCGGTGGCGGAGGGCAAGGTGGTTTTCAGCGAAGAAGTGCCGTGGAACCCCAGCGCCCAGTCCGACCCGCAGTATCACTTCGACGGCATCCACGATTCCCTGCGCCGCGCCGCCGCGCACCTGCCGCGCGTCGATGCGATCGGCGGCAGCGCCGCCGGCGTCTACGTGAACAACGAAGTGCGCGTCGGCTCGCTCTACCGTTCCGTGCCGCGCGCCGCCTTCGAGGGCCGCATCCGCCGCCTCTTCTTCGAACTGCAGGACGCGTGGGGCGGCGTGCCGTTCGAGGTGGTGAACGATGGCGAAGTCACCGCGCTCGCGGGTTCCATGGCCCTGGGCGACGGCGCCGTGCTCGGCATTGCGATGGGCAGCAGCCTGGCCGCCGGCTATGTCACGCCCGCCGGCGCCATCACCGGCTGGCTCAACGAACTCGCATTCGCGCCCGTCGATTACCGCGCCGATGCCCCCGTGGATGAATGGTCCGGCGACGCGGGCGTCGGCGCTCAGTACTTTTCGCAGCAGGCCGTCAACCGGCTGCTCGGTCCCGCGGGCATCGAACTGTCGAATGATATGCCGCTCGCCGTCAAGCTGGAGCAAGTGCAGAAGCTGGCCGCGGCCGGCGATGCCCGGGCGCTGCGGATCTACGATACGATCGGCGTCTATTTCGGCTATACCATCGCGCTTTACGCGGATTTTTACGAGATCCGCAACCTGCTGGTGCTCGGGCGCGTGCTCACCGGCGAGGGCGGCGACCGCATCCTCTCGACCGCCCGCCAGGTGCTGCGCGCGGAGTTCCCGGAACTCGCCGAACGCCTCCGCTTTCACATTCCCGATGAGAAGGAAAAGCGGCACGGCCAGGCCATCGCCGCCGCCAGCTTACCCGCCATTCACGTTCAGGAGAAGAAGACGCATGCAATTTCATAACGCCGCCGCCGATCTCTATATTCCCGACGGCGCGGCGCCCGAAGCGGCTCTGGCCCGCACCACGCACCTGTGCATCGCCGCGCACCAGGACGATATCGAGATCATGGCGTATCACGGGATCGCCGAATGCTTCGGCCGCAAGGACCGCTGGTTTACCGGCGTGGTCGTGACCAACGGCGCCGGCAGCCCGCGCTCCGGCATCTACGGCGATTACACCGATGAGGAAATGCAGAACGTGCGCCGGATCGAGCAGCGCAAAGCCGCCTTCGTCGGCGAGTATGCCGCGCAGATCCAGCTCGGCTACGCCAGCAGCCAGGTGAAAAACGCGCGGGACACCGTGGTGGCTGAAGACATCGCCGCGATCCTCCGCGCCACCCGTCCCGAGATCGTTTATCTTCACAATCTCGCCGATAAGCACGACACCCATATCGGCGTCGCGTTGCGCTCGATCGCAGCCCTACGCGCCGTACGCGCCGATACCCGCCCGCGCAAGGTCTACGGCTGCGAGGTCTGGCGCGACCTCGACTGGCTCCTCGATACCGAAAAGGTGGCGCTGCCCGTCTCCGCCCGCTCGAATATTGCCGCCGCGCTCGTCGGCGTCTTCGATTCGCAGGTCACTGGAGGGAAGCGCTACGATCTTGCCACCGCCGGCCGGCGGCTCGCGCACGCCACTTATTTCGCCTCGCACGGCACCGATGAGGAGAGCGCTCTCACGTTCGCGATGGATCTCACGCCGCTGGTGGATGACGCGGCGCTGAACATTTCCGATTACGTCCTGGGCGCAATCGACCGCTTCCGGGCCGATGTCGCCGCCCGCCTGGCTGCCTTCTAAACGGCGTTCGCTACGCCGGGACGGCGAGGCCGAGCTTTTCGTACCAGGGCTTGGCGGACTGAATGGCATCGTTCACGGCGTTGATGTTGCGGACGCCCTCTTTTTGCAGCCACTCTTCGAGCGCCTTCACGCCCTGCTTGGCGTAGACCGGGATGCCTTCCTTCCAGGTGGCGCGGCCGCACAGCACGCCGGAGTAATCGACGCCGGCCTCGGAGGCCATGCGCAGCGACTCAGTGAACTGCGCGTTGCTCACGCCGGCGCTGAGGTAGATAAACGGCCTGGCCGCGACGGCGGCGGCGTCGCGGAAGTGCTTGAGGGCTTCTTCGCGGGTGTAGGCCTTCTGCCCCTTATAGACCGAGGAACCCTCGACATACTCCGCGTTCACCGGGATCTCGACCTTGAGGACGTCGACTTTGTACTGCGGCTTGGAGAACTCCTCCATGCTGCGGCGGACGATCTCGGGTTTGGCCTTGGCGTACTCGAGACCCTTTTCGTCGCCGCCCTTGGGATCATAGCCGACGAATTCGAGGAAGAACGGAATCTCGTAGGCCTCGCACTCGGCGCCGATGCGCTCGATGAAGGCGTGCTTGACGTCGTTGATGGCGGCATCGTCCATCGGCGTGTAGTAGATGAGGATTTTGACGGCGTCCGCGCCCCAGTCGACGATGCGCTTGACGGAGACGTGCGGCAGCAGGTCGGGGAGGCGTCCGGGGCGTGTGTTATCGTACCCGCTCAGCTCGTAAGCCAGCAGCAGGCCGGCGTTGCGGCTGCGCGCTCGGGCGGCATCCAGGCCGAATTCAGGGTCGAGCAGGATCGCGCTGGCGTGCGGCGTCAGTACGCGCGTCACCGCCGTTTTGAACTCGCTCATCATTTCCGGGGTGATCTCTTTGGTGTCGACACCCCGCGCCGTCGCGAGCGCCTTTTGCAGGCTGCCGCGCTGATCCATGGCGGCCGCCGCGATGACTCCGCGCTGGTTGGAAAGCGCCTTCATGCGCTTCAGTTTTCCCTCGCTCGGTTGCATACAGCCACAATTATATGGCGGAAACGCAAGCAGGGCGGAATCCGTGGGTGAGGGCGGGTACGGGCGCGGGGGCCAGGAGTCAGGCGCAGTGCGCCGGGGTCTGCGCTAGCATGGCTGTGGTGGAAACGGAATTCGTTTGCAATGTTTGCGGGAGCGTGAACCCATGGCCGGCCGCTGCGGCGTTCGAGCGGGAGCGGCCCGGCTGCGCGACTTGCGGTTCGAGCGTGCGGCTGCGCGGACTGCTGCACGCGCTCTCCTGCGAGCTGTTCGGCACGGCGCTGCCGCTGACGCAGTTTCCGCGCGTCAAGAGCCTGCGCGGGCTGGGATTGAGCGATGCGCCGGCGTATGCCGATACGCTCGCCGCGCGGCTCGACTACCGCAACACCTATTTCCACCGCGAACCGCGCTTCGACATCACCGATGTCCCGGAGGCCGAGTGGGGCCGCTACGATTTTCTGCTGGCGAGCGAGGTCTTCGAGCACGTGCCGCCGCCGGCAGGGAGCGCGTTCGCGAACGCATTCCGGCTGCTCCGCGAGGGTGGTGTGCTGGTCTTCACGGTGCCGTATTCGCTCGACGCGGCCACGCGCGAGCACTTCCCGGAGTTGGGCGCACATGGACTGGCGGACGTCGGGGGACGCACGGTGCTGGTGAACCGCACCCCGCAAGGCGAGGTGCAGGTGTTCGAGGACCTGGCGTTTCATGTGAGCTTCGGCGGGCCGTCGCTCGAAATGCGGGAGTTTTCGGAAAGCGGGCTGAAGGCCGAGCTGGCGGCGGCGGGCTTCGGCGAAGTCCGCATCTACAACGCGAATTTCCCGCCGTTTGGCATCGTGCATGCGGAGTCCTGCTCGCTACCGGTGGCGGCGCGCCGCGGCGCGTACGGGATGAGCCGGGAGGCGGTGCGCGACGTGGTCGAGGAATGGCGCGTGCTGAAACAGAAATTCGACGCCGACATGCAGCGGCTGGGCCGGTCCCGGTGGTTCCGGGTGGGGCGGAAGTTCGGCTGGCTGTGAGGGCTTACAATCGGGTGAGATTCCAGGATGGGATCTGGAGGTAACGGATGAAGGGCTTCAAAGCATTTCTCATGCGCGGGAACGTGATCGATCTGGCGGTTGCCGTCGTGATCGGCGCAGCTTTCGGCGCGGTGGTGAACGGATTGGTCAAGGACCTGATCACTCCGCTGATCGCCGCGATCGTGGGCAAGCCCAAGTTTTCGGAGATCAAGTTCGTGCTGCACGGCAGCGAGTTCGAGATCGGGGACTTCATCAACAATGTGGTTTCGTTTTTCCTGATTGCGGCCGCGGTGTACTTCCTTGTGGTGCTGCCAATGAACACGATTATGGCCCGGCTGCGGCACGGGCAAGCGCCGCCTGACCCGACCACGAAGACCTGTCCGGAGTGTCTGAGCACCATACCGATCAAGGCGCGCCGGTGCGCGTTCTGCACCTCGGTGCTGGTTCCGGCGGCGGCGGGAGAGCAGCGGACGTAATGGTGGCGGCGCGGGCCGGCCATTGCCGCTCCTGGTCAGGGTGGATTATGCATATGCCACTGCAGTTTGTAAGTTGCTGATTCCATGAGGCCGATTTTTGCCAGGTGGATCTTCATGATCCACCTGCCCTTCTACAGCATCTTCCACGGTCAGCCGCTCGAGGAAATCCGGATCGAGTCTTCCTCGCCGGCCGTCCGCGGCGCGCGGCGGCCTGGGCCGGCGGTCGCTGGCCCCTATTGCCCCGTGGATGCGGTGGCTGGCTGCGCGATCGGAGCGGGCAGCGGGGTGGTCTGCGACTTCGAAATCAGGATGTCCCCGAAACCGATGCGGAGATAGACTTTGTGGCCACCGGGCGCGCTCTCCGGCTCGAAGCGATGGCCGACCAGCCACGGCCGGCGGATTTCGCGTCCGGCATAATCGGAGATCACATCGCCGGCGCGGCTGCGGGCGTCGAATGCGTACTGCCCATCGGGCGGAAGGCGGAGCGTAATTTCCCCTCTGGCCGCGGTCACCCGGATGTCGCCGGACACTCCATCGATGTGTACTTCGCCCTCGGCGTCATCGGCGATGACGCCGGACGTTCGCGGAAGCCTGATCCGGTAGGTGACTGAGATTCCACCGGCTGGGGCGCGGGGCGGGAACAGGCGGCGGCCGGGGCCGGCGGTGGCGACGACGATCTCATTCCCCTGGCGCCCGGTGGTGACGCGAATCCGGTCCAGCTCGGCCGCGGGCACGGGCTTTTCGCGGCCCTCGGAATCGTAGACGAGCGGCGGCGTTTTGGTGACGGCGATCTCCATGCCGGCCTGGTCCCAGCCTTCGATGACTACTTCGCCAAGCGGGCGCTTGAGATGGAGGACGCCGCCGGCGGGGAAATCGAGGCGCTCGGTACGGGTGGCGGCGGAGTCCGGGGCGGGCTGATCCTGACTGAAAGCGGGCAGGGACGCGCAGGCGGCGAGGAGGAGCAGGGCGCGGATCGTCATAAGTCCATCGTAACTGCTACCGGAGACGGATGTGGTGCGGGCGGCCGTCGTCGCGGAGTTCGATGGCGATCGCGTTGGAGGGGCGCACGATGAATTGAAAGCGGCGCGGCGCAGGTTGGTAGGGGCCTTCGGGCGCTGCGACGTCGATAACGGCGCCGCCGGGGCCGGCGCGATAACTCAGATGCGTGCGGCGGATGGCGCCCTCAAGGTAAGCCTGGCTGAGGCCATCGTCCTCATACAGCCACGTCTCGGCCCGGCCGTGCGCGTCGGGATAGATGGCGAACGTGAGGGGATCGGCGGGCTTTTCGCCCACGTAGTTCATCTCCGGGGCCAGCGGCACGATCGCGCCGCCGCGCACGTAGAGCGGCACGGTCTCGAGCGGCGCGTCGGCGCGGATCATGGCGCCGCCGGCGATCCGCTTGCCGGTCCACCAGTCGTACCAGACGCCCTCGGGCAGATAGACCAGCCGCGCACTGGCGCCGGACTTCAGCACCGGCGCGGCGAGCAGGTCCTCGCCGAGCATGAATTCGTCGTCGATCGAGAGGGTGTTGGGATCGTTCTGGTAATTGAGCAGGAGAGGCCGGAAGATCGGCACGCCGGTGCGGTGCGCCTCTTCGATCGCCGTGTAGAGGAACGGCAGCAGACGGTAGCGGAGCTTCAGATATTTGCGGATGATGCCTTCGTAATATGTGCCGAAGCGCCAGGGTTCTTTATCGTAGCTATCGCGCTGCGCGTGGTTGCGGCAGAAGGGCGTGAGAAACGCGAGCTGGTACCAGCGCGTAAGCAGTTCGCCATCGGTGTGGCCGATGAAGCCGCCGGCATCGGCGCCAACGAAGGCTTCGCCGGAGAGGCCGAGCGAGGCGAACATCGGAATGGTGAGGGCCATGGCGTCCCAGGTCGTGGTGATGTCGCCGGTCCACATGGTGGCGTAGCGCTGGATGCCCGCGTAGGCGGCGCGCGTGATGACGTAGGGCCGGGCGCCGGGGCGCAGGCGCAGCAGTCCTTCGTAGGTGGCGCGGGCTTCGATCAGCGCGAAGATGTTGCGGTCCTGAGCGTAGGTGGTGTGCGCGCCTGCATCGTCGAAGACGACGTCCATTTGGGTGTTGCCCGTCGGGTCGGTGAAATCCGCGGGCTCGTTCATGTCGTTCCAGATGCCGGCGACGCCATGATCGAGCAGGGCGCGGTGCAGATCGCCCCACCAGCGCGCGGCGTCCGGGAGCGTGAAATCGGTGAACACGGCTTCGCCGGGCCAGACCTTGCCGATCCACAGACGGCCATCCTTGCGGCGGAGGAAATAGTTGCGCGCCGCGCCCTGGTTGAAGACGTAATAGCTGCGGTCCTGCGGGGCGAGCTCGGGGTGGATGGCGGCATCAGAAGCGCCGGGCTCGGGGGGCTGATATTTGACGCCGGGATCGACGATGGCGACGACCTTCACGCCCTGGCGGCGCAGCGCGGCGGTGAAGGCGGACGGATCGGGAAAGCCGGCCGGGTCCCAGGTGAAGACGCGGTAGCCGTTCATGTAGTCGATATCGAGGTGCAGCACGTCGAGCGGCAGGTCTTCGGCGCGGTAGCGGCGCACGACCTCCTCGGCGGTGGCGGCGGGGTAGTAGGACCAGCGGCTCTGCTGATGGCCGAGCGCCCAGAGGGGCGGCATGGGCATGTGTCCGGTGAGCTCGGCATAACGCCCGAGGATCTTGCGGAAGGCGGGACCCCAAAAAAAGTAGTAGTTCAGGTCGCCGCCATCCGCGGCGAAGAAGATGTAGTCCATGCCGGTGGCGCCGAAATCGAAGTGGGTGCGGAAGGTGTTATCGAAGAAGATGCCGTAGGCGGCGCCGTTCTCCCAGCCGAGGTAGAAGGGCACGTCCTGGTAGATGGGGTCGGTGCCTTCGCGGTAGGCGGCGGTGTCGGAGTTCCACATGGTGAACTGGCCGCGGCGCTTATCCAGGCGCGCGGCCTTTTCGCCGAGGCCGTAGAAGTGTTCCTCGAAGCCGAGCTTCTTGATGGCGGCGACGCCGCCGGTCCGCGGATTGTAAGCCATGGGGAAGCGGTCCGCGTTGATGACGCGATGCGTCGCGGCATCGCGGAATTCGATGCGCAGCGGGGTGCGCTCGATCCGCACTTCGAGCTCGGCGGTGGTGAGGAGGATCGCATCGGCGGCGTCCTGAACGCGGAATAGCGGCGTGGGCCAGGCGGTCCTCTCGATGGCCCACGAACGGTCGCGGGCGGCGAGCGGACGGGCTGGCGAGGCGCGAACGCGAATCAGATCGGGCGCGAGCACCTGGAGCCGGACCTGCGACTGGTCCGAGCAGAGGAGGGTGATGCCATCGGGCGCGGAGGCATAGCGGACCACCGGGGCGATGGAGAGGAAACCGGTGAGGTCGAAGGCGGCTTGCGCCGCACCGCACGCGAGGAGCAGCGAGAGGAGCAGCGCCCGCGCTAGAGGCGCTCGAGCCGCTCCTTCGCGTCGCCGAATTGTTCCAGCTTGATGCCGAAGCGATCCATGAGGGAGAGGTAGAGGCTGCACATCTTGCGGTTGTCCTCACCCGCATCGAGATAGTTCAACACGCGGCCGGTTTCGAGCGTGCCGCCGAGGCCGCCGGCCAGCACGAGCGGCAGGCGGAAGTTATCGTGCTTGCGGCCGATCCACATGTTGGAGAGGAACATCAGGCAACTGTGGTCGAGCACGGTGCCATCGCCTTCCTGCATGGCATCGAGTTTCCCGGCGAGATAGGCGAACTGGCTGACGTGGAAGCGCGCGATACGCTCGTAGGCATCCGTGTTGTTGGCGTGCGAGGCGGCGTGGTGGCCCTCGCGCACTTCGAGGAACGGATAGTACATCGCCGAAAGATCGCGCGAAATGATCAGGGACGCGACGCGCGTCTTATTGGTCTGGAAGGCGATGGCGATAATGTCGCACATCAGGCGCGCGTGCTCGCGCAGGTCCTCGGGCAATCCGTTGGCCGGGCGGTCCATGGTCGCCGCGACGGTGTTCTTCGCCTTGGCGGCGTCATCGGCGCCGGCTTTCGCCTGGCGTGTGCCTTCGACGCGCTTTTCGACCTCGCGCACGCTGGTCAGGTACTCGTCAAGCTTGCGGGTGTCGGTCGCGCTGATGCGGCGGCTGAGCGCCTCGACGCGGTCCTTGACGCGGTCGAGGATGCTGATGTTCTGCATGCTGGCGCGGTTGTCGAAGAGGCTGTCCCAGGCAAGCGACGGGTAGACTTCTACGGGCACGGGCGAATCCGGCGTCTGCCAGGAGATGTGCGAGCTGTAGGCGAGGGAGAAGTTGGATTCGTGGTAGCCGGTCATCGGCTGGTCGCAGGCGAGCACGATGCTGGACTGCGGTGTTTCGGCGCCCACGCGCGCGGCGATCATCTGGTCCACGCTGATGCCGGAGTGGATGATGGCGCCTTTCGAAATGTGCGCGCCGGAGAGCAGGCTGCCGGTTTGCGCCGGGTGGATGCCCTGACCGGTGAGGGCCTTGACGAACAGGCCATCGATGACGTTGATCTTCTGTTTCAGCGGCTCGAGCGGCGAGAGCGTCTTGCTGAGCTTCATCTCCGCGCCGGCGCCTTCGGCGCTCCAGTGATCTTCGTTGATGCCGTTGCCCAGGAACACGACGGCGAAGCGCTTGGGGAAGGATGCGGCGGGCGGTGTATCGGCCCACGCATCGAGCGACGGGAGAAAGGGCAGCGCCAGGGTGCAGCCCGCGCCGCGGAGGATCGCGCGGCGGGTCATGCGGGGAGCGGAATTGGTGGATTGCGGCATCGTGGTCATCTCCTCGATTGGAAACTCGCGTTGATCTTTGCTTCGGGATGGGACTTTGCCCCGGCGCGGGACGGCGATGGCCGGGCATTACGGGCGGTGGGTTGGAAATCGGGATTGCGCCGGTTCAGGAATTGCGGGCTGGTGACGATGGCCTCGACCAGGGTATCGAAGCGGTACTCGCGCGCGGCGAGTCGTTTGGCCATCTCTTCGATCAGGGGCTCGTCGGAGAGTTCGAGCGAGCGGTCGAGCGCGTAGGCGAGCAGCTTGCGGCAGAACGTATCGATGAAATCGGCCTGGCGGTGTTCGCGGATGTAGTTGCGCACGCCTTCGAGGCCGTCGCCCTGGCCGCCGCCGGGGAAGTCCGCGTGGGTGTCCACCGGCCGCCCGGCAAGATCCACTTTGCGCGCTTCGCCCACGGGCCCGTAGCCCTCGAAGACGAGGCCGAAGGAATCGAACTTGGAGTGGCACTGAGCGCACATCTGGACGGAGCGGTGGCGGGCGAGCATGTCGCGCAGCGGCAGATCCATTTTGGCCTCATCCGCGGGCAGCTCCGGCACGACCGGCGGGGGCGGCGGAATGACCTGGCCGAGCACCTTCTGCACCAGCCAATGGCCGCGCCGCACCGGGCTGGTGCGCAGGCCGGGCGAGCTCTGGGTGAGGAAGACCGCCATGGGCAGAATGCCGCCGCGGCCGTACTGGCCGGCGTCATCCACGCGCACCCACGTGTCCGCGTCGCCCTTGACCGGCGGCATGCCGTAATGCGCGGCGAGCACGGGATTGACGAAGGTGTAATTGCCGTAGAGCAGGTCGAGGACCGAGGCGTTGCTGCGCATCATGTTCTCGAGGAAGCGCACTGGCTCCTGGAACATGGCTTCGCGCAGGGCGTCATTGAACGAAGGAAAACGGCCGCGATCGACGGTATTGTTCGTCTCGAAGTGGCGGAAGTCGAGCCAATTGCCGCCGAATTCCGTGGCCATGCCGCGCACGCGCGGCTCGCGCAGCATGCGGCGCGTTTCGGCCAGCAGGACGTCGTGCCTGGCGAGATCGCCGGCGGCGGCGTGGCGGAGCAGTTCGTCATCCGGCATGCTCGACCAGAGGAAGTAGCTCAGGCGGCTGGCGAGGGCATAGGGGGCGAGGGGCTCCGTCGCGGACCTCGCGGGCCGGCCATGGCCGGTCCCGACGGCGGTGTTCATGAGATCGATGCGGTAGAGGAAATCGGGGGACATCAGAACACTCACGACCATCTCCCGCATGGCCGCTTCGTGGGCGAGGCCGTCGGACCGGAGCTTCTTGTAATACACGGCGAGGTCGGCGCGCTCCGCGTCGGTCAACGGGCGGCGGTAGGCGTGGGCGGCGAAGCGTTCGAGCGCCTCGACGTGCTTGGGCTCGGCTTCCACGTGCTCGCGTTCGAGGCGGCGCAGAGTGGCGTCGATGCCCTCGAAGTGGCGGCGGATGGCCTCGGCCGCGATGGGATCGTTCTTCGGATCGGCCGCGGCCTTCTTCAGGTAGGCATCGCGCAGCCCGAGAATGACGGCGCTATCGGTGACGGCGTGGTCGGCCGGCCGCGGCGAGCCCGCCTCCGCGCCCTTGCCCTCCACCTCGCCGCTCTGGTTGAAGAAATATTGCACCCAGGTGCGCTCGGTGTGGGCGGCGATGAAGTCGAACTCCTCCCAGAGCCGGTCGAGCTCCTGGCGGCCGCGCTCGTCGAGGATCAGCTCCATGAGCGGCTGGTCGTCGCGGAAGTAGCCCATGGTGTTGTGGTAGCCCGCGCTCAGCAGGCGCCCTTTATCCTCGGAATCGTCCGGGAAATAGCGGCCGCGCTCGCTGATGTAGAAGGCATCGGGAAACACCGAGGCGAAACGCGCGAACGCGGCCTGGTAGCGCGCGCGCTCGGCCGCCGGCACGATAAGGTCTGTATCGCCGGCGCGGGCCTTGGCGCTGAGCGCGGCCCAGCGCGGCGCGGCTTCCTGGTGGAGGCCGGGATATCGCGGGATGTTGGGGATCACGGGCGGCGGATCGGTATCGTTGCGCAGATCCGCGGGATCGCTTTCGCGGCGGTGCGTCGCAAACTGCAGGTTCTTCCAGCTCAGCAGCGGCTGCGAACCGGGCGGCAATCCGCGCACCCGCGGAGCCGCGAACTGCATCGCCGTATCGCGCCGGATTTTGCGGACGAAATCGCGCATGGCGACGCATTGGGCGTGAACGGCAGCCGATGTTTCGCCTCCCGGCGCGGGCAGCGCGTTCCACATCTGCTGCAATTTGGCGATGGGGCCGAGGGGATCGCGGTCGTGCAGGATTTCCCAGACCATCGGCAGGTACTTGGGGCTGACCTTGGCGTCCGCGGCGGTGGAGGCGAGAGTGGCGCCGGGTTTGCCGAGCGCGGCCCGGTAACGATAGCGCCAGGCGGCTTCGAAATAATCGGCGAAATCGGTGGGCTGGCGGAAGTAGAAATCGACGATGCGCTGGATGGCGTACTTGTCGCGGTCGGTTTCGACCAGCATGGGGTACGGCGCGAAGTCGATGCCGTCGAGAGTGAGAACCAGGTGATCCGCCACGCCGCGCGCCGCCTGGAGGTATTTATTCAGCAGGGCAGGGGACATCGTGAGCGATTCGCCGGAGTTATCGAAGCCCTCGGGGTTGGCCGGGTCTACGGGGAATTCGCGCGCCGGCTGGAGATCCTGGCCGGTGAGGTCGCGGACGGTGTAATTGTACTCGGCATTACTGAGCCGGCGCGCCAGCACCACGCCGGGGTCGCCCGCGTTGCGGTGCGCCTCTTCGGAGCGGAGGGCCTGAATCCAATCGAGCACCTGCTGCCTGGCCGCGCCGGGCGGTTGCGGCATCGGTTTGGGCGGCATCTCGCCCGCGGCGAGGCGCGACCGCACCAGCGCCCAGCGCGGGAAATCGCGCTCCACGGCGTCCATGCTGGTGTAGGACTGCAGGTCGAATTGCGCGGCCGGCGATTTCCCGCTATGGCACGCGGCGCAATATTTCGCGACGAACGGGCGGACGGCGGTTTGAAATTGACGGTCGAGCTTGGGCGCGGCGCCCGAAGCGAGGGCGGCGCACACGAACAGGGTGGGGAGAGCCCGGAGCGGCAGCATCCTGGCCTTCCATTATGATACAGATTGCCGCGGCTGGGGCAGAGGACTGCGTCCTACTCGTGCCGCAGAGCCGCCAGCGGATCGATTCGGGACGCTCGCCTCGCCGGCGCATAGCCGGCGAGAATCGCGGCGCTCAGGAGGACGACGCCGGCCAGCGCCAGGGTTCCCGGATCGTTGGGCCTGGTCCCGAACAGAAACGATTGGACCAGCCGGGCCGCGATTAACGCGGCAGGCACGCTGATCGCGAGTCCCACCGCCGCCAGGAGCAGAACGCGGCGCAAAACCATCCAAACCACGGCGCTGCGTTGCGCGCCCAGCGCCATGCGGATTCCAATCTCGCCGACCTGCCGCGCAACGCCGTACGACATGGTCCCGTAGAGTCCCACGCAGGCCATCAGGAGAGCCAGAATCGCGAAACCGGTGCAGAGCTTCGCGAACGTGAGCTCCCGGCTGATCGTCCGGTCGATTTCGGCGGCCTGTGTGGCCACGTTGGTGACCGGTATGCGTGAATCGGCCTCCCGCACGATCTCGTGCACGCTCTGAACCAACCGCAGGGGATCGCCCGCCGTGCGCAGCGCGTAGGTCACGCGGTCCGACGGAAACTGGCTGACCGCCACAAACACGGTCATGGCATTCTCCTCTTCATTTTTCAAGCCGCCGTACCGGAGGTTACCCGAGACGCCGACGATTTCGAGATCGCGATTCTCGTCCGGCAGCGCGATGCGCCGGCCCACCGGATTTTCGTTTCCGAAGTAGGTCCGCGCCAGCCGCTCGCTGATGATTGCCACCGGCTTGGAGCCCGGTTGATCGCGGTCGTCAATCTCACGCCCGGCGAGGAGCGGAATCTGCATCGTCGTGAGGAAGTGCGGTCCGGCGGCCAGGGAGCGCGCGCCTTCGATGGTAACGGCGCCGATCTTCATTGGCCCGCTGACCGCCTGTCCCGTGCGGGCGGCGTTAATGATCGAGGATTGCGAAAGGGTCGCGCTCCTCACGCCGGGGATCGATTCGAAGCGCTGCCGCAAATTTGCGTAAAACGTGGTGATCTCCGGGTCGCGATGCCCGGCCTGGCGCGCATTCAGCGAAAACAGAAGGATGTTCTCGCGAGCGTATCCCAGTTGGACGGAGTGCAGGTTGTTGAGGGTCCGGACAAACAGACCTGCGGCGACCAGGATGACAAAAGAGATCGCGATCTGGGCGACGACCAGCGCGTGCTGCACGCCGCGGCGCGGTCCGCCCCCGCGCCCATTCTTGAGCGCGGGCATGACGTCCGGACGTGTGGACTGAATGGCTGGAGCGAGTCCGAATAGAAGGCCGCAAATCACGGAAAGTGCCGCTGTCACGGCCAGCACGTGCCAGTTCAATTCCGCGTGCAGCGTAAAGTTCTCCTGCCCGCCCGAGAACAGAAGCGTCAGCGCGCGCACGCCCCAGATCGCGAACAAGACCCCGAATGCTCCGCCGAGCGACGCCAGCATCACACTTTCGGTCAGCAGCTGCCGGACGATGCGGAAACGTCCCGCTCCCAGGCTGAGCCGGACAGCCATTTCGCGGCGGCGCGCGGCGGCCCTGGCCAGCAGCAGATTGGCGAGGTTCGCGCACGCGATCGCGAGGATCAATCCGACCATTGCCAGGAGCACGAGCAGCGGCTTGGAATACTGGCGTCGCAAACTGCCCAGACCGGCGGCGCCGGGACTTAGGATCAGGGCGGGCAGTTTGGCGCGCTCCCCGTCGGTCGTCGCGGTGGCGGCGACCCATTCATGGAAACGAGGAGCCAGCGCGGCCTGCGCCTGGGCCATGCTTACGCCGGGGCGCAGACGGCCCATCATTTCGAGCCAGTAGAAGTTTCCATCGGGATAGATACGAGCCGCGCGGGCGCCGTCCACGAGCAGATTCGTGTGCAGCGGAAGATAGAGGGCCGGCGATGCCGCCGGGTCGACTCCGAAGAATTCCGGCGGCGCCACGCCGATCACGGTGAAGGGCACGTTATCGACAAGAATCGGCTGGCCAATCGCATTCGGCGGTCCTCCAAAACGATTTTGGCTTATCGCAAAACTGATTACGGCGACCGGTGCGGCGCCTGGGCGGTCGTCATCGGCGTCGATCAGGCGTCCCGCGGCCGGCGAGACTGCCAGGCCGCGAAAATACTCGCCGGTGACGTACTCCGTGCCGGCGCTCGTGGCCTGCCCGCGGATGGTCAGGGTCTTGTTATGTCCGTTGCAATATCCGAAAAGCGTGGAAAAAACGGGATTATCCCGGCGAAGCGTCTCGAACGCCCCGTACGGGAATATCCCGGTGACCAGGGCGCCTTTCTCGCCCGGCCAAAACAAGCCCTGAAGCCCGTGCACTACGTGGACGAATTGCTTGTTAGCGTTCTGGGGAGGCGGGCTCGTCCAATTCAAAACCACCAGCGACTCGGGATCGGCCACTGGCAGCGAGCGCAACAGGATCGACTCCATGAAGCTGTAGATGGTCGTATTGGCGCCGATGCCGAGCGCCAGAGACAGGACCGCCAGCGTGCTGAACGCTTTATTGGCGGCCATGGTGCGACAGCCATAGCGGAAATCCTGGACAAGTTCCCACAGAAGGCGTGTCATCCAAATCTCCCGGGATTCTTCCTGCTTCTGGCCGACGTTGCCGAATCGCCGGCGCGCTTCGGTTCTGGCGCTCTCCGGCGTCATACCGTCTGCTTCGAGCTCCGCCGCCTTCTCCGCGAGGTGGAGTTCGATTTCCTCCCGCAGCGCCTCGCTGCGCCTGGCGCTCTCCATCCAATACCGCAGCCGCCGTGTCCACATGTCCGTCACTCCGCTGCCATCACACGGGCGATCGCCAGCGTGAGTTTGGCGTACTTGCGGGTTTCAGCCGCCAACTGTTTGCGGCCAGCCGCGGTGATCTTGTAGATCCTCGCCCGGCGGTTGTTCGGTGTTACGCCCCAGGCCCCGTCGATCCAGCCGTTGAGCTCCAGCCGTTGGAGAGCGGGGTACAACGAGCCCTCCTCGACGAGGAGTTTGTTGCCGGAGGACTGTTGAATGAACTGGACGATGCCGTATCCATGAAGGTTGCGCCGCGACAGCGTCCGCAGAATCAACATGTCCAGTGAACCAGGCAACGAATCGTTCTTTTGCGGCTTGCGTCCCATACCAAGAATTCTTAGCTTAGGCCGCGAGAGGAGCCCGGTCAAGTTAAGATTCGTAAACCTCGGCTTCCCGGCCCGGCGGCTGCCGCCGGCGCGGCGCTGCTTGGCGTGGCTTCCCTCGCCGCGGCGCTGGTTCCGGCGTTGCGGGCTGCGCTCCTGAATCCGGCGGACCCTCTGCGGCTCGATTCACAGCCGGCTCAAGGAAACGCGACCATCGCCACGGCCGCCGCGGTCATCACCCCGGCGGTCAGCCAGCCCAGCGAGCGCAGCCATGGCGGATTGGTATGCTCGCCCATCACCTTCGGGTCGCTGGTCAGAAGTACGAGCAGCACGATGAGCGGCGGCGCGAGCACGCCGTTGATCACGGCGGACCAAAACAGCATCTTCACCGCATTGACCTTGGCGAATTGCAGCGCCAGCCCAAGCAACAGCGTCAGTGCGAGCACGGAGTAGAATTTCGGCAGCACAAAAGGCTTTTTATCGAGTGAGGCGCCCCAATGCAGGGCTTCGGAGATCGCGTACGCGCTCGACCCCGCCAGCACGGGCACGCCCAGCATCCCGGTGCCGATCAGGCCCAGGGTGAACAGCCAATACGCGCCCGGACCAGCGAGCGGCCGCAGGGCCGCGGCGGCCTGCTCGGCCGTCTCGATGTCACGAATGCCATGGGCGTGCAGAGTCGCGGCGGTAGTCAGAATGATGAAGTACATGATCACGTTGGAGAGGAACATACCGGCGATCACGTCCCGCCGCGTTCCGGCCAACTGCTCGCATGTCGCGCCCTGGCGCTGCCCCACGGCGGTGCGGCCGGCGGCGCGCACCTCCTCCACTTCCTCCGCGGCCTGCCAGAAGAACAAATAGGGTGAGATGGTGGTTCCCAGCAAGCCTACGATCACGGCCCAGAAGTCGCCGGACCATTCGATGTGTGGAATCAGAGTGGAGCGCAGCACCTCACCTGCCGCCGGGCGGGTGATGAAGGCCGCCGCCACATACGAGAGCAGCACCAGCGTGAGCCACTTGAATACGCGAGCCACGCTGCGGTAGCTGGCTGCGAACAACAGGACGAGGATCAGCAGGGCGAACACCGGCGCCGACCACGCCGTGGGAATCCCGGCGACCATTCGGGTGGCCGCGGCCATGCCTGCGAGATCGGCGCCGATGTTGATGGTGTTGGCGATGACGAGCAGCAGGCACGCCGTCCACAGCACATACCGCGGATAGCGGAGGCGCACCACGGCTGCGAGCCCGCGGCCGGTCACCAATCCGAGGCGCGCGCACATCAATTGCACCGCGACCATGAGGGGGAAAGAGAATAGGGCGGTCCAGAGCGGGCCGAAACCGAATCGCGCGCCGGCGACAGAATAGGTTCCGATGCCGGAGGGGTCGTCATCCGCCGCGCCGGTGATCAAACCGGGGCCCAACTCGGAATAGAATTTGCGCACAACAGCGGACAGGGGGCGGCTCACGGTCCGGTTTCTGCATGTTCTTCACCACTGGCCGGATTCGTGCGGCTTGGCGCCCGCTAGGACCCCGGGAGGTGACGTAACGAGCAATGGCACGGCTCGTGCATTCTGGAGCCTCAATGGCCGTACACGATCTTGTTCCTGCGGAAGCCCTAAGGAGCGCGCCGTCGTGGGCCGGCGCGGCAGCGGGGCTTTCGGCGGTCTTGCGGAAGCGCGTGGAAGGCGAGGTCCGGTTCGACGCCGGATCGTGCGCGTTGTATGCCACCGATCTCTCGATCTACCGCCAGCCGCCGATCGGCGTGGTGATCCCCAAGTCGATCGATGACGTGGTCGCGACGGTCGAAGAGTGCCGGAACCGCGGCGTGCCGATTCTGGGGCGGGGCTGCGGCACGAGCCTGGCGGGGCAGGCGTGCAACGTCGCGGTGGTGATCGACTTTTCCAAATACCTGAATCGCCTGGTCTCGCTCGACGCGCAGGGGAAGACGGCGCACGTCGAACCGGGAATCATTCGGGACGACCTCGACCGCGCGGCCGAGCAGCGTGGCCTGACTTTTGCGCCCGATCCGGCTACGCACCAATACTGCACCGTGGGCGGGATGATCGGGAACAATGCCTGCGGCGTGCACTCGGTAATGGCGGGCAAAACGGCGGATAACGTCGAGGAACTCGACATTCTTACGTACGATGGCTGCCGGATGCGCGTGGGCCGGACGAGCGACGAGGAACTCGATCGCATCATCGCCGGCGGCGGACCGCGTGGCATCATCTACCGCAAGCTCCGCGACCTTCGCGACCGCTACGCGGTACTGATTCGGGAGCGATATCCGCGCATTCCGCGGCGCGTCTCCGGCTACAATCTCGACGA
The DNA here is from genome assembly GCA_035293845.1 of Bryobacteraceae bacterium. GTDB lineage: Bacteria > Acidobacteriota > Terriglobia > Bryobacterales > Bryobacteraceae > DATGMB01. Next base: position 18,932 of record DATGMB010000277.1, read on the forward strand.
GCTGCTGCCGGAAAACGGATTCCACGTGGCGCGGGCGCTGGTGGGATCGGAGGGCACGTGCGCGATCGTGCTTGGCGCGACGGTGCGCCTCATGCACAGCCCGCCATACCGTGCGCTGCTGGTGATCGGCTACCCGGACCTGTTCGGCGCGGGCGACCACGCCGCGCCCATCCGCGAATACGGGCCCATCGGTCTGGAGGCGTTCGAGAAGCACGTCATCGACAACATGCAGCGCAAGGGAAAGGAAATGCCCGGCGCGAAACTCCTTCCCGCGGGCGAAACCTGGCTGATCGCGGAATTCGGAGGCGAAACGCGCGAAGAGGCGCTGGGCCGGGCGCGCGAGGCGCAGCGGAAGATCGACGCGACCCAAAAGGGGCAGCTCGGGATGAAGGTGATCGAGGAGACCTCCGAGCAGCACGAAATCTGGCAGATTCGCGAATCGGGCGTCGGCGCGAGCCGCGTGCCGGGAGAGGAAGAGGCCTGGCCTTCGTGGGAGGATGCCGCGGTCGCGCCGGAAGTCCTCGGCATGTACCTGCGGGAGTTCGACAAGCTGCTGCGCAAATTCCAATACCGCTGGACGATTTTCGGTCACTTCGGCGATGGCTGCGTGCATTGCCGCATCACGTTCGATCTCAAGACGCCGGAGGGAGTGCGCGCCTACCGGCAGTTCATGGAGCAGGCGGCGGACCTGGTGGTGCGGTACGGCGGGTCGCTTTCGGGCGAGCACGGGGATGGGCAGGCGCGCGCCGAGCTCTTGCCGAAGATGTACGGGCCCGAACTGGTGGAGGCGTTCCGCGAATTCAAGTCGATCTGGGACCCGCAGTGGAAGATGAATCCGGGCAAGGTGGTCGATCCGTACCGGCTCGACCAGAATCTGCGGACGGGCCTGGACTACCATCCGCGTCCGGTGCACACGTATTTTCAGTTTCCCGACGATCGAGGCAGTTTCGCGGCGGCCACGGAGCGCTGTTTCGGCGTCGGCAAATGCCGCGGGCTGGACGGCGAGACGATGTGCCCCAGCTTCAAAGCAACCCGCGAGGAGATGCACACGACGCGCGGGCGCGCGCATCTGCTCTTCGAAATGATGCGCGGCGATGTGCTCGCGGACGGCTGGCGCGATCCGCACGTACGGGAGTCCCTGGACCTGTGCCTGGCGTGCAAAGGTTGCAAGAGCGACTGCCCGGTTTCGGTGGACATGGCGACTTACAAGGCCGAATTCCTGGCGCATTATTACGAAGGGCGTCTGCGTCCGCGGCAGGCATACACGATGGGGCTGGTCGCGACCTGGGCGCGAGCGGCATCGCGCGCGCCGGCGCTGGTGAATCTGGTGACGCACGCGCCGGTGCTCGGCAGCCTGGCGAAGTTCGCGGCGGGGGTTTCGCAACAGCGCGAGTTGCCCCGCTTCGCGCGGCAGACGTTCCGCTCCTGGTTCGAAGAGCGCGCGCAGCGGAATGGCAGCGGCGAGCGGGTGCTGCTCTGGCCGGACACGTTCAACAACTACTTTCTGCCGGAGACCGCGCGCGCCGCGGTGGAGGTGCTGGAAAGCGCGGGGCGAAACGTAGCCATTCCCGGCCGCGTGCTCTGCTGCGGCCGGCCGCTTTACGACTATGGGATGTTGCGGCGGGCCCGGCGATGGCTGGTAGAAGCGATCGAAGCCCTGGGGCCGGAAATCGATGCCGGAACGCCGGTGGTGTTTCTGGAGCCGAGCTGCGCCGCCGTGTTCCGCGATGAGATGCTGGCCCTGATGCCCGCGGACGATCGCGCGCAGCGCCTGGCGCGGCAGACGTTCCTGTTCGATGAATATCTGCGCAAGATCGATTACCAGCCGCCGAAACTGGAACGCCGCGCCGTGTTACACGGGCATTGCCATCAAAAGGCGCTGATGGGGCTCAAGCCCACGGAGGAGATCCTTTCTGCCATGGGACTCGAGACCGAGGCGCTCGATTCCGGCTGTTGCGGCATGGCGGGATCGTTCGGGTACGAGAGCGGCCATTACGATGTTTCCATGAAAGTGGGCCAGCATGCCTTGCTTCCGAAGGTCCGCGTCACGCCGCCGGATGCCCTGATCGTGGCGAGCGGGTTCAGTTGCCGGGAGCAGATCGTGCAAGGCACGGGGCGGCGGGCGGTGCATCTGGCGGAGGTCGTACGAATGGCGATGCAGCCGGCGGCTGAAGCTGCTGCCGATCGGCGTCCGGCGTTCCGTTGGCAGCCATTGGCCGCCGCGACGGCGGCTGCTGCGATCGCGTTTGCGGCCGCAGCCATGATCCGCCGGCGAGGATAGCCGAGCAAAAGGAGCGCACATGGACAGAGTCCCAGGCGTCCGGAGCGGGCGCGCGCAGGCGATCAGCTCTCCGGGGCCGACCAACCGGGCGCTCGACACCGCGAATCCCGATTCGAGCGTGCCGCCGGTCTCCGATTCCGGCAGCATGCCCGGCTTCAAGTTCCCGTTCTCGCTGGCGAACAAGCGCGTGTACCAGGGGGGCTGGTCGCGCGAGGTCACCGCGCGCGAGCTGCCCATCGCCAAGGAGCTGGCGGGCGTCAACATGCGCCTGGAGGCCGGCGGCATCCGAGAACTGCATTGGCATAAGGCCGCCGAGTGGTCCATCATGCTTTACGGCGCCGCGCGCATCACCGGTGTGGACGCGCAGGGGCGCAGCTTCGTGGATGACGTCGGCGTAGGCGATCTCTGGTACTTTCCGACTGGCATCCCGCATTCGATTCAGGGCCTCGGACCGGACGGCGCCGAGTTCCTGCTGGTCTTCGACGACGGCCACTTCTCCGAGTACGAGACGGTGCTGCTCTCGGACATCATGGCCCACACGCCGCGCGATGTGATGGCGAGGAATTTCGGGATCGACCGGCAGCGGCTGCAATCCGTGCCATCCGAGGAGCTGTTCATTTTCCAGGCGCCCGTGCCGGGACCGCTGCATCTCGACCGGCAGCAGGCCGCGGGCGAGAAAGAAGCATCGCCATGCGGCTTCTCCTTCCGGCCCGCCGGGCAATGCGATCTGAAGCGGTTTCCGGGTGGAGAAGCGCGGATTATCGACTCCAGCTCGTTTCAGGAATCGACGACCGTGGCCGCCGCCATCGTGACCGTGTATCCGGGGTGCATGCGCGAGCTGCATTGGCACCAGAATGCGGACGAGTGGCAATACTATATGAGCGGCAAGGCGCGGATGACCGTGATCGGCACCGGGGAACGCGCGCGGACGATGGATTTCGAGGCGGGCGATGCCGGTTACATCGAAAAGACGCTGCCGCACTACGTCGAGAATACCGGCAGTGAGCCGCTGCGGTATTTGGAGATGTTTCGCGCCCCACGCTTCGAAGACCTGTCGCTCTCGGAGTGGCTGTCGCATACGCCGGCGGAACTCGTCATGGCGCATTTGAACATCGACCGGCGCGCGTATGAGCAGATCCCGAGGGAGAAGCTGGTGGTATTGCGGTAGCTACAGCAACCGCGCATCTTCCTTGAGGGCAACGCCGGAGAGCCGCCGCGTGCGGGCGGCATTCATGAGGTAGAGGAGCTTGTGCGCTGCAAGCTCGTACGAAATCCCCTCCGGGCGCACGTTGGAGATGCAGTTCCGCTCCGCGTCCGTGCGGCCGGGGCGGGGATCCCAGGTGAGATAAATGCCGAGGCTATCCGGGGAAGTCAGGCCTGGACGCTCGCCGATCAGTACGACCGCCTGCTTCGCTCCCAGCCGCTCGCCGATCTCGTCGCCGATCGCCACGCGTCCCTGGGCCACCACGCAGAGAGGCGCGATTCGCCAGGATTCCTGCGCCAGCCGCGCGGATAGCGTCTCCCACACTGGCGCGGCGTGCCGGTGGACGGCTGTGGCCGATAGCCCGTCCGCCATCACGATGGCGGCGTCGTACTCGCCGGGGGCGAGGAGCGGGAGCGAGTCCGCGCTCAGCTTGCGGCCGAGATCGGGACGGCGGAGATATTCCCCGCGGTCGCGCGCCGCGCTGCGCAGCGCGATGTGCGGCTGCGGCAGCCATGCCGGGTTGAGCGGCTCATAGACGGCATCGCGGGCCCGCGCGTGGTCGAGCTGGAAGCGCAGCAGCTCCGCGGTGAGGAGGCTGTGGCCGGCGCGGCCGAGCGCGACCCGCGCCGGCGTAAAGGCTTTCAGGTCAATAGCCATTGCGCGGCGAGCAGATCGGGGCGCCGTTCGAGCCAGGCCTCGAATTCCGGCGCGGGCCGCAACCCGAGGACGGACCGCAGGTAAAGGGCGTCGTGGAAACTCGTGCTCTGGTAGTGCAGCATCACATCGTCGGCGCCCGGCACACCCATAATATAGTTCACGCCGGCGACGCCGAGCATGGTCAGGAGCGCGTCCATATCGTCCTGGTCGGCTTCGGCGTGGTTGGTGTAGCAGATGTCGCAGCCCATGGGAACGCCCAGCAGTTTGCCGCAAAAATGGTCTTCGAGGCCGGCGCGCAGGATCTGCTTGCCATCGTACAGGTACTCGGGTCCGATGAAGCCCACCACGGAATTGACCAGCAGCGGCCGGTAGCGGCGGGCGACGGCATAGGCGCGCGCTTCGCAGGTCTGCTGGTCGAGGCCGTGGTGCGCCCCGGCGGAGAGCGCGCTGCCTTGCCCGGTTTCGAAGTACATGACGAATTCGCCGCGGCCGAGTTCGAGCGCCGCCTGGCGCGCTTCGTCGAGCATCGCGAGGTTCACGCCGAAGCTGGCGTTGGCGGCCTCCGTGCCGGCGATCGATTGAAACACGAGATCGACGGGCGCGCCGCGGCGCAGCGCTTCCATCTGCGTGGTTACGTGGGCGAGCACGCAGGTCTGGGTCGGGATGGCGTAGCGCTCGCGGATCTGGTCCAGCATGCGCAGGATCGCCTCCACGGTCGCGACGCTATCGGTGGCGGGATTGACGCCGATCACGGCATCGCCGTTGCCGTAGGTCAAGCCGTCGAGGACACTGGCGGCGATGCCTTTGAGGTCGTCGGCGGGGTGGTTGGGCTGGAGCCGGGTGGCGAGGCGGCCGGGCAGTCCGATGGTGGAGCGGAAGCGCGTCACGACCGGCCGTTTCCGCGCGACGGTGACGAGGTCCTGCAGCCGCATCAGCTTCGATACAGCCGCGGCCATCTCCGGCGTCAGCCCGGGCGCCAGCGCTGCCAGGCGGTCGCCCGTGGCCTCATCCGAGAGCAGCCAGTCGCGGAAGTCTCCGACGGTGAGGTGCGCGACGGGAGCGAACGCGGCGGCGTCGTGGGTATCGCAGATCAGCCGCGTGACTTCGTCGATTTCGTACGGGATGAGCGGCTGATCGAGGAACGAGCGCAACGGCAGGTCCGCGAGGCGCATTTGCGCGCGCACCCGCCCCTCGGCGGTGGCCGCTGCGATGCCCGCCAGTTCATCGCCGGAGCGCCTCGGCGATGCTGCCGCGAGGAGCTGCTTCAGTTCCATGAGGCGACGCCTCTAACGAGCAGCGCTATTTGGGCGTCACATGGATCAGGGCGCCGGGATTCGCGTCTTCGAGCATCCAGAGCGAGCCATCCGGGCCCTCTTCCACATCGCGGATCCGGCGGCCGACATCCCATCGCTCGGCGGGCTTCGCGCCGCCGTGGCCGTCAAAGAGGATGCGGTTGAGCGACTTGGTTCCGAGACCGCTGACGAAGCCGCTGCCGTTCCATTGCGGAAAGGTCTTGGTTCCGCGGTAGAACATCAGGTTGCCCGGCGCGATCACCGGCACCCAGTAGAGCACGGGCTTGGCGAGGTCGGGGCGCGTGTCCGGCTTGGGAATGGGCACGCCGTTGTAGTTCTCGCCGTAGGAGACGAGCGGCCACCCGTAGTTCTTGCCGGGCTCGATCAGGTTCAGCTCGTCGCCGCCGCGCGGGCCATGCTCGACCTCCCACAATTCTCCGGCGGGGGAAAACGCCAGGCCATAGGGTGTGCGCACGCCGCTGGCCCACGTCTCGGAGGGCGTCAGGTTGGGGCCGTCAAATGTGTAGGTCTTGACCACTTTGGCGGTCTTGGCGGCTTCGGTGTCGCGGGGCGGATCGATCAGCGGAATGGTGGCGGCGCCGGTCTTGCCGTAGTTGGGATTGCCAGGGGCGGGCTTGCCATCGAGCGTGAGGCGGAGGATCTTCCCCACGGGCTGGTCCGGGTCCTGCGCGGGAGTCATGCGCTGGCGGTCGCCGACCGCGAGAAACAGATACTTGCCATCGGGCGAGAAGGCGACCTGTGCGCCTTCCTGGCCGCCCTTGCCGGTCGGCCGCTGGCGCCAGAGCACTTCGAAATTTTCCAGGCTGGCGGAAGTCGCGGTGGCGACCAGTTTGGCGCGGGCCAGCGCGAGGCCGCCGCCGTAATCGCCCGGCTCGGCGTAGGTGAGATAGATGCTGTGATCGGTCGCGTAATGCGGCGAGAGGAAAACGCCGTGCATCCCGCTCTGGCCCTGGTAATAGACTTGCGGTGTATTGGCTACCTGGATCTTTTCGCCCTGCTGGGACACCAGCCAGACCGGCCCGACCTTTTCCGTGACCAGCATGCGGCCATCGGGCAGGAATGCCAGCCGCCAGGGCAACTTGAAGGTAGCCACCGTGGTCATGGTGAAGGGCAGGCTGGCTTCGGGCTTCAGTTCGCCTATGTTGACCTGGGCCCAGGAGCCCGCAGACATCAGGGCGAGAAACAACGCCCCTTTCGCCAATCTCATGGTGATTTCTCCTTGCAGTTCGAGCCCGCGGTCTTCGGCGATCCGGGGCGCGGCGCTAATCGTTACAGTAGCATGGGGAATGCTGCGCGGGCAGGAAAGGCGGAAGGATATAATCAGCTGAAAGCAGGCGCAATGGCACAGGCCCGCAGCTCTACTGCAGCTCAAGTCGAGGACCGGTTCCATGCGGCGCTGGCCGCGTTGGTCGAACAGGTGAAGCGCGACCGCTCGGTTCTCGCGGCGATTCTCTGCGGCAGCCTGTCGCACGACACCGTGTGGTCGGGGTCCGATATCGACCTGGTCCTCGTGACCATCGATGACAAAAAGGCGGACCGCGAGGGCCTTTCCCTCTATGCGGACGGCATCAACGTCCATGCCAGCCTCATGACGCGAGGGGAGTTTCGCAAAAGCGTGGAAGGCTCGCTGGCGAACTCGTTCATCCATTCCCTGCTGGCCAAAGGGCGCCTCCTCTACACTCATGACGAGACCATAGCCGCGCTCTGCCAGCGGCTGGCGCAACGGGGCGAACGCGACACCCGCGTGCAGCTTCTGGCCGCGGCCACTCACGCCCTGCCGTGCCTGTACAAAGCGCGGAAGTGGCTCGTCACGCGCGGGGATCTCGATTATGCGGCGCTCTGGATTCTCTACACAGCGAATGCGCTGGCCAGGATCGAAGTGCTCCAAGCCGGCCTGCTGGTGGACCGCGAAGCGCTCCCGCAGGCTTTGAAGCTGAACCCTCACGTATTCAAGATTCTCTACACCGATCTGCTGAACGCGAAGAAGAGCCGGCCGCGCGTCGAGGCCGCGCTCTCGGCGATCGAAGAGTACCTGGCCGCGCGAACGCAGGCGCTGTTCGCACCGATTCTGGAGCACCTGGTGGAGGTCGCGGAAGCGCGCTCGGCTACGGAGATCGAAGATCATTTCCGGCGCAATTTCGGCATCGGCGGCGTGACCCTGGCTTGCGAATATCTCGCCGATCGAGGCCTGATCGGGAAAGCG
>DATGMB010000278.1:0-28651 GCA_035293845.1 Bryobacteraceae bacterium
TCCTGGATCGCGGTGCTCAACCTGGTTGGGTGTTCGCCTGAGGAGGGCAACAACTTCCAACTGATCGCGGTGACGCAATCCTCGAGGGACAGCCTGGTTACGATCTGCTCCAGTATTTCGTCGTTGCGACCCGGCAACCGCACGTCCGCGTCCACCAGGACACCGCAGGGTTGATCTTCGCTGCGCAGGGCGTAAAGCGCGCAGGGTAGACGGCCGACTGTTTGCAAAAGCAATGAACGGACCCGGGATTCCTCCTGCGCTCGGCAGGTGAGCTCCACATGGTAGCAGACTGCCTCCGGTTTGAATTCAGCCGCAGGGGGATGCAGTTTATAAGCGAGCGGGCGCAAAGCGGTGTTCGTGAGTAGCACTCCGGCCATCACGATGGCTGCATAATGTGGGTATCCCAAGGCGGTAACTACCCCTACTGCTGCTGAACACCAGATTGTGGCGGCTGTGTTTAGGCCCCGAACCTGAGTGCTCTCCTTGAAAATCACGCCGGCCCCGAGGAAGCCGACGCCGGAAACCACATACGAGACGATGCGCCCCTGAGCGGTGGCGTCTCCGGTAACCAGGAAGCCGCACATGCTGAACACCGCCGCGCCGCCGGCAACCAAAGCGTTGGTGCGTGTGCCCGCCATCCGCTGTCGCCATTGCCGTTCCAACCCGATGAGCGCACCAAGGACCAGTGCCACAGCGAACCGTGCTGCAAAGCTCTGGATTGTCAAATCAGCCATTTTACGCTCCGTTAATCCTCATTCTGCGTCCATGGAATACCGGCACGCCAGCCACAGGGCCAATCTCCTTTGGCAACCATTCAGAACGTGAACTTCGCCGCTACCTGCGAAATCCGAGGCGGGGCGGCATGTGTAACATACCCGAACGTGGCGCTATTGATGTTGCCGTCCACAAAGTCGTCACCGAAAAACTGCGTATGGTTGAATGCGTTGAAAGTCTCGAAGCGGAGCTCGATCTTCGTCGATTCTGAAAGCCGGGTCAGCTTTTGAAGGGCGATGTTGTAGTTCGCCATTCCCGGGCTGTAAAAGAACCTGCGCGACGAAGTGCCCGGCGTACCGAGTGCGTTCGGGCTGAACAGCGAGGTGTTGAAATACGGCTTTCCGTTCCGTGGGTCGTGATTGATCTGCAGATTTCCCGGAACCACGTCGGGAAGATCGATGCTGACGCCATTGACTCCGTTGTTCTGAACCCCCATCAAAGCGTTGTCCCCGAAGCTGGCAAACGTAACCGGCAGCCCCGTGGAAAAGCGTGTAGTACCGGAGATCGCCCAGCCCTCCGCGAGCCGGCTCCTGGTCCGGAACGCGTTGGTAAACGGAAGTTCGCAGGTGTAGCTGAAAACGAAGTTGTGCTTGATATCGAAGCGCGAAATTCCGTACAGCTTGCGGTAGTTGTATGGGTCGACCTGTTCCTGCAGATTCGACGACCAATCGAGCGATTTGCCGTAGCTATAGCTCGCGAGGAGCGTCAGCGGACCTCTGCTGCGCTTCAGCGTGAGTTGCAGCGCATTGTAATTCGAGTTGCCCATATTGGCGAAGTACCCGTCGCTTCCGATTTCGTTGCTGAAAGGCGCGCGCGTCCCGTTCACGACCGTTCCGCCGGGCCTGGTATAAACGCCATTTTCCCCGAAAGGACCGCATGTTGGTGTGCCTGGAGCAACGTTCTGAGGTTGGCTCAGGCCCAGGCAGAGCGATGGAACGCCGGGATTTGCGCCGAGCGATGTAAGCAAGTGCCTCCCCAGAGAACCGACATAACTGGCAGACGCAAGATAGCTGCTACCGATTTGACGCTCGATCGTAACATTGGCCGTCATTGCGTAAGGCGTCCGATTCTTATAGAAGTAGCTGATGGCTCCGTTGATCGGAACGTACCGGCTCCAATCGGTCGAGAAGGGATTGGCCTGCGACACGTTATACGGCGGGACTTTGACAGGAAACTGCTGAGTATATTGAGTGCCGGTGAGCGCCCCCACAAACGGCTGCGCGAATTCCGGTGGCTCCGGACTGACGTAGGTCAGGCCATACGGTGGATTGCCGGTCGGATAGGCGACGGTCAAGCCTTCGATTGCGGTGAAAAATCGCCCCGCACCGACGCGAATGCTGGTCTTGCCCGGACCACCCGTTAGTTTCTTCAACCAGCCATCGGCCCCGCCTGGTGAATAGGCCAGGCCGAAGCGCGGCGAAACGTCATTGAGGGGAGTCGGAGCAATCGTCGATGGCACCCCCGGATCGCCCGGCAACACATAGCCGGACGGCGCGCCGGGAAACTGTACCGAGTTTCGACCGAGAATTAATGTGGAAGTCTGGTTGTGCTCTTCGGACCACGGCCGGACATAGTCCCACCGGAGGCCGAAGTTCACGGTCAGGTTCGAGCGCACCCGCCAGCTATCTTGGGCAAAGATTCCCGCTACGGCCGAGAGCTCATAGAACGCTGGCGAGGACTGTTGCGAATAATTGTCGGGCAGGCCCAGGAGAAAATCCGCGAATCCGTTGCCGGTGGATTGCGCGCCCGAGCCAAAGAACGAGAATGTCCCATTGGCGACAAGGTTCGGGAGTTGCTTGACGTCGAATCGAGTGTATTGGCCGCCAAACTTCAGGGTGTGACTCCCGCGAACCTTGGAGAAATTGTCGCCGGCCTCGTAAGTATTATTCACCTGGTCGAGCGAAAAAGGATTGGTGCCAACCGTGAATGTGTTGAAGTAAAGAGTCTCGACACCCTCATATTGGGGAAAGCCAGGGTGGATGCCGGCAGGTCCTGTGGAGAACCCCTGGTCTGCCAGGCTTACGCCGACACCGCCTTGGGGTGTGCCGAGCCGATTGTTCAGACGGGTAAAGCTGACCCGGGCCTCGTTCACCGCCGCGGAGCCGAAGCCCATGGTGTGGCTCAGCGCGATTAACTGCGTAAGACCGTTGGAAAGCGCGTTAAAGCCTGGAACGGTCGCTCCTCCGAAACCGCTCGGATAGGGATTATTTTGGTCGTAGTTGTCGGCGAGGTCATAGAAATAGAAAGCGCCGTGTTTCTGGGAGCTGACATCGATGCGCATTGCGGCCTTTTCATCATTCAGCCGATTCTTCTCCGAGCCCGAGGAGAAGATGTCGGTGCCGAAATTCGGAGCCGGAATGTACTGCAAGAGATGCGTTGCGGGTACGGAAAATGCCCGCTGCGGGATGATCGCGTTTGGAAACACGCACTGGGATGGATTGGTGCAGCCTGCCGTATAGTACGGCTCTCCAGCGGTCACGCCGTAGCCAAGACGATTGGTCAGCGTTTGAGCCAGGTAGTCGCCGTTCACGCTTCCGGTCAAAGTGCCGGCAGCGTCCGAGAAGTTACCGGTACGATTGGCAAGCGACGGCACCTGAATCAGGCCAGTCTCCATGCCCTGAATCGTTCGCTGCCCCTGATAATCGCCGAAAAAGAAGAGCTGGTTCTTGCGAATCGGCCCGCCCACGGTGCCGCCGAACTGGTTTTGCTGAAAAGCCGAGCGTTCGGGTGAGAAGAATCCGCGGGCATCGAGATCCGTGTTACGGAGGAATTCGAAAGTGGACCCGTGGAATTCGTTGCCTCCGGATTTCGTGATCACGTTGATGATCCCGCCGCTGTACCCGCCATATTCAGCGTCTGCATTGCTGGTGAGGATGCGGAACTCGGCAATCGAATCCAGGTTGGGAATGATGCCGGCCTGTTGTCCGATCGTCTCTTGAACGCTGGCGCCATTCAAATAGAAGCCGTTAGCCGACTCCCTCTGTCCGTTAATCGAGAACTGCCCTGTATTGCTGTTGCCTGCAGCCGGAACGGCACCAAATCCACCGCCCGACGTGCTGTTTCCCGCTCCGCTCGTGGTGATGGGAGTAACGCCACCTTGGATCGCCAGTAGATCCGTATAGCTACGGCCATTTAATGGCAGCGCTGTCAGCTGTTTGTTGCCGATCACCTGGCCGAGCTTCGTATCGGATGTCTCAACCTGGGCGGCATCCTCCGCCACGGTTACGCTTTCATTTACGTCAGCGAGTTCGAGAGGAATCTCCAACTGGACGGCGCTGCCGAGATCAATGACAAGGTCCGGGCGCTTATAAGGCCGGAAGTTTTCCATAGTCACGACGAGTTCATACGTGCCAACGGGGACCACCGGGAATGCAAAGGCACCTGCGGCGTCGGCGAGTGTCGTCTGTTAAACGCCGGTGGCCCGGTTGGTCAGAGTCACATTAGCGTGTGGAATCAGATTGCCGGCGGGATCCTTCACGGTTCCAAGGATCTTGCCCGATGTATCAGCTCCCCACGCGCTTCCAAGCAGCGAGAGCAGCACCGCGATTTCTAAACTCACTTTCTGGATCGACGTCATGATTTCCTCTCCCATATGCCTAAGCACACTTCCAGTGCAGGCACCGATTGGGTGCGCTGTTTTGTCGATTTTTGATGGGGAGTCCGGCCCGACGAAGGCTGCAGGCCGATAGAAACGGCTGGCCTAAGCTATCGTCGGAACGGATTCTCCCGGTTTACCCGGAGGCTCGGTCACGTTCGATTCGTACTGAATTCAAACATCCCTACTGACTTCGGCTCTCATCGGGTGCGGAGCCCATACAGCGCGTCCATCGGCAAACGCACTTCGAGGACCCGTTCAATCCAGTGGGCCGTCATTTTCAGCGCTTTCATTGTTTTCATCCGCATTGGGGTGTTCTCCTTTCGTTGATGTATTCTCCGCCGGCGCTGGAACGCGGGCAGCGATCGCGAGTCGCACGACGATCTCCCGGAAAGGGCGTTGTTTATTCGGTCCGTATGAGCGGCATAAGCATCGAATCTTTAGGCGCACACGCCAGGCGCACGCCCAGCCGATCTGAACAGCTGGGCCGACAGCTCGCCAATACGTGCGGACTGATGGTTTCTGCGATTTCGAGAAGCGCGGATAGCGGAGGGCTATCGGATCAGAGGAGATCCGTCAGAGACGGAGGCTCCAATGAGTCGGTATCATTCTGCTGTTCGCGCACGCAACTAGTGCCGCCGTCGGACAACATGGGCCTCCTTTCTCCTGAGATTTGGGTTTGACCGGCATGGTCACCCATAGACAGCGTATACCCGCCGGGGTATCCTTGTAAAGAATTTTCTGCAAGAATTCTTGTTAAAGATCGTTTATATAGCGCACACCATCGAAAAAAAAACTTCTGAATCGGGACGAGGTTCATGGGGCAGGCCGCCGCTATCGCCGATGACCTTGTCAGTGCCTCCGCTCCTACCTCCAATAGCGCTGTTGAACGAATGTCATCTTGCGTCACCTGAGAACTGGAGGAGGCGTGCGGAATTCAGGATGAACAGGAGCTCCGAAGAGACGTGTATCACCGCGGCCAAAACCGGGTGTAAGAAGCCGAGTGCAGCAAGGAGCACCCCGACGCTATCCACTGCCAGAGTGCCGGCGAAGTTCGCCATGATGATCCCTCGGCATCGACGGGCCAGCCTTAGCACCTCGACGAAGCGAACCAAGTCGTTACCTAGCAGTACAACCGGTGCGCTTTCGCGAGCGACATCGGTGCCCGAACCCATGGCGATTCCTACATTTGATTCCAGGAGGGCAGGCGCATCGTTGACCCCATCGCCCACCATTGCGACCACTTTGCCTGACGCCCGAAGGGCGCGGACGCGGGCGACTTTCTGGTCCGGCAACAATTCAGAATCAACTTCGTCCACTCCCAGTTCTGCGGCCGTGGCTTCCGCGATCTCCTTGCCGTCACCGGTAAGGAGAACGGTTCGGATACCGAGGTTTTTCAATTCGGCCACGGCGGCGGTTGCTTCAGCCCGAAGCACGTCGGCGATCCGGATCGATCCCAGCGCCGTACCTCCAGCAGCCACGAGGACCTCCGAGAAGCGCTGACCACCATTGCCGCCCGCCGGGACCGGAATACCCTGTTGTTCCATCAATCCACGTGTGCCGACAAGCGTCGGCCGGCCCTCAACGTGACAAACGATGCCCTGACCCGGCAGATAACGGAACCCGGCCGGCTCTCCGATTGGCAGGCTCAATTGCGTCGCTCTATTCACGATCGCTTTGGCCAGGGGATGCTCAGAGAAACGTTCTGCAGCCGCCGCTATTCGAATGACCTCGTTTGAGGCGACTCCATCGTACACCTCGACATCGACAACTTCAGGAGTGCCGAGAGTCAGAGTTCCGGTCTTATCCAGAACCACCGCGTCCACCTTGCTCAGCGTCTCCAGGTACAATCCGCCCTTCACGATGGCTCCCTTGCGAGCCGCTCGGCCGATCGCGCCCAAAATAGCGAGAGGAGTTCCGGCGGCAATACCGCACGCTCCGGCAACTACGATCACGGAGATCGTCGATCTGGCATCGCGTGTGATCAGGAAGGTCAGAGCGGCGCAGCCCAGCGCAAAATAGACCAGGTAACCAGCGAGACGGTCGGCAGTGCGTTGAATGGGAGCACGCGAGCGCTCCGCCCGTTCGACAGCTTCAACAATCCGCCCGAAAGCGGTGTCGCGGCCTAGTTTCTCGGCGCGGATCTCCAACACTCCGGATTGGTTAATCGTGCCTGCAAAAACAGACGTACCGGTGACTTTCTCAACCGGCATGGATTCGCCGGTGATGGCCGCCTGGTCCACGAAGGAGTGACCAGCAACCACCAGGCCGTCGACTGGAACACGTCCACCGGGGCGCACCACTACGACCTCTCCAACATTCACTTCAGATAAATTTCGCGGCACAACCTCGTTCGACGACCTCACTTCGACCGTTTGCGGAAGCAGGTCCAAGAGATCTCGGATGGCTCGCCTACCCCGTCCGACAGTCATGCCTTCCAGGATTTCGGCGATCAGCACGAACACTGTGATTAACAGCGCCGTGAAAAATTCCCCAATTGCCGATGCCGCCAGCAGCGCGATCGTCATGGAGAGTTCCATGGTCATGCGCCGTTCCAGGAGATCGGATATCGCTTCCTTGAAAATGGGGTAGCCGCCGATCAGCACGCCGGCGAGAGCGAGGACATCGATGCCGTTTACGCGAGAAACAATTCGCAGCCAAGCCAAGGCGAGAATGACGCCAACGAACCCCACCCGGGCCCATTCGAGCCAGCCTTGCTCATGGTCATCTTCGGATTCGCGATCCTGCGAATCGTGAGCAGAGTCGTCATTGATGTGTTCGGAATGGAGCGCCGACCCGGCCAATTTGCCTCGTTCTCCGGTGGTTTCGACGGGTTTTACATCCGCCATGATTCCCCTCCCGTGCAGTCGTCAGTTGACGAGCGCTACTTCAGGTAAGCACGCAGAACGTCGATCAGTTCCTGAGTAGCCCTCGCCTTTTCCGATCTGGGATCTTGATCCGGGTCCATTACGTGGAAACGGATATGTCCGTCGAGGACCTCTGCCATCAAGGCATTGATGGCTCCCCGGCAAGCAGAAATTGTGTGCAGCACGTCAGAGCAATCCGCTTCCCGCTCAATCGCGGCTTCGACGGACTCAATCTGGCCGCGAATGCGACGGACGCGATTCAGCATCTTCTTTTTATCCCGGATAATGTGAGCCAAGATTGCCTCTCTCTTCAGCTGAGAATAGTATACCCCGGCAGGTATTAGACCACAACGGCGGCCGCCCCGATTGACTGGCCCGGCGAACGCCACCGGCCCAAGGATAGGTACTCCCCGGCACTCGCCGAATGAGTGGCGCCCGCCTGCACGCTGCAACGGGCAAGGCAGATTGGGATATCATGATCGGACAAATGAACGGGAACGTAATGCGGGGGACACGGCTTCCCACTTTTCTGCTTACCTGTTGGATTCTCCTGGGGCAGGATTACCGGGCCACGATTACGGGCCAGGTCACCGATCCTTCCCACTCTGCGATTCCTAATGCGGTCGTGCGAGCGATCCAACCGCACACGAATGAGGTGACCGAGGTCAAAACCAATGCGGAGGGCTACTACACGCTTGCGTTCCTCAACCCCGGCACCTATGCCGTCGAGGTAACGGCGCCCGGGTTCCGATCCTATCGCCGGGACAACGTGGTGCTGCTGGTGGCGGACAAACTCGACCTGCCCTTCGTGCTCGATGTGGGCCAGGCGAATACCGAGATCACAGTGAGCGGCATCTCGCGCGGCACGGACAGCGCCGACGCGTCGGGCGGCGTCAACTTCGATTCTGTCGAGACCTCGGAGTATCCGCTGAATGGGCGGCAGTCGTACATGCTGATGGAACTAGCAACCGGCGTGCTATTCACCCAGGAACAGTTCGGCGCCTCGGGATACTCGGGCACGCGCGGATGGGATGTATCGGGCGCCTACGTCATGAACGGCGGCGTGCAGGGCACGAATATGTTTCTGCTGAACGGCGCGCCCATCAGCCTGACCGGCACCTGGCAAATCTCGCCGAACATGGAGGCCATCCAGGAATTCAAGGTAATGACCAACACTTACGATGCGCAGTACGGGCGAACGGGCGGCGGGACCGTCAATACGACGATCAAGTCGGGAACCAATCACCTGCACGGCTCGGTATTCGACTACCTGCGCAATTCCATGCTGGATGCCAACACCACACAAAACAACCAGGTGGGCGCTCCGCGCGGCAAGCACATCACCAACCAGTTCGGCGGCACGGCGGGCGGCCCGATCCGGAAGGATAAAGATTTCTATTTTTTCAGCTTCGAAGGCTTCCGCGAGCGCGTGCCCTTTCCGCTCGTCACGGACACGCCGCCGGCTCTGCTGCGGGACGGTCAGAACTTCCCGGCGTACAACATTAACGTCTTCGATCCGCTGACGGTGCGAAAATGCGTATCCGGCGTGGATACGCCCAAAGGCACAAGCTGCTTCGGAACCTATATCCGCGACCCGTTTCCAGGCGACGCCATTCCGGCCAGCCGCATCAGTCCGATCGGCAAGAAGATTCTGGATCTTTACCCGCTGCCCAACCAGCCGGGCCTACAGCAGAACTTCTTCGCCACGGGCAATGACGGTCAATACGCGTACAATCAGCCGATGGGCCGCTGGGATCATGCGGCGGGCGACAAGGATCGCTGGTATGCGATGTTCACGTTTCAGCATGGCCATGAATTCCGCAACCAGAACGGTTTTCCCGCTCCCGCGATGCAAGGCAACATCTACAGCCAGCGGACGCAGCAGACCTACATTGCCGATTGGACTCACATTCTCTCGCCGGCCTCCGTGCTGGACCTCCGCCTCTCGTTCGGGCGTTTCACGAGCTACTTCCCCGACGGACCGCCCGAATCGTCCAACATCACCGCCACGGCGCTGGGAATGACGATGCCGCACCCTCCGACCACCCACACCGATATTGCTCCGCGCATTCAGCTGAGCAGTTACAGCGACATCATCGGCAACCTGTACACCTGGAGCACGAATAATCAGTGGGATTTCTCTCCGAGCATCACCCACACCAGCGGCACGCACACGCGGCGGTACGGCTTCGAGTATGTGTACGCGGCGATCGGGACAGGCGATATCGGCCGCGCGAACGGGCTATTCGCGTTCACGAATGGCTGGACCCAGCAATATGCCGACCGCAACCGCAATTCCTCGGACGGCAGCGGCATCGCCAGCCTGCTGCTGGGGCTGCCGAACAGCGGCTATATCGACTACAACGACACCTATTACCGGACCTGGCCCTATGTGGCGGGTTACGTCCAGGACGATTGGCGCGCGGGCCATAAGCTGACCCTGAACCTCGGCCTGCGGTACGACATCCAGATTCCATTCGTCGAGCGATGGAACCGCGTCAACTCGGGATTCGACTTCAACAGCGTGAATCCCCTCAGCAGTCAGGTGCTCGCGGCCTGGGCCGCTGACAAGCAGCAGTACGACGCGACCAACCCGAAGTACCCATACCCGAATCCGCCCGCGGCGCTGCTGGGCGGAAAGATGTTCATCGGGAATGGCCCGCGCCGCGTGTACAACACCGATTTCACGGACTTTCAGCCGCGCGCCGGACTTGCCTGGGCGTTCGAAAAGAACACGGTGCTGCGTACGGGCTTCGGGATCTACTACCGGACCGCGACCCAAAGCAATTACACGGACGGCTTCAGCCAGCAGACACACTATGCGCCGTCGTTCGACGGCAGCATCACGCCGGCGAATGGCGGTCTGACGGGGCCGAACTCGCTGCAGAATCCCTATCCGGACGGGCTGGTACAGCCTACCGGCGAATCGCTGGGACTCCTGACCAACGCCGGGCTGGGGATCAGCTTCGATGGCCACCAGAGGCCGATTCCGCGAACGTATCAGTACTCCCTTGGACTCCAGCACATGTTTCCGTGGGGCGTGAAGCTGGACGCCTCGTACGTGGGCAGCCAGACCGTGCACGATTCCATGTCGGAAAACATGGACTACGTGAGTATGGCGGACTTTCTGATCGCGCATCAGGACAACAGCTATCTGAACCGTAAAGTGCCGAATCCCTTTTACGGCATCCTGCCGCCGACCACGGATTTCGGCAAGGCTCCGGCGTTCAACGCCGAAAGCCTGCTTTATCCGTATCCGCTATTCAACGGCATCACGATTTCCACGCAGCCGTGGTCGAAGTACCGCTACGATTCTCTGCAAGTGCGCATGGAACGGCGATTTTTCGGCGATCGCCGCATGGGCGGCCTCCTGACCACCCTCTCCTACACCAACCAGAAGACATTCGAAGCGAACCATCGCCTGAACAACTGGAACCTTGCGGAGCGGCCGGTGCACGAGCTCTCGAACTACGATAAGCCGCAGAATCTGGCCGTGAGCGGCGTGTGGGACCTGCCTTTCGGCAACCGGCGCGCGCTTCTGAGCGGCGGCAATCGCGCGGTGCGGGCGCTGGTGAGCGATTGGAACTACAACTTCGTGTTCACCTACAACGCGGGGTATCCGACGAATTGGCCCAACGCCGTTTTTACGTGTGCGAGCTACTTCGTCGCCGACCAGACGCATGATCAGTGGTTCAACAATACGCCGGGCTGCTGGAAAGGCCGCGCAAGCTACACACTGCGCGATACCGGCGACCGCTTTGCCTGGATACGCAATCCCGGGCGGAGCAACGTCAACATGACGATCGCGCGGACGTTCCATGTCACCGAGCGGTACGCCCTTCAGCTTCGCGGCGAGTCGTTCAATACGACGAACACGCCGATGTTCGGAGGGCCCGATACGACGTACACCGACGCACGGTTCGGAAAGCTGCCGATTGCGCAGCAGAACTTTCCCCGGCTGGTGCAGGTCTCGGCGCGGGTCACTTTTTGAGAGCCGGCGGGCCTCCGCGACTGACGCGGTCGCAGGCAATCCGCGGCAAAGGCTCATCGATCATTTGCCAGACAGCTCCTTAAGATAGCCGATAATGGCCGCCCTCTCTTCCGGATTCGTGACCCGGAACGCCATATCGTTATCGGGTATGAAGGCGTCAGGATCGGTGAGCCATTTGTCCAGGGCATCGCCGCTCCACGTGATCGCTGATTTTCGAAGCGCCTCGGAGTACGGAAAGGAGGGGATGCTCCCGGCGCGCCGCCCATATACTCCGCGCAGGCGGGGACCTGCTTTTTCGGTATCGAGAGCGTGGCATCCCGTGCAGCGCTTTTCAAAACTCTGCCTTCCTGGATCGTTCTGAGCCAATAATGGCCGCGAGCCGGATCCCACATAAGCCAGCCACGCGGAAAACCCCAGCACGATCAGGAACGTCAGCGGGCGGTTCCGTATCATTTCGCCGCCGCCTCCGCGAGCGTCGAGTTGACAACGGCCAGGCTGTGGTTGCGGCGCACGAAAGTCACGTTCGAGATTCCGAGGACGCTGCGGAGTTGATCGGCCGGTACCTTCATTGGACCAGGCGCCGGCGCAGCGCCGGGCGCGGGCTGGGGAAACGCCGTCGACATGGCGGTGTGAAAGGTCACGTTGCCCTCGACTTTCTGCATTACTTGGTGAATGTGGCCATTCAGCACGGTGACGGAGCCGAAGCGCCTGAGCAGCGCAAGCGCCTGGGCGCTGTCCTGGGTGCCCCAGCCCCACTCGGGATAGACCGTCCATAACGGGATATGCGCGAAGAGCACGATGGGTGTGCTGGCCGCCCGGGCCTTCAAATCTCCTTCGAGCCACTCGAGTTGATCCGCCCCGAGCTTGCCCATGCCCTCCAGTTGCATGACGTTCACGAGGCCGACAAAATGGACGCCCTTGTGATCGAAGCTGTACCAGCCTTTGCCCTTCGTATTCCGGCCGTAGCGCTCCAGGTAGGCCTTGCCGTCGTCGGCGGCGGTATCGTGTTCGCCGGGAACGTAGAACACGTCCCTGGTGCGGGCGGATTTCAGGATTTGGTCCATGCCATCGAATTCCTCGGGCTTGGACTGATGGGTGAGGTCGCCGGTATGAATCAGGAAATCGGGTTGGCGCGAGAGCGCGTTGATCCTGTCGACCGCAGCCTTCATCGTGCCGATCACGTCCGTATTGGCCGGACGGTTGAAGCCGATATGGCTATCGCTGATCTGGACAAAGCTGAAGTCATCCTTCGAGGGCTTGGTATCCGCGCCCAGCAGCCTGGATGTTGGGACGCCGCCCGCCAATGTCCAGATGACGCCCGTTCCTGCCCACGCCATGCACCGCAGGAACCCGCGGCGGTCGATGTTGTCCAGGTGATGGTTATGCTCGATCAATTGGTTCAAAGCCGTTCTCCTTTCGGGTGTGTAGACATGTGATGGACTTCCGGGCGCGTTCGATTATTCCCGCGAAGCCCGCGCGGCCGCTCATTTTGAGTTGCGAGCCGAGGCAAATGCGCGCAGGCGGCGGCGCTCGGCATGCGTCCATTCAATTACGCGAAGGGAATCCGCCGCGGACAGTCTCGCCTGCGGGTGCGCCATCACGTACTGGGACGGCGGCATTTCGCGATTCTCGATCACCGTTGCGATGGCGGTGAGGAGCGTTCGCTGTGCGGCGCTGTCGAGGCTGTCCCAGCGGGAAAGATTCATATGGCTACGCGCCCGCTGAACGTCGCGCTCGATCAGCCACGATGCCGGCGCCACATTGCTGTACCAGGGCCAGCGGGTCTTTTCGGAGTGACAGTCGATGCAGGAATGGTTGAATACTGCCAATACCGAACCCGGAATCTCCGCGCCGCGCAGAAGCGGTGCGCCGGAGCCGCCGGCGAGACCGTGGGGGAGGCGGTGTACCCACACGGAGACCAGAATCCACAGGCTTAGCGCGGCGGACGCGATCCGCAATCACGGCGCGTTTGCGGCTTGCCGGGTAAGCGGCGCGGCCCCGCCGCTGATCGATGATTCTCATGCCTTGCAAGACTGGCAAGGCAGAGGCTCTATTCCCGATCAGTGTCCACGCAGGGCGCGCGCGAAATCCATGAGCTCATCCCTGTTCAGATCGGAGACGACCCAGTACGTCATATCCGCGCCGTTCCAGTGCAGGATCTGATAGCCGTGCCTGTCGTCCTGCTGGATGCTCTTGTCGGCCGCTCCCTGACGAGGCCACGTGAAGACGTTGATGTTATGCATCCGGCGCTGGTAGACCAGGGCCGCAACGGGCCGGCCATCAAGGTAGTCGAGGCGGCCGCCGACTAGAACCCAGCCCAATTCCGACAGGTCGGGGACGGGCGGTGCGAAATCCAGCTTGCCCTGAAACCAAGGCTTGACGGTATGGCGATCGGACGACGGCACATCGACGAGGTGCCCTGGCTGCAGCGATCGAATGTGGCCCGTGAGAACCGCGCTAGCCAGGAGCTGCTCGTGCGAGGAGCGCACGTTCTGGAGGATCAGCGCCGTTACGGCTGCGCTCAACATCACCAGCACGGTGGCGGCTGAAGCCCACCGCAAGGAGGGCATCCGCAACCAGTCCAACCGGCTCGACTCCTCCCGGGATAACTCCTTCGCCCTCCTGCGCACGGCGGATGCGACGCGATTGGCGAGCGCGGCGCTGGGCTCGTATCGCAGGCCGGGATCGCGAAGGGCCGATCGCAAGGCGAGATGCTCTTCCTGAAGCCGCCGGCATTCTGCGCATTCGGTGAGGTGCTGGTCCAGGCGAAGACTCTCCGCGATGTCCAACTCGTCGTCCAGATAAGCCGCCAGATACATTTTCAGGTGTTCGCAATTCATCCGGATTTGCTCCTCGTCTGATTCGCTCCTTCCCGAGGGCCTGACACGATTCGCCGCAACCATTCGCGACCGCGCGCCAGGCGCGACATGACTGTCCCTAGCGGGACACCGACGGCCGCGGCGATCTCCTTATAAGCAAGCCCTTCGATCTCCCGCAAGACGATTACTTCGCGGAATTCCAACGGCAATTGTTGCAAGGCTCTCCGGATCTCCTGACCGTCGGCTAAGATCAGCAGCATCTGCTCCGGGTCCGGCGAGGGCTCCCTCCGATCATCGATTTCCTGGTTCAACGCGGATATCGGGAGGACAGCCCGGTTCCGCTTGATCCACGTCAGAGCAGTGTTGCGGACAATCGCGAGCAGCCACGCTTTCCCGTCGTCGTTGCGAAGGTTGTCAAACGCCGAAAACGCCCGCAGAAAGGCTTCCTGCACAACGTCTTCGGCATCTTCATGGCTGCCGGTGAGCCATCGGGCGAGATTGTACGCCGCCCGCAGATGCGGCGAAATCTGCTGTTCGAAGCGGATCAGCCTGTCTTGCGATCTCACGAAGTGACGTCCATAGAACCGGACTCCGTCACCCGTCATTTTATTCCCGTGCGCGATCGTCCTCGGGAAGGCGGCCGGGGGCGAAAGCAGCGCTGGAAAGTCGCGGCAGCGGCAAGCGGTCTCAGGCGCACCCGGACGGACGCTGGAGCGCGCCGCAGCAGCTTAGAAGCGCATGGTCGCGGAGAACTGGAGCCTGCGCATGATGGCTCCGGCGGCGAGCCCGGTGATCTGGCCCGCGCTGGGGCTTTGCACGTCGCTGTTCGGCAGGCCGAGGTTCGTATGGTTGAAGACGTTGATGGCGTCCGTCCTCAACTGGAGTCCAACCCGCTCGGTGATGTGGAAGGTCTTCTCCATGGTGAGGTCCTGCTGGAAGAATCCCGGACCGAACAGCGTGTTGATCGGGTAGTTGCCGAAGGTGTTGGGAGCAGGAATCAGGAAGGCACTGCCGATGCCGCCCACAAACCATTGGCTGCGGTTGCCCTGCGCGCCGGCGAACGGGTCACCGCTGCCGAGATTGGGCCGGTTGTTCGGGCCCTGATTCGGCTGGCCGCCTTGCGAACCGTAGTTTTCGAGGCTGGGGGAGAAGCCGAAACCACTGTAAATCGTGGTGATGCCGCTGATGGTCCAGCCGCCGAGAGCGTAATCCATGGCTCTACTCACATTCGCGCCGTACTTGCGGCCGTGCCCGTAGGGGATCTCGTAAATCTGCGTGATGGTCACCTGACTTCGCGGCAGCAGGCCGCTATAGCCTGCTCCGGCTGCACGGTCCTACAGGAAGTAATAGTTGGAGTCGTAACCCCAGCCGTCGCCCCATTGGCGCTGATAGGTGTAACTGCCCTGTAGCGTCCAGCCGCTCCAGGCGTTCACTTTGACCGTGCCCTGGAACGAGTTGTAGCGCTCGTTGGCGCAATCGCAGTAATAGGAGAGATCGTTCGTCCAGCCGAATTTGGGGTAGAACGGGCGGTCGATGTTGGTGTTGGAGACGCCAGGGAAGAAGATCGCCTCATTGGGGTTGATGGTGTTGCTGGTGCCCATGAAGCCATGGCGGTTGGCATTGCCCACATAGGAAGCGGTGAACGCGACCTTACTCGTCAACTGGTGCTGGAGCGCGACATTGTACTGGTAGACGGTCGGGAAGGTGATGGTCGCCGGCCGGAACTTGGGGTTGATATCGGGCGGCAGCGGGAAGGTACCCTGCGGGCTGACTGTGACCGGCGCGAGGGTGGGAGGGCCCTGTGCGAGCGTAAAGACGTCGGTGAAGCCGTTCGGCGGCTGCACGCTTTGATTGGAGAGCACCGGGGGATTCTGAGTGACGTTGTGGCCGAAGTTGGAACCGAAGACGCCGAGGTCGTAAGACCACCCGTAACCGGCGCGGACCACTGTCTTCGGATCGATCTGATACGCTACCCCTACCCGTGGCGCAAAGTGATGCCAGTTCATGGTCTGGATGCCATGTCTGGAGACGCCACCCACGCCGAACACGTACATCAGGCCGTTGCTCAAATTGAGGGTCGCGCCATTCCCCGCCCCGTTGACGGACTCCGGGAACGTCATTTCCCAGCGCATGCCGAGGTTCAAGGTCAGCCTCGGGGTGGCGCGCCACTCATCCTGTCCGTACCAGAAGTAGCGCGGCTGGCTCTCCTGGGCATTGGTGCTGGTACTGACATAACGATTGAAATTGGTGACGTCGCCGAGCAGGAACGTGGCAAGACCGATGCCGCCGATTTCATTCTGGCCGACGGCCGGTACATTCCCGGTCACGCCGGGATTGAACGTCAACTCGCCGGCGCGGTGGCTGTCGCTGGGAACGCGCAGGTTCTGCGCATAGCGCAGGTCCGCTCCAAACTTGAGATTGTGCTTCCCGACGATCTTGCTGACGTTATCCACAAACTGATACTGGCGCTCCGTCTGGGTTAGCGGACAGTTGCATTGATTAACGCCGAGCGCATAGCCGAGCTGGTAGGAATCGTTGGGGGACGGGACATTGAAGAAGGGCATGCCGGAGGTATAGGTGTTGTCCAGGTTCAGTCCGGGGATGCCGGCGTCCTTGGCGGGGCTGGTGCCATAGCCGTTGGGAACATCGAAAACGTGGTAACGCATGTAGCCGAAGCGGAACTCGTTGATCAGAGTGGTGCTGATGGTGCGCGTCCAGCCGAGGGCCAGGCTCTGATTCAGCGCCTGCGAGTTGCCGGCGTAATTGACGAACGTCGGTCCTCCGGCCTCCAGGCCGAAGGCGCCGGGCGCGGTTTCGGTGAATCCGGCGTAGCTGTAGCGGCCGAAGATGGTGTTGTGCTGGTTCAGGTAGTAATCTTCGCGCGTATTCCACTGATTGCCGTGGATGGCGACGGCTCCGTTGATAGCGTAATTGTTGACGAACGGCGCGTTGGCGATCTGCTGGTAATTGGGCAGCGGGAAGTAGGAGGCAATGGCTTTGGCCTGCGGACTGATCTGGCTGGCCGGGATCGTGTTACCGGGATACGGCGTGCGGCCGACGCCGGTCTGCGGATTGCCGGTGGTGGGATCGTAAATCACAAAGTTGGGGTTATAGGCAGCCCAATCGCTGAAATTGCCGGCCCGGTTCTGGGCGGTGGGGACGCTGGTCACGAGCGAGCCGCCTTGGGATTGGCGATTCAATTGGACGTCTGCAAAGTAGAAGAGCTTGTCCTTTTTGATCGGGCCGGCGATGGAGCCGCCGAACTGATTCTGGCGGTAGGTGGCGGCCGGGATGCCGACGAACGGGTTGGCGGCGAAGGTCGTGAAACCCGGGGTATTGAGCAGCAGGTACTCGAAGGCATCGCCGTGGATCTGGTTGGTCCCGGACTTGGTGGAATACGATGCGATGCCGCCGCCGACGTACGAGAACTCGGCGTCGAAATTCTGGTTGGCCTGCTTGAGCTCGTTGACCGAATCGAAGGTTGGGTTGATTACGATAATGCCGAGGATGGGATCCTGGTTGGTCGTGCCGTCCAACTCATAGCCCATGGAGTCGAAGAGCTGGCCGTTGACGACCATCTGGATGCTGCCTTGCGGGTTTTCGTCCGAGGCATGCTGCCAGCCAATCTTGGCGGTGCCGGGATTGAGCAGCTCCATCGATTGCAAGTTCCGCCCGAGGTTCGGCAGGTTGTTCACCTCGTGAGCGCTGAAGGTCTGAGCGACATCGGAACGGTCGGACTGGAGCAACGGCGCGGCCGCGGTGACCTCGACTTCGGTGGCGACATCTCCGACTTTAAGGGTGACATCGTAGCGCGCGGCTTCGTCGACATGGACCCGAATCTCGTCCGACTTGACACGCTGGAACCCCTTAGCCTCGATTTCTACGGTGTAAGTATCCGGGATCAACTGGCCCTTGCTGTAGGCGCCGGCTTCGTTGGTCGAGACTTGAAATGTTGTGCCTTTATTCACATCCGTGACGGTGACGCGCGCGTTCGCCACCGCCGATCCTGAAGGGTCGGTTACGGTGCCAAAGATACTGCCGAACACCTGCTGCGCGTAGACCGGGCCTCCGAGGAGCAACAGACCAAAGAGTGCGGGCATGATGGCCGCGCCGAAGCGCATTGCGCGAGTTTTGTAGTGCATCCCTCTCCTCCGCTACTGGCATTTGCGGCCGCCGGCAGTCCGGCGCCGTGGATCTTTGAGGGATTGTATGTGTCCCGGTGGCGGAATGGTAGTGAAAAACCGAGGCAGGCAGGGCACGGCCGCGTTAACAACGCCTACGCACGGCCAGCTAGCCCGTTTTCAACTAGATAGAAGCAGCCGGCGATAGCACTAAGGCGTGTGTTAAGGGCGATGTAACAGACGGTTGCGGTCGAGAAAAGTACATCTCTCCTCAGGATAGCCGCAAACGAACGTAGAAATTACGAAGAACGCCGCTTGTGAAACGCGACCAGATTGGAGTGGACGGGGACGCCGCCCTTGATCTGGACATCCAGCACGGCCTCGAAGAAGGGACGGACTCCGCCGTTGGTGGCGCCCATCCGATGGAGGAGTTCCCGGACGGTATCTTCGCGGCAAACGAATTCCGCGGCTCCCTGGGTGCCGAGAGTGGAGGTTCCGGCCAGGATCAGCGCCCAGCGCGCAGGATTGAGTCCGGGGACGAGCGCGATGACGGCGAAGTCCTCGGTCAGCGGGAAGCCGCTGGGTACATATTGCGGCGGCTCGCCGGGGCGTGGCTGCCGGTTGACCAACACCCCCTCGCCACGCCGGACGCCATCCTCCATGATTTTGAACTCGAAGTCCTGAAGGCCCGGAACATCGCGCAGCGTGAGGTTCTCCAAAGGTGAGCCGACGTACACCACATCGTTGTTCTGAACATCATCGAGCGAGAGCAGGCCGCCGCGCTTCACCCGCATGGAGCGGTTGAGGCGCACGAAGGCATGATCGAGAGCATGGATTCCGAGGACTTCGCCGATTCCGGTGTAAAGGTCCAGGACTTCGCGGCCCGAATCACGCGAAGGCACGAGGTACCGCATGCCGGTAGAGGGGCGGCCGACGAAGGTAGCGTTGCTGAACACAACCCAAGGCTCGCTGGATCCCTCGAGCAACATACCCCAGAATTGCCTGAGGTAACGATTCTCGATCACGGGCGCCGCAGGAGCGCTGCGTCGTCCGGCGTGCTCCAGCAGCAGGGCGGCGGCGAGGAGCATCGCCACTACGGTCATGGCGGTGAACCCCACCGCGAGCAGGCGCGTAGTTGTGACCCCGGGAAAACGGCGCCGGGTGGACGGCGAAACGTGCGGCTCTTGCAAACCGGCGGGTTCCCAGACCGCGCGGGGCGGTTTACTCGCGGGAGGGTGGAACGCTACGCCGTAGGTTCCCTTCGGGAGTTCGACCACCATCGGATCGCCCGAACCCGGACCGCTGTAGTAATCGATGAGCCGTGCGCGGAGCCGGGCCACATTGACGCGCACCGTGGAATCGATCCGTGGGTCGAAGCCATCGGAGCGGCCGAAGACTTCAGCGGCGATCTCGTGCTCGCGAATTGTGGCGCCCGGATCGGCCACCGTCCGGTTCGCCAGATACCGCAACAGGCGGCACAGCGATTCGGAGCTGTGGAATGCGGGGCTTTCTACAATTCTATCGATCTCCAGCAGGCGCGGATCAACGTAGGCCGCGCTCAACCCTCGGGCACTCATTGCCAAAGCAGTCTATCGCTCCGGGTAAAGCAATGCAATACCGGAAGCCGGTGGAAAATCGGCGAGCTGCCGGGCAAGCGGAGCCTTCCCCTACGGCTCGCCCTTGAGTTCCTTCCAGCGCGCGAATTCCCTGCCCGCCTCTTCCGATTTGCCCTCCTGCTGCAAGGCCTGTGCGAGGAGGTAGTGCGCCGAGAGGTTCTGGGGATCGAGGCGGAGCGCGTGGCGGAGCACGCCTTCCGCGTTGGCGAATTCCTTTTGCTTGAGATATGCTTTGCCGAGCAGAATGTACGGCCCGCTGTAGTTCGGATTGAGCCAGACGGAACGCTCGAGCGGCGCAATGGCCTCCTGCCACTGTTCCTTGCGCCCGTAGGCATCGCCCAGGCGGTAGTAGGCCATGGCATAGCCGGGATTGAGGGCAATCTCCTTTTGCAGTTCGGCCGCCGCGACGTCAAAATCGCCGTGGAAGAGGGCCACTTCGCCGAGGAGGAAATGGGCCTCCGGGATACGAGAATCCAGTTCCAGGGCGGCGCGCGCCTGCGCGGCGGCGTCGTCATCCATTTCCTGGCGCATCATCATGCGCGCCGTGGCAAGATGGGCGGCCGCGGACTTGGGGTCCACCTGGAAAAGCTGGGCGTATGCCGCTAGCGCGCGGTCCGCGCGCCGGGTGAGCAGGCAGGCATTGCCGAGCATATAAGCGGCCTCGACCGGAGCGCCTTTGACCGCGGCCGCTTTTTCCAGCCAGGGGATCGATTCGCCGTACTTGCCCTGAAGATAGAGGCTCTGGCCCAACAGCAGGACGGACTCGCCATACTCAGGCGTGCCGGGACGCTCCGTCTTCAGCACGGCCTCGAACTGCGCGGCGGCATCGGCTAGACGATGCTGGCGATAGGCGTCGAGCGCCGATTGATGTGTGGCTGCGAGTTGCAGCAGCAATCCCAGAGCAGGCCACATAGCGAGAGTATATTGCAGTAGAATAGCGCCGTGCATCGGTCCTGGGTCCCCGTGGTCGCGCTTTCGGTAGCGGCGTGCGCCGCGGCGAGCCTTGCGGAAATTGAGGCTCGCGCGAACGCGCTGAAAGCGAAGGGAGACGCGGCGGGCGCGCTCGGGCTCTTCCAGGAGGCCGCGCGGCTCAATCCGCGCTCGCCGCGGTACGAAGACGAGATCGGGTTTCTGCTGGCCGTGCTGGGCCGCCGCCAGGAAGCGATCACGCATTTCGAGCACGCCATCGGCCTGGACGCGCACTATGCGCCCGCGCAGTTTCATCTGGGAGCCGCCTACTTCCTGGAGCACGACATCGCGAATAGCATTCCGCACCTGCAGAGCGCGGCGGCGCTGGATCCGGAGAATGCGGCATATCAATCCAAGTTCGGGCAGGCGCTCGAAGCGGCGGGACAGCATGCGACCGCCGCGGCGCACCTGAAGGCGGCGCTGGCGCGGCAACCGGCCGATGGCGTCACATGGCAGAACCTGGGTGCGGCGCTGGAAAATTCCGGCGACCCGGAAGGCGCCGCGGCGGCGTACCGGCACGCGGCGGAGCTCCAGCCGGCGAATCTCGAACTGCGGAATATGCTGGGCCTGGCGCTGGTAAAGGCGCGGCGCGCCGACGAGGGCATCGCCGAGTTCCAGAAGGTGCTGGCGGCAGCTCCGCAGAATGTTACGGCACGCTTCAATATGGGGTACGCGTTCCTGAAAAAGGACGAACTGGACCGCGCGATCGCGGAGTTCCGCACCGCCATTGCGCTCGATCCGAACCATGCCGCGGCGCATTACAACCTCGGCGTGGCCTTGAAGAACAAGGACGAGATCGACGCCGCGAAGAAGGAACTGGCTCGCGCGCTGGAGCTCGATCCGCGAATGGCCGAGGCGCACTACATGATCGGGATCGCCTGCTGGCAAACCGGCGATTTCGAACAGGTGGCGAAGGAGATGCGCGCTGCGATCGGGCTGCGGCCGGATTACGCCGAGGCCTATTTCATGCTGGGGACGGCATCGAAGCAGGCGGGCGACCTGGAGGGCGCCGAGGAGGCGCTGCGGATGGCGATCCGGCTGGATCCAGACAATCCGGGGCCGTACAACACGCTGGGGCAACTGCTGCGTCAGAAGGGGGAAGTCGAGGAGAGCCGGCGGTGGTTCGCGGAGGGAGCGCGTGTCAAAGCGGCGCGCGAGGCGAAGCTGGGAACCATGCTGAAGAAATAGGAGAACAGCGCTGCGGATAGCTGCGGTGATGCCACCGCACTAACGGGGCCGGAATCGGTCGCTCCGCACGATGCCCGCGCCTTCGCGAACCACCACCAGACGGTCGGCGCGCACGTTGCGCAGGATTTCGCGGGCGCCGGATGGCCAGCGGATTTCGAGGTCGGCGGATTCGGCTGCGCCCAGCCCGAAGTGCAGGCGGGAGTCGTTGACGGAATAGAAACTGGCCTGGCTCTGGATTTCCTGCGCCTGTATTTTCCCCCCGAAATGCGCAGTGACGCGGGCGCCGATCGCGCTCCGGTTGGATTTCACGCCTTCCAGCTTGACCTTGAGCCAATGCCCGCCGCCGGTAACGTCGTTGCGCAGCAGGGACGGCGGCTCATTGAGGTTGACAATGAGGATATCGACGTCGCCGTCGTTATCGAAATCCCCGAAAGCACAGCCGCGGCTGCAATGGGGCGCGGCGATGCCAGGGCCCGCGGTCTCGATCAACTCCTCGAAGCGGCCGCCTCCGAGATTGCGGAAGATGACGCGCGGGGTGGCCAGCGGGTACTCGGGCAGGCGCTGCGCCACCTCCGGATAGACACTGCCGGTGACGTAGAAGAGATCGGGATTGCCGTCATTGTCGAGATCCACAATGCCGGCGCCCCACCCGACGAAGCGGGTTTCGACGCCGAGGCCGGCGGAGTTGGTGACGTCCTCGAAGCCGCCTTTGCCATTGTTGCGATACAGAATATTGGTGTCATCGGCAAAGTGCGTCTTGAAGATATCGAGGCTCCCATCGAGGTTGTAATCGGCGATGGCGACGCCCATGCCGGCCTGCTCGTTGCCGTCCTCGTTGACGGCGACACCGGACTCGAGGCCCACATCGGTGAACGTGCCGTTCCGGTTATTGCGGAGGAGCATGCTGGGCGTCGAGTCGCAGGCGACGTATAGATCCGGCCAGCCGTCGGAATCCAGGTCGGCGGCGACCGCTGTCATCATGTAGCCCTTCAGGTGTTCGAGACCGGCTTCCCGTGTGACCTCGCGGAACGTGCCATCGCCATGATTGTGGTAGAGAGCCGGAGAGCCCGGCGGCAGCCCGCGCGGGCCGCAGTTGACCGGCACGCCCTTCCAGTCGCAGAAGGCGTTGGCGCCGGGCCGGGGCGCCGAATCCGTACTGAATTCGAGGTAATTGGCGATGAACAGGTCGAGGCGGCCGTCGCGGTCGTAATCGAGGAAGGCGCAGCCGGACCCCCAATGCGTGCCCTCGCGGAGCAGGCCGGCCTCGCGGGTTACATCCGTGAACGTGCCGTCACCGTTATTGCGGTAGAGGATGTTCTGCCCCCAGCAGGTGATGAAGAGGTCCTCGAAGCCGTCGTTGTTGTAATCGCCGACCGTGACCGCAGAGGCCCAGCCGGTTCGGGCGAGGCCGGATTTGGCGCTGACGTCCGTGAACGTGCCATCGCGATTGTTCCGGTAGAGGCGGTTGGAGCCGCGGCGCGAGCCATCGAGCGTCGTGCCGGCGAGCAGGAAGATGTCGAGCCAGCCGTCGTTGTCGTAGTCCAGGAAGGCGGCGCCACAGCCGACGGTCTCAATGATGAACGACTTTCGGTCGATGCCGCCGTAGACAATAGGCTGTTTCAGGCCAGCCGCAGAGGCGACGTCCGTGAAGCGGGCGGCGAACGGCAGTCCGGAGGGCTTGCCGCGCGGCATTGGCGCAACGTTGCGGGTCGAAATACCCTGTGCACACAGTCGAGCCGCGGCCGTGCCGGCGAAGGCGAACCAGTTGCGGCGGCTGAGTGCCATGGTAATCCCGTTCACGCGATCATCGCGCGCCGGACCTTTTCCAAAAACGCGGTAGGGTCGCCGGGGGCCAGCGATTCGATCGGCAGAAAGCCGCGGTAGCCAGTCTTCTCGATGAGGGCACGAAGTCGCGGCAGGTCGATCGGCGTCTCCTTCTCGCCGTACCAGACGGTCTCCTTGATCTGCCAGGTGCACGCGTAGGGAATGAGGCGCGCGATCTCTTCGTAGGGATCGCCCTGGCGCAGGCTGCCGACGTCGAGAATCACGGAGAACCACTCGGAATTCACAGCCTTGATGACGCGGATCGTCTGCTCCGCGGTTTTCAGGAAATCATTGTGATGCTGCAGGCCGAGGATCACGCCGCGCGTTGCTGCATAAGCGGCGCATTCGCGGAACGCCGGGACCATGTATTCGAGCACCTGGTCGAAACTGCGGCCTTCGGGTGCGCGCGGGCCGGAGAAGACGCGCAGGACGGAGGCCCCGAACTTCTGAGCGGCGTCAATCCACGCCTTGACCATGGCGATATCGCGCCGGCGCGCCGGTTCATCGCCGCCAGCGAAATCGTTGCGTACACCGCTGCCGCTGATCGTGACGCCGTTCAAGAATGCGCGGCGCTTGATGCCGTAGAGAAAATCGTCGGACGGTACGGCCGGATAGCCGGGGAAGTAGTAGCCGGTGAGGTCGACGCCATCGATGTTGTGGGCGGCGCAGTAATCGAGGACGTCGGCGAGTTTCATGGTACCGGCCATCAGCGGCCGGTTGAAGGAATAGGCGTTGAGGCCGAGGCGGAGGTGAGTGCCGGCGGGACGGCGGATCTGAGCCTCAAGCGGAAGCGCGGCGGCGACGCCGGCAGAGAGGGCCATGAACGAGCGGCGGTCCATGCGGGCATTCTATCAGGGGATCAGATGTCATTCCGCCCGCAAGGTCGCGGCGAAGCAGGCGAAGCATAAGTCAGACCGACTCCTGATATACTGCCTCACGGTATGGACCGTCGTCAATTTCTCGCCGCGGGCGCGGCAGGGCTCGGGCTTTCGGCATTGTCTTACGGCGATCAGAAGACGCTGCGCGTCGGACTGATCGGATGCGGGTGGTACGGGAAATCGGACCTGTTCCGGCTGATACAGGTGTCGCCGGTGGAGGTGGTGTCGCTATGCGACGTCGACCGCAACATGCTTTCCGCCGCGGCGGACATGGTGGCCACGCGGCAGAAATCGAAGAAACGGCCGCGGACTTATAGCGACTATCGCAAGATGCTCGCGGAAAAGGACCTCGACGCCGTGCTGATCGGCACGCCGGACCACTGGCACGCGCTGCCGATGATCGAAGCGTGCCGTTCCGGCATCGACGTGTTCTGCCAGAAGCCCATCAGCGTGGACGTGATGGAAGGCCATGCCATGCTCACCGCCGCCCGGAAATATGGGCGCGTGGTGCAGATTGGCACGCAGCGGCGCAGCACGCCGCATCTGGTCGACGCGCGCGAGAAGGTGGTGAAGGAGGGATTGCTCGGCAAGGTCGGGCTGGTCGAGATCTACTGCTATTACCACATGCGCAACGAAACCAACTTCCCGGACACGCCGCCGCCCGAATATCTCGATTACGAGATGTGGACCGGGCCCGCGCCGATGCGTCCGTTCAACCGCATCATGCACCCGCGCGGCTGGCGCGCCTTTATGGAATACGGCAACGGCATCGTGGGGGACATGGCGATCCACATGTTCGACATGGTGCGGTGGATGATGGGGCTGGGATGGCCGAAGCGCATTTCGTCTTCGGGCGGAATCCTGGTTTCAAAGGGGAGCAAGGCCAACATCACGGACACCCAGACCGCCACGTTCGAATACGACGACGTCAAGGTGATCTGGCAACACCGCACGTGGGGCGACTCGCCCGACCCGAAATACCAGTGGGGCGCGACGCTCTACGGCGATAAGGGCACACTCAAGGCCAGCGTCTACAGCTACGATTTCATTCCCGTGGGCAAGGGGCAGCCGATCCACCAGGACGTAGTTTACGAGCTCGATCAGTACCCGGAAGACAAGACGGAAAAAGACCTGGAAAAGCACTGCGCGCCGGCGATGCGGCATCACATGCAGAATTGGCTCGAGGCCATCGCCACGCGCGGACGCCCGGTGGCCGATATCGAGGAAGGCTACATTTCGACGGCGAGCTGCATCATGGCGAACCTATCGATGAAGCTGGGCCGCACGCTCGCCTGGGACCCGAAGACGAATCGCGTCATCGGCGACGAGGAGGCCAACCGCCTGCTGGCGAGGCCGTATCGCGCGCCGTGGGTGCATCCGCGGCCGGAAAGCGTGTAAAGCGAGGAAGAGATCTTATGCACCGGCACATACTCACCACATCTCTGGCTGCTGCTGTACTGGCGGCAATGCCGCGTCCGGCCGCCGCGCAATCCCCGGAGCCCAAGACCGCCGAGCAGGTCTACAAGAACATCACGGAGCTGAAGGGCACGCCAGCCGATCAACTGGGCCCGGCGATGTCGTTTATTGCGTCCTCGCTCGGGGTGAATTGCGAATTCTGCCATGTCCAGGGCAAACCGGAAGCCGATGATAAACCGGCGAAGCGCACGGCCCGGCAGATGATGGCCATGCAGGCCGCGATCAACAAAGAGAGCTTCCGCGGCCAGCGGCAGATTACGTGTTTTTCGTGCCACCGCGGCTCGGTCCGGCCGGTGAATATGCCGCCGGTGCAGGAATCGGATGCGATGCCGCGCCCGGCATCCCCAGCGCCCGCGGCGGGCGGGGCGCCGCAAATCACGCCCGATCAGATCCTCGAAAAATACGTGACCGCGGTGGGTGACGCGGAGAACTTGAAGAAAATCACCACGCGCGTGATGAAGGGCGCCATTCTGGTGGGAAGCAACGAAGCGCCGATCGAAATTTATACCAAGGCCCCGAACATGCGCGTCTCAGTGAGCCACATGAACGGTCGCGAAAGCTACACTGCGTTCGACGGCCGCCACGGCTGGATGGGCAATGGCGCAACCGCGCACGAGATGAGCCCGTCGGAAGCCGCCTCCGCCGCGCTCGACGCGCAGTTCGCGCTGCCGCTCAGCATCAAAGAGTTGCTGCCGCAGATTCGCCGCGGCCGTCCGGAGGAAGCCGGCGGGGTGATGTGCAACGTCATCAACGGCATGGCGCCCGGCGGCATCGCCGTCCGCCTGTACTTCGATCCGAACACCGGCCTGCTGCTGCGAATGCTGCGCTCGACGGATACACCGGTGGGCCGGCTGCCGGTGCAGGTCGATTATGCGGACTATCGCGAGCAGGACGGCGTGAAAATTCCGTTCCGCTGGACGCTGGCCCGAGTAAACGGCCGGTTCACGATTCAGATCAAGGAAGTGCAGGACAACGTTCCAATCGACGACGCGAAATTCGCGATGCCGGCGGGGAAGTAGTGGTGGGGGATGAGCCGCTCCGATTTCGTCAAGCGCGCCATCGCGATCCGCGGCACATCGAGGATCTCATCGAACAACTCTCGACGCTGCCCGCTGAAAGGTGCTCCCCTATTCCATTGCTGGACCGGAAGCTCAGCCGCGGCCATCGCGCGCGGATCGTAGTTTTCGGGAATTAAAACGCGGGGTTCACCGCTCTCCCGTCGCCTTCTCCGCCCTCTCCGGATGCAGCGTCAGCTTCTGCACGCGCCAGTTGAGCAGTTCGGCGGCGTAGATCGTATTCTCGGAGGGGCAGGCCAGCTCGTGAATCCACCCGAACTCCTTCGGCTGCCGGCCCGACGTCCCGAGCATTCCCAGCACCTTGCCATCAAGCGAGAGCTTGTAGATGCGGCCGGGGTAGGCATCGGCGCTGTAGAGGTACTGCGTTGGACCGGGCGTGATGCAGATGGCCCACGGCGCACCGCTCTGCCGCGCAGCGGACTCGGGCGAAGGCATGGCCCCCATCCACGGAACCACGCCGGCGGGCACCGGCACGTCGATCGTGATCTGGCGCAGGAAGTTGCCGTCGGTATCGAAGACCTGGATACGACGGTTGCCGCGGTCGGCAACGTACAGGTTCCCCTTGGCATCCGCTGCGATCGAATGCGGCGTGTTGAATTCGCCGGGCTTGCTGCCACGGTCGCCCCATTGCTTCACCCAGCGGCCGTTGCGGTCGTACTTGGCAATCCGCGAGTTGATGTATCCGTCGCTGATGAAGATGTCGCCCTGCGCATCCCACGTCACATCGGTGGGCTGGCGGAACTGCCCGTCGATGGCGGGCCGCGGCGGGTTGACGCGCGTCCAGGGCGCGGCTTCGTCGCTGGCCTCCTTCTTGCGGCCGAAGACCATGGTGACGTGCCCCTCAGGGTTGAAGCGGACGATCATGTCCGATCCCTTGTCGATGACCCAGATGTTGTCGTCCTTATCGCAGCGGACGGCGTGCGCGTACGACCACGCGTAGAGGTTGCGGCCGATCTCGCGGACGAAGCGGCCATCGGGGGCGAATTCGAGCAACTGTGCGGCGGTGGCGCCGTACGCCGGGCCGGTGGTATTGCCGCGCGAGAAAACGAAGATGTGGCCCTTGGAATTCACGGCAACGCCGGCGACCTCGCCGAAATTCACATCGGCGGGGAGCTTGAAGAAATTCGCGGCGGAATCGTAGGGAATCTCCGGAACGGAGGGCTGCGCGCCGGCAGCGGCGGCGGTCAGAATGGCGGCGAAGAGTGTACGCATGGGACCTCGGGACCGGGGATACTCTATCACACACGCGGAGCGGGCAGCGGGGCCCACCGTGTCGAGGCCGTTGCGCCCGCCGTGCCCCCGCGCGGTAGAATACCCGAGACGGAAACGAGGAGGCAACATGTGCGATCAGGATCATTTTGAGCAGGACCGCAAGGAATTCGAAGCTCTCGGGCTGGTGACGCGCAAGCAGTTCGGGAAATTGCTGGGCGCCGGTGTCGCGATGATGCTGCCGCGGG
>DATGMB010000279.1:0-3842 GCA_035293845.1 Bryobacteraceae bacterium
CGACGGCCACGGTGCGGGTGGCGAAGGAATCGGGCGCCGGCGAGCTTTCGAGCGCCGCGCCGCAGGTTCCGCAGTAGCGGGCCTGCTCGCGCGATTCGCTTCCGCAGGACGTGCAGCGGGTCATGGGAATAGTGTATACGCCGGCGCGGATACGCCGCCGGTAGGGGCTGGTCAGGCCGTGCTGTCAGGCGCTGCCCGGGGCTGCCCGGCGCGATGAGCCGCCAGGGCCCGGCAATGCCGGGGCATCCTAGAATGCCGCGCACTGTCCTTGCTTCTGCTGCGCCGTGTTGCCGCCTCCGGTGATGGAGCTGTTGTTTTCGCAGTGCAGGATCTTTTGGACCGTGTTGTGGAACACCTGGGTAGACCCGGTATTGTTCTGGATGTGCAGCTCATCGGCTACGGAGTTCCCGAAAATGGAGTTCGCGCCGGAGTTGTTTTGAAGCTGTAGATGGCCGCCAATCGTGTTTCCGGCGCACGAACCGGAGGAGCCGATCTGGACCGGCGCTCCGTTATCGATATACTGCACATCGCCGAATACCGTCGCGCCGCAAATCTGGTTCGGCGCTGCGCCCGCGGCGAGATTGCGCGCCTGGAAGCTGCCGTCGACCGAAGTGACGGGGCCCAGCGAGAATGAGCCGCCGTCCACCTCCACGTTTCCGCTCACCAGCACGGCCGAGAGCGACAGGCTTCCTCCGTTCACCTGCACGTTGCCGTTGATGTGGCCGAAGGTAAAGGTGCAGCTCTGGCCCGCCGAAATCGTGAGATCGCCGTTGAACGTGCCGCCGAATGTTCCATCGCAGGCGTTCCCGAAAGCGAGTGGAGGCGGCGGCCCGGGCGGTCCTCCGGAGCTGCCGAGGGTGGTGGTCTGGTTCACGCCGAGAATGGTCACGCCGCCGGTTCCGTTGCCATCGGGGAGGGCATACGTTTTCTTGATGATGGCTCCGCCTGTGGTTCCGTTGTACGTGCTGACCCAGGTGAAGCCGATCCCCAGGTCGGCAGCCGTGCCGTCCATCTTGACGCCGGCCAGGTGTGTAAAATACCCGCCGAAGCTGCCTCTCGGCTGGCTGGTCGCTTTCGGCGCGAGCACCGGATCCCGGCACAGAGCGCTGCCCACGAGCACTCCTCCGGGGAGACAGGCATCCGCGGGAGCATCGTAGAAGGTAAGGGTGTGGTCCGCGGAGGCCGCCAGGGTGCATTCGTCCGGATCTTGCGTCCCATCCTCGTGGTTCGGTAGTTCGGTCGCCGGATCGTAGTAGAAAGGGTAGCTGTTATCCGCGGCCGCGGTTCCCGCGGGCGGCGTGTACCCACCGCCCTGCGGCGGATCGTGCCACGGCGTCCTCCGGCTGGTCAGCCGGACAGGGCCGGTAATGGCCGGGTCGAAGGCTTTGTTCAGATTTTTCGCATAGAACCCGCTTGGATCGAATTGCACCAGAACCTGCTGAATCCAGTCGAAATCCTTGAACCCGCAGGCTGCCGCCGCCGCATGTAGTGACAGGCCCTGATTGGGTGTGAAGGTAGCGCAGATCTTGTCTCCCGATGTTTGCGTGCGAAGGGCGTTGTTGATGATCGAAGCGCAGTCCGTCGGACCGGAGATCGTGATGTTCGCGGCGGCGCCGGCGATTGCGCCATGCGCATCCTTCACGTAAATCACGAGCAACGCAAATGTGCCGCTGCCGGTCGGCGTCCCGGAAATCAAGCCGGTGGACGTATCGAGAGAAAGGCCGATATTCGTCAGGCCCGGCGGCAAACCGGATGGAAAATGGTTCGGATCGGACGAGAAAGTATAGGGAGGCAGGCCCCCGCTGGCGAGCAGTTGTGCGGAAAACGGGACCCCCACATGGCCGTTACAGCCGGCGATCACCGGATTCGAGGACACCAGCGGGCAGGTCCAGGATACCGAAAAGGCCGGGTCCTGGATCGCGGTAATCGTGGCCGACGCGGCGGTGCTGAGGGCCGATATGGAGCGCACCTGGAACTGTTCGGTGAGGGAGTGGGTCAGGTGATTCGGCGCGGCCTGGAGCGGATTCGTCTTGGGGTCGAATACGACCGTGCCCGATTGTTCGGGCTGGGCCAGGACGAAACTATCGCCGCCCAGAAACTGAAAGAACCAGAAGCAGGCGGAACCGGCGGTTACGGTGAAGGTCTCGACCGGACCGCCGTTGGCGTTATAGTGCAACGTCTCCGGCGCGGCCGAAAGTGTGGCGCATGGATCGGTCTGTCCCCAGGCGGGAACAGACCAGAAAGGGAGTGCAATCCCCACGAGCAGCAGCCCCGAAACCCTGCGCATCGGTGTGACTCCTTTTCGTTCGAGATTTCGGTCTCTCAGAACTGAAATTGGCAGGGAGTATACATCTTCAGGCGCACGTTTTCCATCCGCTATTTCGCCGCGGCCTTCCAGGGCGCCCGCACGGCCTCCGGATCGCTGGCAGCCGCACGGCATCTATGCCGCGGTCAGCAGGACGGGCTCGCCGCGCGTGATCACCAGCGAGTGCTCATAATGCGCGGACCAGCCGCCGTCGGCGGTGCGGATCGTCCACCCGTCGTCCGCGAGAACGCCCTGGCCGCTGCCCGAGGCGACGATGGGCTCGATGGTAATGACGAGTCCCTCGGTGAGGCGGCTGCGGAAGCGCGGGTCGTGGTAATTGGGCACGCTGGGCGGCTCGTGAATCGCGCGGCCGACACCGTGGCCGCAGAGCTCGCGCATGACATGGAAGCCACGGCGGCGGGTTTCGCGCTCGACGGCGCGACCGATCTCGCAGACGCGGTTGCCGGCCGTGGCGGCGCGTGCCGCCTGCCAGAAGGCCGACTCGGCGCACCGCACGAGCTCTTGCGCGGCGCCCGCCGGATCGCCGGCGGCGACGGTCAGGGCGGCATCCGCGAAGAAACCTTCCTTTTCCGCGACGAGGTCCAGCTTGACGAGGTCGCCCGCGCAGAGAACGCGCGCGCCGGGGATGCCGTGGATCGCCTCCTCGTTGACGCTGATGCACAGCGCGCCGGGAAAGCCGTAGACCTTGGGCGGCGCGGATTCCGCGCCGTGCTCCGCCAGCACGCGGGCGGCGATGGCATCGAGCTCCGCGGTGGCGATGCCGGGGCGAACGGCCGCGGCGGCGGCATCGAGCGCGCGCCGTACGATCCGGCCGATGGCCCGCAGCTTTTCGAATTGGGCCTGGCTGCGAATGGACATAGGGCCATTGTTTCACGGCCGCGTTGTGAAAGCGGATTACAATCGCAGTGTGCTGCCGGTGACCGGGAAGAGCGTTCTCATTACAGGTGCGGGACGAGGCGTCGGGAAGCGTCTGGCGATGGGCTTTGCGCAGGCGGGCGCGCGGGTGGGCCTGCTGGCGCGCAGCCAGGCGGAGCTGGATCTGGCGAAGCTCGAGATCGAACAGGCGGGCGGCAACGCGCTGCGCATCCGCGCGGATGTGCGCGATCTGGAGCAAATGCAGGCGGCGGTGGAGCGCGTGCGCGTGGTATTCGGCGGGCTGGACGTGCTGGTCGCGGCGGCGGCCGTGCAGGGGCCGATCGGCCCGCTCCTGGGAACACGGGCGCGGCAGTGGAACGAAACCATCGAGATCAACCTGTTCGGCGCGGTCAACGCCTGCCGCGCGGCGCTGCCCCCGATGATTGAACGGCGGAACGGGAAGATCATCCTGATCGCGGGCGGCGGATCGGGGCGGTCGCGGCCGAATTTCACGGCGTACGCCGCGTCCAAGGCGGCGCTGGTGCGCTTCGCCGAATGCCTGGCCGATGAGGTGCGCGACCACAACGTGCAGGTCAACTGCATGTCGCCGGGCGGGGCGTACACGCACATGACGGACGAGATCCTGCATGCCGGCGAGGAG
>DATGMB010000280.1:0-34862 GCA_035293845.1 Bryobacteraceae bacterium
CCAGCGCGCCGTCTCCTCTTCCAGCGCCTTCCGGCCCGCGCGCGTAATCGCATAAAACCGCGCCTCCCGGTTGCTCTCCGTGCGCCCCCACGACCCGCGGATCCACCCCTGCTGCTCCAGCCGCACCAGCGCCGGATACAGCGTCCCCTGGTTGAGGCTCAACAGATCCTCCGAAACCTGCTGCACCCGCGTCGCGATCCCGTAGGCGTGCTGCGGCCCCATGGCCGCCAGCGTGCGCAGCACGATCAGATCCAGCGTCCCCTGCAAAACCTGGAGCCGCGGCTTGTCTTCACTTGGCATTCGAGTGAAGTATGCGCCCGCTTCACTGGGCTGTCAAGTGGAAACCGCGGTCCGGCCGTGAAATCATATCCCCATGCCCTCCGTTTCCGTTGCCGCCGTTCAGGCCGGCGGCGTTCTCTACGATGCCGCGGCCGGCGTCGCCAAAGCCGAGCGCCTCCTGGCCGAAGCCTCCGGCGCGCAGTTGATCGTATTCCCGGAAGCATTCATCGGCGGCTACCCGAAGGGCCAGGATTTCGGCGCGCGCGTCGGCTCCCGCACGCCCGAAGGCCGCAAGGACTTCCGCCGCTACTACGAAGGCGCCATCGATGTCCCCGGTCCCGCCACGGAGCGCCTCGGCGAAGCCGCCCGCGCCGCCGGAGCGTGGGTGGTGATCGGCGCGATCGAGCGCGAAGGCGGCACGCTCTACTGCACGGCACTCTTCTTCGCGCCCGATGGCCGCCTTGCCGCCAAACACCGCAAGCTCATGCCGACCGCCATGGAGCGCCTCATCTGGGGTTTCGGCGATGGCTCGACCCTGCCGGTCCTTGACGCCGGCTTCGGCCGCATCGGCGCCGTCATCTGCTGGGAAAACTACATGCCGCTGCTGCGCGCCGCTATGTACCGCAAAGGCATTCAGTTCTATTGCGCGCCCACCGTCGACGACCGCGAGAGCTGGCCCGGCTCCATGCGCCACATCGCCCTCGAAGGCCGCTGCTTCGTCCTCTCCGCCTGCCAGTACAGCCGCCCGGAAGGCGCTCCCGAATCCTCATGGATCCGCGGCGGCAGCGTCATCGTGAGCCCGCTCGGCCGCGTGCTGGCCGGCCCCTGCTACGACGGCGAATGCATCCTCCGCGCCGAAGTCGACCCCGGCGAGATCGCCGAAGGCAAATTCGACCTCGACGTCGCCGGCCACTACGCCCGCCCGGATGTCTTTCGCCTCGAAGTCAACGAGCAGCCCTAGCGCCGTAAGGCGCCCCCAATCCCCAATCCCCAATCCCCCTACAATAGAAGTTTCCCGTGAACTCACCCGGCCTCTTCATCACCTTCGAAGGCATGGACGGCTCCGGCAAGACCACCCAGATGCACCGGCTTGCCGCCCGCCTGCGCGCCATGGGGCGGACGGTCCTCGAAACCGCCGAGCCCGGCGGCCCGCCCATCGCGCAGAAGATCCGCCGCATCCTCCTCGATAGCGCCCATCAGGAGCTCAGCCCCACCACCGAGCTGCTCCTCTACTTCGCTTCCCGCGCGCAGAACGTCGACGAGTGGATCCTGCCCGCGCTCCGCCGCGGCGAGGTCGTCCTTTCCGACCGCTTCACCGATTCCTCGCTCGTCTACCAGGGCTGCGGACGCGGCCTCGGCGCCGAAGCCGTCCTCGCGCTCGACCGCATCGCGTGCCGCGGCCTCAAGCCCGACCTCACCATCCTGGTCGATGTCGACCCCGAAGCCAGCCTCGCCCGCGCCCGCGCGCGCAACCTCGCCGAGCCGCACTGCGAAACCCGCATGGACGACCAGTCGCCCGAATTCCACCGCAAGGTCTACGATGCCTACCGCGCGCTCGCCGCCGCCGAGCCCGCGCGCGTCAAAATCGTCGACGGCCGCACCGATATCGACTCCATCGAGCGCACCGTCTGGGAGGTGGTC
Organism: Bryobacteraceae bacterium; assembly: GCA_035293845.1. Classification (GTDB taxonomy): domain Bacteria; phylum Acidobacteriota; class Terriglobia; order Bryobacterales; family Bryobacteraceae; genus DATGMB01. The sequence continues at coordinate 1,921 of DATGMB010000280.1, forward strand.
CGCGCCTATGTTTGATAACTTCTGGGGCAACCCGCACGCCGCCGAGGCACTCGAACAGATGCTCACGCAGGACCGCCTCCCGCAGACGCTGCTGTTCTCCGGTCCCGAGGGCGTCGGCAAGGCGACCCTCGCCCGCCGCATCGGCGCGCGCCTGCTCGGCCATGCCGAGCTGATCGAGCAGGATGACCTGAACGCGCCGGCCAACCGCGAAATCATCGCCGACCGCGAAAAATGGCCCGCCGAAAAGCGCAACGACGATCCGCTCCTGTTCGCCTCCCACCCCGATTTCGTCACCTTCGCGCCGGATGGCCCGCTGCGCCAGATCTCGATCCAGCAGACCCGCCTGCTCAAGGAGCGCGCGCAATTCCTGCCGCATCACGGCAGCCGCCGCGTCTTCCTGATCGATCGCGTCGACCGCGCCAACGAGCAGGCCGCCAATTCGCTGCTCAAGACGCTCGAGGAGCCGCCCGATCACCTCGTCCTGATCCTCACCGCCGAAAACGCCTACGACCTGCTGCCCACCATCCGCTCGCGCGCCGTGCCGTTCCACTTCGCGCCGCTCACGCCGGAGGAGATGCGGGCGTTCGTCCGCGCCCGCGGCCTCGACCATCCCGAGCGCCGCATGGCGCTCGCGGCCGGCAGCCCCGGCCTCGCCGCATCGCTCGATCTCGAAGCCTACGATAAGCGCCGCGCCGCCATGCTCACGCTGCTCAAAGTGGCCGCCGGCGCGGCGCCGTTCGCCGCCTGGCTCCCGGTGTCGGAGGCCATCGGCCGCGGCCGCGCCGAAAAGCTCGATGCCTATCTGAAGGTGCTCTACGAATTACTGCGCGATGTGATGCTGCTCCGCGAAGGCGCGGGCGGCCTGCGCAATCAGGACATCCGCCGCGAGCTCGAATCCATCGCCGCGCACGTCGAATTCCCGTGGATCCGCCGCGCCGTGCAGAAAACCGATGAAATCGCCGGCCTGGTCCGCCGCAACATCCAGAAGCAGATCGCGCTGGACGCGGTGATCATGGAGCTGCGATAGGCGGCCGCGCGAGCGCTACTGCTGCCGCGGCCCCATCTGCCCCGGGCTGGCGAAAGGGTTCGCGCCGATCGGCTGCGCCGTCTGCCCCGGATTCGAAAATGGATTCGGCGCCGTGAACGGGCTCTGGCCGCCCTGCGACTGGTTGGCCACTTGCGATGCCGGCGTGCCTACCGGACCCGTGTTGGGATTCGGCAGCGGCTTGATCTTACTCGGATCGAAGACGAACTCCCACAGCCCGTAATTGGTCTGGTCATTGTAGACCATGATGCTGTCTTCGTCCGCTTTGCTGGCGAAGCCGGCGATGCCTCCGCCCATGCCCTGCATGCCATTCGTATTGGTGGGCAGGCCGCCGGGCCGCGGCTGCGTCAGCAGATTGCCGATCATCTGCGCTGCCGTCGGGTTCATATTCGGCCCGCCCGCGCCGAACGCGCCGCCGGTAATCGCGTTGCCCGTCTGCGCCGAGACGCCCCCGGTTTGCGAGTTCACCGGCATTCCCGGCGGAAAGCCCGGCTGGTTGACGGACCCCGGCGGCCGGTACGCGCTCGGCGGCGCGGCCGAACCGCCCAGATACGACCCGCCGCCGCCCAGATACGATCCGCCGCTGCCCAGATAGCTCGATCCGCCGGAGTTGCTCCCGCCGTTCGTCGCGGTCGTGCCGCTGTTGGGCGGCATTCCGGGCTGTCCCGGCTGTCCCGGCATCGGCACTCCCGGAATCACCGGCGGCGCCTGCCCCGGCATCGGATTCTGCCCCGGCATCGCCGGCATCCCGGAAACCGGCGGCATGCCCGGCACGGGCGGCATACCCGGCGCCGCGCTCGCCGTGGTCGTGCCTGGAGGCGCCGCGGTGGGATCGCCGGGATTCCCCGGACTGGCCCCGCCCGGCGGCGGCAGCACGTTGTTATCGCTGTCCCGCTTGCGCATCGCCAGGTTCACCGCACTTCCGGTCGTGCCCGGCTGCTCCCCCAGACCGGCCACGATCCCGACATACTGGCCCGCCGTCGTGTCCTTATCGTCCTTCTGCCCCGGCTGCTGCTTCTGGACCTTGGAATCCGTCAGCACCATGCCGTTGCTGTGGACGGCGCGCCATTCGTCCTTGCCGGTCATCGGGTCGATGTACCGGCGGCGCAGGAAATGCCGGCCGTTGGTCGATTCCAGATCTTCGATCTTCGCCGGGAAGTGCTTGGTCGCGCGCACATAAACTTCGATGGCGCGCTTGTACTGCTCGCCGCGATACACCAGCAGGTCTTCCTTCTGCCGCTGCGTATCGAAGGCCACGCGCGGGATCTCCATGTACAGCGAGATCGCGATCATCGCCGCCATCAGGAACACCAGCAGCAGCGCGTAGCCGGATTCGTTGCTGCGGCGGCGCCCCGGCATGGCCCGATGGCCGGCGCTCATCCCTGCCCCTCCTCCGCCAGCGGCAGCGTTTGCTGGTGCTTGGCGTCGAGATCTTCGACCAGCGCGGAATTCGGCCCGATGCGCACGATCTTGTACCTTCTCTTCAGCGTATCGCCTTCCGCGGCCAACAGGATTTCCTCGCCGTCCATGAAGTAGGCCGTCTTGCGCCCGTTGACCATCGCGGTCGAATAACCGTAGAACTTGAGCGGGATCGGCGGCGGCGGCGGGGGTGGTGGAGGCGGTGGAGGCGGAGGCGGCTGTTTCGGTCCCACGAACGCATGCACCGCGACGATCGGCTCCGGCCCGGGCAGTTTCGGTGCTTCCTTCACCGGCGCCTGCCCGAACTGAAACAGGTTCCGCGCGCCGCCGGCCGGCGGCACTTCCTGCACTTTGGCAAACAAATCCCAGCGCAGCGTGGGATCGACCTTGGTCGGGTCCGGCCGGTCCTCCGGCCGTTTCGCGATCCACACCGGGTGGAATTCCTCGCCCCGGTTGCGCAAGCCCGGAGCGCGCGCGCTCTTCGGCAGCGGCGCGGGCTCGGCGAGTGGCGAGGTTTCCACCGCGGGAGCGGCTGCCGCCGCCGTCGATGGAGCCGAAGCCGCCGGCACGGAGGGACCCGCGAGCAGATTCGAATACACGAAGTACGCAGCGACCGCCAGCAGCCCGATGAGAACGTAGACCTTCTTCTTCTCTTCCGTGCCGAGCTTCATCACACGCTCCCCCGCACGAAAGTATCGATCTTCAGCGTGACGTTCAGCGCCTGCCCGTTCTGCTGCTGCGGCGCCGCCGCCTGCATGTTTTCGATGATCATGAAGCGCGGCGATTTGTCCAGTAGATTGACGAACTTGCAGAAGTTCGCGTAAGTGCCTTCGAAGCCCACCTGCGTGGTCAGCTCCTGGAGCGTGTCGCTACCTTCGATCGCTTCCGTGCTGAACGTCGCCTGCCCCATCTTGATCCCGGCGTCCTTCGCCGCCTGGTTCAGCTCGGTCAGGATCATCGCGCCGTTCGAGCCCGCGTCCGTGAAATACTTGTTGAGGAAGGCATCCTCTTCGCTGCGCGCCTTCTGCACTTTTTGCACCAGCAGCTTGCTCGCGGCGAGCCGCTTCTGCGATTGCGCGAGCCGTGCCTCGAGCGCCTGCTGCTCGCGCCGCAGGTCCTCCGCCGATCCGCCGAACGGCCGAAACGCCGCAATCGCCGCCGCGAGATTCGCCGCCAGCAACACGCCGATGATCGCACGCATCGCGATGCGCGGGTCTCTTATACTGATCTTGGCTGGGAGATTGAGCTTAGCCGGCATAGCGCGCCTCACATGCCCTACAATTTCTGCGCATATTGCACACTCACGCGATATCGCCACAGCGGCTCGCTTTGGCTTGGCGCCTGCTGCGTCTTCGGCTGCGGATTCGCAAACGGCGGCTGCGACAGGTTCTTCAACATCTCGATCACGGGCCCGTACGATTCCGCCCCCACCTGCATATCCAGCACGATATGGTTCTCCGCATCCACGGTCGGATGAATCTGCATCACCCGCACGTTGTACGGCACGGCTTTTTCCAGGTCCGCGAAAATGCGCGTCCAACTGATGCCCTTGCGCAGCAGCAGGTCGTTGAAAAACACGCTGTGCTCCAGCACCTCCGCGTTTTCCGGCTTCCGCAGAATGGCGTCCTGCTGCGCCTGTTCGGTGGAAACGCGCTGGATCAGCCGGTTCAGCCGGCCGATATCGTGCCGCACGTCGGCAAGCTGCGCGCGGTCCGCCATCGCCAGCGAAATGAGCACCCCGAGCGTCGCCGCCAGCAGCACGCTGACCGCGATCGACGCCGCCAGCATCGCCCGGTCGCGGCGGAACGGCTGGCTCGCGAGATTGATCGGTATCTTCATCAATTATTCCTCGCGATCGACCGCAGATAACCGAGCAGCCCCGCGTTATGCTCGCCCGGCACGCCGAGCGGCGATTGCAGCGCCTCCACTCCGACGCCGAGCTCCTCGCCGAACCGCTGCTGCGCCTCCTGCGTCCGCGCCCCGAAGCCGCACAGCAGCAGCCGCTCCGGCGGCCCGCCCAGGTTATCCTCCACATAGACGAACGTCGGCAGCAGAACCGCCGCCACATCGTCGAGACCGTTTGCCGGCATCTCCAGACACCGCACCAGCTTCACCACGTGCCCCTGCCGCACCACCACCGTCAGGGTATGTCCGGTGAGCTTGGCGAGCACGCTCAGCCCCGCTTCCGGCGCGAGCTCCAGCGCGGCCAGCGCGGATGTGGTCACGAGCCCGGGATTCATCCCCGCCGTGCGGAACGGCGCCTCGTAACGTGCCACGATTTCGAGCGGCGCCACCGCGACGACGACATCGACGCGCTTTTGCGTTTTGTCGCCGGACTGCTGCGGAAAATAGCTGAGCGCCGCCGCATCGGCGTCGAACGGCACGCTGCGCTTCACCCGGAAGCGCACCAGCGAAGCCTGCTCTTTGGCATCCGAGGGGAAGCTGTCGAAATCCACCACCGTCATGCGCGTGCAGTAATCTGGCAGGATGAGCGCGACATCGCGGCGCTTCTTCGCCCCTTGACCGCCGGTGACCAGCCGCACCGTCCTCATGAATTCGTCCGGGTCCGCGACATTCTCCTTGAGCGGCGAAACCTCGAGCGTCCCTGGCTTCAGTGGATAGTAATCCACCTCCGCCCGCCCGCCGATACGCGCCGTCGCGATCCCCGCTTCCGAGATTTCAAACGCCATCGCGGGCGGAGGGTCCTGCAGGAGCGTTTTGAGTTTGTCGAGAAACATGAGGCCCCGCCTACCCCTCTATAAACGTCACTTTATTGATCTCGCGCAGCGTCGTGATCCCAGACCGCATCTTCTCTACCGCCGATTCCCGCAGGAACGTCATGCCTTCTTCCTTCGCCGCCCGCTTGATCTCCGAAGTTGGGCGCTTGTCCAGAATCATTTCGCGAATCCGGTCGGTCAGGTCCAGCAGCTCGTGGATCGCCGAGCGGCCGCGGAAACCCGTGCCGCCGCACTCGAAACAACCCGCGCCTTCATACAGCGGGATGTCGCGCCACTCCGCCGGGTCGAGGCCGCTTTCGATCAGCGCCGCCTCGGGATACCGCACCCGCCGCTTGCAATGCTCGCAGATCACGCGCACCAGCCGCTGCGCCAGGATGCAGTTCAGCGCGGAAACGAAGTTGTACGCCTCGACCCCCATGTTCAGGAAGCGCCCCAGCACGTCCAGCACGTTGTTCGCGTGGACGGTGGTGAACACGAGATGCCCGGTCAGCGCCGAATTGATCGCAATCTGCGCGGTCTCCTGGTCGCGGATTTCCCCGACCATGATCTTGTCCGGATCGTGCCGCAGAATCGAGCGCAGCCCGCGCGCGAACGTGAGACCCTTCTTCTCGTTCACCGGAATCTGCGTGATGCCCTTGATCTGGTATTCCACCGGATCTTCGATCGTAATGATCTTGTCTTCGTCGTTCTTGATCTCGCTCAACGCCGCGTAGAGCGTGGTCGTCTTGCCCGAGCCAGTCGGGCCCGTGACCAGCACCATGCCGTACGGCTCCTGAATGTAGCGGCGGAACTTCACCAGGTCCGCTTCCGCGAAGCCCACCACATCGAGCGAGAGCTTGGAAAACTTCTCGCTCATCGATTCCTTATCGAGCACGCGGAGCACCGCGTCTTCGCCGTGAATCGTCGGCATCACGGACACGCGGAAATCGATCAGCCGGTTCTTATACCGCACGCGGAAGCGGCCGTCCTGCGGCACGCGCTTCTCCGCGATATCCAGCTCGCTCATCACCTTGATGCGCGAAATGATGGTCGACTGCCAGTCCTTGGCAATCGGCGGCATCGCGTAGTGCAGCACGCCATCGATGCGGTACTTGATGGCCACTTCCTGGTCGCGCGACTCGATATGGATGTCGCTCGCGCGCCTTTCGAGCGCGTTGAAGATCGTGGTGTCGACCAGCTTGATGACCGGCGCGATGTCCGTATCGGTCGCGGTCAGCTTGTCGATCGAGAGCGTCTCGTCGCCCTCGCCCTCTTCCGCCACCACATCCAGCGTGAAGCCTTCGGTGACCTCCTCGAGCACACGCTGCGATTGCTCGGTCTTCTTCAGCAGCTCGGAAATCTGCGAAAGCGTCGCGACCTTCACCCGCAGCTTTTTGTTGAGCAGCAGCGTGAGCTCGTCGATCAGGTTCAGATTGCGCGGATCGGAGAGCGCGATTTCGAGCGTCCCGTTCTGCGCGGTCATCGGCACGAAGTTGTACCGGAACATGAGATCGACGGGAATCGACCGGAACAGGTCGTGATCGATCGCCGCCTCCCGCAGATCCACATACTCGCACCGGTACCGCGCCGCGATGGCCCGCGCCTGCTCCGCCTCCGCCGCCTGCGCCCCGATCGGATCGGGAATCCGCACTTTATCCGTCGTCGCCATCGCAACCTATTTCCAACCGCAGAGACACAGAGAACGCAGAGGCAACGCAGAGAAATCTCTCATTGTTTTTCTCTGCGCAATCTCTGTGCCCTCTGCGTCTCTGTGGTTCATGTTTTTTCATCGCAGCCTATTTCGAACCGCAGAGACACAGAGAACGCAGAGGCAACGCAGAGAAATCTCTCATTGTTTTTCTCTGCGCAATCTCTGTGCCCTCTGCGTCTCTGTGGTTCATGTTTTTCACCGAATCGTATCCGCCAGACTGAAAATCGGCAGGTACAACGAAATCAGCACGAACGCCACGAAGCAGCCCATCACGATCATGATCGCCGGCTCGACCAGCGAGAGCGTGGCCGTCATCTTCGTGTTCACGTCCTCCTCGAAAAATTCCGCCACGCTCGTGAGCATGGCGGGCAGCGCGCCGGTCGATTCGCCGACTTCGATCATGTCCGTCGCCAGGCCGGGAAACATCTTCGATTGCCGCAGCGAAGCCGCCAGCGGCTGCCCTTCCCGCACCTGCTTGCCCGCGCCTTCGATCGCCCGCCGCAGCAGCGGGGCGTTCAGCGAATCCGCCGCCGTTTCCATCGCCTGCACCAGCGGAATGCCGCCGGTAAGCAGCGTTCCCAGCGTGCGCGAAAGCTGGGCCACCTGGTATTTCAGCCAGATCTCGCCCGCCACCGGAATCCGCATTTTGATGCGATCCATCTGGTCCCGCCCGCCCTCGGTGCGTGCGTACCAGCGGATCAGGAAAAACACCGCCACCAGCGCGCCCGCCGCCGCCAGCACGTAGCTGCGCGCCGCCGTCCCGATCGCGATCAGCCACACCGTCATCGTCGGCAGCTTGGCCTGCATCGTGGAGTACAGGCTGGCGAACGTCGGGACCACGTAGGTCACCAGGAAGACCATCAGGCAAATCACCAGGCAGATCAGCACGCACGGGTAGATCAGCGAGGCCACCACCTTCTTCCGCACCGCCAGCGCGATCCGCTGGTAGCTGATGTAGCGGTCCAGCACTTCCACCAGGCTGCCGCTCTTCTCCCCGGCCATGACCGAAGTCACGTACATCTTGGGGAAAATCCCGCGCTGCCGGAACGCCTCCGAAAGCAGCGTGCCGTTGCGGACTTCATCCCGCACCGCCATGATGTGCGGCCCGAGCTTGGGATCGGTCAGGCGCTCGGCCAGCAGATCGAGCCCCTTCAGGATCGGCAGCCCCGCGCGGATCAGCGTCACGAACTGCTGGTTGAAAATCAGAAATTTTTCGACATTGAGCTTCTTCCGCCCGCCGAACAGCCCGCCCGCCGCGATCCCCGCCGCCACACCCCGCGGCTTGATCGAGTAAATGAGAAATCCCTGCTGCGAATACCGCTCCCTCAGCTCCTTCTCCGAAGCCGCCGCCGCCACCTGCTGGTGGATCTGCCCCCGCCCGTCCGCGTACTTGAGAACGAAATCAGCCAAGAGAGAAGCCTCCCTTAACAGCGGAGGCACAGAGAACGCAGAGATCACACAGAGACACAAAGAGATTTCTCTGCGTTTTCTCTGCGAACTCTGCGTCTCTGCGGTTCAAGATTGGTCTCACTGCCCCGTCTCCACTAGTTCCGCGCCCTTCGGCACCTCGAAATGGAACAGGCTGTCCGCCAGCTTCGGGTCGAGCCGCTCGCCCTCGAACGTAAAGTGCAGGACCGATTTATCGAACCCCGTGACCTTCACTTCCTTGATGTGGTTGTCCGGCGCCACCACGAATTCCACGGCCGAATACGGCAGGTTGTCCGTGCGCGGCTCGGCCACGATCCGTGTATCGGCGCCCTCGGAGCGCGCTTGCAGATTGCGGAACTCCTTATCGAAGTGCAGCTTACCGAGCAGGAAGGCGAGCGGCGCGCGCATGTCGTCGCTCTCCTGGAACTTCATCTTCTCCACCCGGTTTTCCGACGGCGTGTAGAGCCACAGCAGCTTCCCGTCGCTGACGAACAGCTTGCCGGCCGGATCCGAGTAATTCCAGCGCATCCGCCCCGGCTTGCGCAGCATGAGGATGCCGCTTTCCGTCCGCCGGCCGTGCCCTGGCGCCGTATAGTCTTCCTGGAACGAGACTTGCAGCGTTTTCGCCTGGTTGTACCGGCTTTCCACGCCCTTCAGGACGGTATCCATGGGGGTCGCCCCCATGGCGCACACCGCCAGCATTCCGGTCATCCACTTCCAATGGCCCACAATCCTTTGACGCAGCGGGCGCGCCAAACGTGTATGTTTACCTGACGGATACGGTCACTCCGGTCTGGCTCGGCACACCCCCGACCGAAACCACCAGGGACAGCGCGCCGCTTCGCGCGTTCGCCGGAATCGTCACGTTCACCTGCATCACGCCCGAAACCAGCGCCGGCGCCTCCCCCGCGAACACCACCGCGGCGGGCTGCCCGTCAATCGTCGCCGTAACCGTCTGCCGCGGCGCGGGCGGCGCCGCCGATGTCACCTGGCCATCCATCCCGGCCGGCTTCGTCTGCCCTTCACCCGTCATATAGACCGCCACCGTCGACCCGGCCGGCGCCGGGTTGCCCGGACCGTTGACCGTGTTGTCCGGATTCAGGATCGCGCCCGGCCCGGCACCGGAAGCATCCGCCGTGAAAATTCCCGGCGCCGCCGCCCCGACCGGCACCGTCACGGTGTTCGACCCCTGCCCGTTCACCACCACCTGAACCGCTGCCGAGGCCTGCCCGTCGAGCTCGTACGGCGCGACCGCCGCCACCTGTCCGGCCGAGACGTAGATCAGCGGCGCGGCCGTCCCGTTGAACAGCACTTGCACGCCCGCCAGTTTTGAGGAAACCAAGCCATTGGCGTCCAACTGCAATGTTGTCAAGCAGCTAGGGCCAACATTCGAGCCGAACAACGCGATCACCTCGCCGGGTGCGACCGAGCCGTTAGCATAGCTCGCAGCGTTCGAAACCTGTACGAGCTGAGGTGCCGACGCAACAGCAACCGTCAGGCTGACCGGCAGCAGTTCGACCACACCGGCGGAAGTGATCGCCACCGTCCCTTGGTAGTTTCCGGCCGCGAGTCCGCACGTGCTCGCGCTTACCGTCAGGCTCTGGCCGGACGCCGCCACCGCCAGCCACGGTACATTGGCCGCGGCCGTAAACGCCGGGCCGGTTACGGTCACGGTCTGCGATCCCGCGCCCGTGAACGCCAGCGATGCCCGGCTGAGCGCCAGCGGTCCGCCGCTGTTCAGGGTGCCCACGATGTAGACAACCGGGATCGCGAGCGGGTTGTTGGCCGCGCCGAGCGCATTCGGACCGCTCACGATCACCGAACCGCTATTCATTCCGCCGCTGGCCTTCGACACGTTCGTCCCGACCGCCGCCGCGTTCCCGTCCGGCACGGTCGTAATCCATGGCGCGGAGGGCTGGAAGCTCAGCACCGCCTGCTGGCCATTGCTCAGGCCCACAGCCACAGTCTGCTGGTTCTGCCCGGCCGCGATGCTATCGAACAGCAGCATCGGCGGATTGGCCACCAGCACCGGCGCCGGCGTGACCAGCAGCGTCACCGGGAGGTCGAAATTGCCCTGCGGGGTGTGGAAGCTGATCGCGCTCGTATAGGTCCCCGGCCCCAACCCGGACGGGTTGACGCCGATCTGCATGATACCGGGAATATTTCCCGAAGCGGCCGGCGTGCCGGTAGGCAGGACCAGCCACGTCTGCTGTGCCGGCCGGCTGGCCGTGAACACGCCGGATTGCCCGCTGCTGAGCACCACCGCCTGCGGATTCGCGGCCTGGCTCCCGGACTGGCACGCAAAATTCAACGACGCCGGCGCAATCGCGAGCGTCGGCCCACCGGCCGCCAAAACCGGCACCGCCGCGGCGAGGGCCCAGATCCACCGCATGAATCCATTGTAGGAGACAGAATGCCGCCGCGCGCTTCTGTCTCCTAACTCCTAGCTCCTAACTCCGAGCTCCTCCTACTTCACCGCCACCGTCACCGCCCCGATCCCATTCGCGTTCATCTGCGAAGCGTTGCCCCCCAGCGAAACCACCACGGGCTGCGCGCCGGACGGCGTGCCGGGCGGGATCTGCACGTTGATCTGCAGGACGCCCGAAACCAGCGTCGGCGCTTCCGCATAGAAGCTCACCTGCGCCGGCTGGCCGTTGATCGTCACCGTGGGCGTCAGCACCGGCAGCGTGAAAGGCGCGGTTCCCGACGTCACCTTCCCGGAAACGCCCGCCGGCTGCGTCTGTCCCTCGCCGGTGAGATAGAGGACCACCGTGCTGCCCGCCGGAGCCGGGTTGCCGGCGCTGTTGAGGGTGAGATCCGAATTCAGGATCGCCCCCGGACCGCTCCCGCTGGCATTCGCCGTGAACAGGCCGGGCGCGGCCGAAACCTGCGCGAGCGAGATGGCGTTCGAGGTCTGGCCGAGGTACTTCACGTACACGTTGACGTTCTGCAGATAGACCGGACGGTTGATCTCGTACGGCACGATGGCGTTGATCTGCCCGGAGCTGACGTAAATCAGCGGCGCCGGGTAGCCGCCCACCAGCACCTGCACGTTATTCGCCGGGTTCGTGGTCGGATACAGGCCGCCGGAAGGCGTCATCACGGCGCCGGGATCCGGACCGAGGCTTGTCCCGAAGATGGTGATGATCTCGCCCGCGGCAATCGCTCCGGTGTTGCCGCTCGCCGCGTTGGTAATCTTCGTGATCGTCGGCAGCGGAGCGGATACCGTCAGGCTCACGTTGACCGTAGCCGTGCCGGCCGCCACGCCGCCCGAGGTCTGGCCGGTGATCGTGATCGTGCCGGTGTAGGTCTGGTTGACCGAGAGGCTGCTCAGGTTCGTGAGCGATACCTGCAACGGGGTTCCCGTCGTTCCGCTCGCCGGCGAAACCTGCAGCCAGTTGCCGGTCGAGTTCGCCACGGCCGTGAAGTTCAGCGCGATACTGCTATCGCTGCTCGAGACCGTGAGGGACTGCGCCGCCGGCGTGCTGCCGCCCGCGTTGTAGCTGAAGCTCAGGCTCGTGGGCGAAACCGAGATGCTGGCGGACGGTGTGACCGTGTAGCTCACCGGGAACGTGATGGCCGTTCCGCCCACGGGCGTGATCGTCACCGTGCCGCTGTACGGCGTAGCGGAAGGCGTGAGGCCCGCGGGATTCACCGTAACGGGCAGAGAAGTTGGCGTGGCGCCCGTGCCGGTCTGCGTCTGGTTCACCAGCAGCCAGCTCGCGCTGGTCGACCAGTTGAACTGCACGCTCGCCGAACCGGACGCGCTCGCAATCGAGATCGATTGCGGACCCGGCGCCGCGCCGCCGGCCTGCGAAGTGAAGGTCAGGCCCGTCGAGGAGCCGAGCGTGGTATTCCCCGCGGTCACGATGATGTTGCCGCCGGCGCTCACGCTCACGTTTACGGTTAATGTTGCGGCTGTGGCGCCGTTGACCGTCAGGTAGATGGAACCGCTGGTCGAACCCTGCAAACCGGACGGGTTGATCGTAACCGTGAGGGTCGAGGGCGTAGTGTTGTTATTGCTCGCTGTAGCGCTGAGCCACGTCGCCGAGGACGAGATCCCGAATACCGTGTTGCCCCCGTTCGCGGCGGTGACGTTTACGGTTCCGCTGGTCGTCGTGGTGTTCAGGTTCAGGGTGCTGGGCGTGAGGGTCAACGTCCCGGTATTGTTGCTACTGCCGCTGACCAGCACCGCAACCGGGACCGTAACGGAGGTGGTGATGCTGTTGGACGACCCGGTGGGGGTCACCGTGAGGGTGGCGTTATTGAACCCGTTCGCCAACTGGGTCGGGTCGATCGTGACGTAGATGTTCGACCGTCCGGTTCCCGATGCCGGGCTCGGAGTTACCCAAGCCGCCGAAGAGGTGATCGAGTAGGCATCCGAGGTGGAACCATCGCTAGGTATGATTCCCAAAATCCCGCTGCAGGTGTTGGTCTGCCCCGCCGTATACGTACAGGTGAAGTCGCCGGGGTAAACCAGGAACACCGGCGCGGTCGAAGGAGAAACCGTGAGCGTGACCGGGATGGTCTGCGAGCCGGCGCTCGAGGAGACGGTCACCGAGCCGCTGTAGGTTCCGGCCGTCGCGATGCCGCTCAAAACCTGGACCTCCACCGTGGTCGGGGAGGTCGGGAAAGCGTTGATGCCGGGATTCGCAGGGAAGTTGCCGCTGCTGGTAGCGATGACCTGAACCCCGGTTCCACTAACAACAATCGTCTGGGGTGAAGCCTGGCCGCTAGCGCCGGCTTGATAAGTGAACCCCAGCGACGTCGGCGATGCCACCCCCGTGCTCGGGCTTGTGGCGCCACCCACTAACAGGTCCACGACGAAAGAGCCGAGAGTATTGCCCGAGGTCGCGTCATTCAGATACACGGTAGCGGTGTAGGACCCCGCCGCAAGCCCCGCTGCAACGCCGCTGTTCACGTATAGGGCAAGCTGTCCCTGGCCTGCGATCATACTTACGGGATTCGCGGACGTGCCGCTGAGGAGCGTGAGCCATTGCCCGCCGCTCTGCGGAGCTACGGTCGCATAAAAGCTGGTGCTGTTATTCCCATTCGCATTCGATACCGTAACCGAACCAAAGTTGGACTGCGTGGCGGTGGGCGGGTAATAGAGCGTAAACGGATTCGGGCTGGCGACCAGGCCTCCCGAAGTCGTCGTCCCGGTCCCCACCGTAACGCTGATGGTCAAGACCGTGCTCCCGCTCGTTACGGTAAAACTGCCGGTCCCCGCCGGGCCGAGCGGGAAGACCGTGACCGTCGCCGAGCCGCTTCCAGGGATCGTTCCAATGGTCCCGCTTGTTGGTATCGTGGCAAACAGCGTCGAAGGAGAGGCCGGACCGATCGTGTAGGAGATCTGCGAGCTGCTGTTGTTTTTCAGGGTAACGGTGCCCGTGCTGTTCGGCAAGACGTTCACCTGCGTGGGAGTCGCAGTGAACGATCCGCCTCCGCTGCTCGTGCTGTTCGAGTAGGTCACCGAAATGGTGGCTGTATCCTGCGTATTGTTCACCTCCGTCAGGGTAATGGTGCCGTTACATGAGCCCGTGCCGGTCGCACAACTGACGGAATAGGCCGAGAACGTCAGCGTTGTGGGGGTAGTCCCATTGCTGGGAAGCCCCTGGACAGTGAAGCCGGGCCCTATGTTTGGCGACGATACGTTGAAACTGATTGGCGAACCGCCGCTGCTGCTGACCTGAACAGAAGCCGGCTGATTACTGTACAGCGTGACGCTGGCTGTATTGCCACTGCCGTTCAATACCAGTTGCGCAAAGGAAGGCGCCGCAAAAACCAGAGCGGCGGAGAAAAACAGAGCTGTCTTCTTGAGAATTTGGGCTGCGTCCATGATGTCCTCGGCCACATCGATAATACAACACCGACAGGTGAAAAACGACACACATCCCTCTTACACAAAAATGTAAGACGGGCTGGACGCGGTAGCACTATATTACGACGTTTCTAGGACGAATGGTAGACCCCGTTCGGGCTACTTCAAAATCTGGAATAAATTACTGTAATCGTCCGTCCACAGCCGCACCGTCCGCTTGGATGAGATTTCCGCAGACGCCTTCTCTTCCAGCGCCCCGAACCCGTACTGCGGCGCCGCCAGCAGCACCCAGGTGGCGCCGAAGACGTCCTGCGAATCGTCGTCGTCGGTATCCACCACCCGCGCCAGGCGCCCCGATGCCTTAGCCAGCCCGGCCACCACCGGCTGCAGGTCGAGATAGCGGTTCGAAATATGGATCGCCAGGACGCCATCCGGATTGAGGTGCTTGAGATAGACCTGCATGGCCTCGCGCGTCAGCAGGTGAACCGGAATCGAGTCGCTCGAAAACGCGTCCACCGCCAGCACGTCGAAGTGCTCGTCGATGCCGTGCTGCGCCTCGCTTTCGAGCGAGAGCCGCGCATCCCCCATGGCCACATCGAGCTTCGCCTTGCAGTCGTTCAGAAAAGTGAACTGCGTGCGCGCGATCTCGAGCACCAGCGGGTTGATTTCGTAAAAGCGGAAGTAATCGCCGGGCCGGCCGTACGCGGCGAGTGTCCCGGTGCCGAGGCCGATCACGCCGACGCGGATCGCCTTGCCGCGGCCCTTCTCCCGGATGGCGACGCCCACGCCCGTGTTGGGCCCGTAATAAGTCGTCGGCAGGTCGCGGCGGGCAGGATTGAGGAACTGCTCCCCGTGGTTGATGGTGCCGTGTGTGAGGGTGCGGGTGGCGTCGAGATCGCTCGCCGGGCCGCTATCCCGCACCTTCAGCGCGCCGTAGAAATTGCGTACCGCGAGCCGGTAGTCCGCGGTCAGCCCGCGCACCTGGAACCCGAGATAGCCGATCAGCACCATCGCAATCAGCTCCACCGTGAGCCCGCCCAGTTGCCGCCGCGCCTTGCCGCCGCGCATCGCCGCGAGCAGCAGGAGCAAACCGAGCGTGAGCGCCACCACCGCGACGGTCGCCGCGAAGTTTTCGGGCGCCTCCCAGTGGGTATCAAAGCGCCGCATCACGGCGTTGCCGGCCGCCAGCAGCTCGCCGCGAAAACCGTACGCCGTCACGCCGCCGCCTGCCGCCACCACCGCCGCGGCCATCACCTGCGGCGGCCCCTGAAGCTGGCGGAACCAGGCGTACTCGGTATCGCTCGAAAGGACCACCAGCGTCAGCAGGGCGCACGCGCCCAGGCCGATCTGCAGCTCATACAGCGCCGGGAAAACGCGCGGCGCGACGAACCCCACCAGCAGCCCGCCCAGCGCGCCGCCGGCCGAAATCATGAGGTAGAAATGCGTCAGATACCGCGGATGCGGCTTCAGCCGCGCCAGCTCGCCATGACATACCATACAGCACACGAACAGCGCGATCGCGAACAGCGGAACCAGAATCTTGATCGGCACGTTGCCGCTGGCGTCCACGCCATCCGCATAGGCCATCGAGCCGAGCGCCACCGCCAGAAGCTGCAAATAGGGATTGCGCCGGTACCAGCCGCTGCCCTCGAAACACAGGATGAACGTGAGCAGGTAAATGCTCAGCGGCAGCACCCACAGAAACGGAATCGCCGCCACGTTCTGTGAAAGGTGATTCGTCACCGCCAGCAGCAGCACCGACGCGCACGCCGGCAGCAGCAGCCACAGCGCGTACTGCCGCGCGCCCGGCCGGTGCTCCGGTCCCGCGGGTTCCATGTGTTCGACCGCTGCGCCCTGGCCCGAACGCAGCGCCGTGAACCCGCACAGCACCAGGAACACGGCATACGCCACCGACCAGATCACCGCCTGCAGGTGCACACCGAACACCGGCTCGAACAGCACCGGATAGCTCACCAGCGCGAACATCGAGCCTGCGTTCGAGAGCGCGTACAGCCGGTACGGCATCGCGCCCTTGAACCGCCGCGCGTACCACGCCTGCACCAGCGGACCCGTGGTCGAAAGCAGAAAATACGGCAGCCCGACCGAAACCGCGAGCAGCTTCAAAATCGCAAACGTCGGCTCCTCGGTTCCGCTCGGCTTCCACGCCGGGCTGGGATAGATCGGCAGCGCGATGGCGCTCGCGAGCAGCAGCCCCGTATGCAGCAGCATCTGCTTGCGCGCATCGAAGTACCGCACCACCGCATGGGCGTACAAATACCCGAGCAGCAGCACCATCTGGAAGAACAGCAGGCAGGTGGTCCAGACCGCCGCCGAGCCGCCGAACCACGGCAGAATGATTTTCGCGATGACCGGCTCGACCTGGAAAAGTAGGAAGGCGGAGACGAGGATTGTGAGTGCGTAGAGAACCATGGAAAAACCTTTGGGAATTCAGGAGCCAGGAGCTAGGAGATCGCGGCGGGCAGGCTCCCAGCTCCTAACTCCTGGCTCCTAAATTCTATTTGTACGCTGGGACGCCCGTCACCCTCTCCCCGATCACCAGCGCATGAATATGGTCCGTCCCCTCGTACGTCTTCACCGTCTCCAGGTTGCACAGGTGCCGCATGATGGGATACTCGTCGGTGATGCCGTTGGCGCCCAGCAGATCGCGGCTGAGGCGGGCGCATTCGAGCGCCATCGCCACATTGTTCCGTTTGAGCATCGAGATGTGCGCCGGCTCGAGCCTGCCCTGATCCTTGAGGCGGCCCGCCTGCACCGCGAGTAGCTGGCCCTTGGTGATCTCGGTGATCATCCACGCCAATTTTTCCTGCACCAGTTGATGCCCGGCGATCGGTTTATCGCCAAACTGCTTACGCACGATGGTGTACTGCCGCGCCGTCTCATAGCAATCCATGGCCGCGCCGAGCACGCCCCAGCCGATGCCGTACCGCGCCTGGCTGAGGCACGAAAGCGGCGCCTTCAGCCCCTGCGCGCCGGGCAGCCGGTGACACTCGCGCACGCGGCATTCGGCCAGCGACAGGCTCGAAGTCACCGAAGCGCGCATCGACCATTTGCCGTGAATATCCGAGCTGGTGAAGCCGGGCGTGCCGCGCTCCACCAGAAATCCGAGAACCGGCTGCTCCGGCTCCTCGACGGCGCGCGCCCACACCACAGCCACATCGCTCGCCGTGCCGTTGGTGATCCACGTCTTTTCCCCGTTGAGGATCCAGCCGTCGCCGTCGCGCCGCGCCGTGGTGCGCATGCCCGCCGGGTTCGAGCCGAAATCCGGCTCCGTCAGCCCGAAGCACCCCACCGCCTGTCCGCTCTGCAGCCGCGGCAGCCAGTGCTGCTTCTGCTCCTCCGAGCCGTAGCGGTGGATCGGATACATCACCAGCGCGCCCTGCACGGAAACGAAGCTGCGGATGCCCGAATCGGCGCGCTCCAGCTCCTGCATGATGAGCCCGTACTCGACGTTGCTCATCCCCGCGCAGCCGTAGCCTTCGAGATTGGCGCCGAGAAACCCGAGCTCCGCCATTTCCGGAATCAATTCGCGCGGAAAGCGGGCATCGCGAAAGCAATCGCGGATCACAGGCAGGATCCGCTCCTCGGCAAACCGCCGCGCCGTCTGCCGCACCATCAACTCCTGCTCGTTGAACAGCGAGTCGACGCAGAAGTAGTCTACGCCTTTGAAAGCCATTTGGTAGTACTTCTATTGGAACACAGTGGCGAAGCGGGCGCGCCAAGCGTCGGCCCATACCGGCAAGCCGCCGTGTCCCAATTCGAGCAGATGGGTAGCACAATCACCGTCCGGCTGCCCGAGGATCTCGCCGTCTGGCTGGAAGAGACCGCGCGCAGGGACGGCGTCCCGAAGGGACGCCTCATCCGCGACGAGCTGGAGCGGGCGCGCCAGTCCGAGAAGCGCGCCTTCATGAGCCTCGCCGGAATCGGCAGCGGTCCGCCCGGCCTTTCTACTCGAAAGGGATTCTCCCGCCGGTGAACGCGATCGCGGATACGGGTTTTCTGGTTGCCTTCTGGAACCGGCACGACACGCATCACGACTGGGCCATGGCGATCGCCGGGCGCGTCACCGCCCGATGTCGGCGATTTCCAAGGTGTATCGCCGGGGCCGTCGCGAGGTGATCCCTCTGATCCATCCCTGATCCGCGCTCCGGTAGCCGGCCGCCGGATGCGGGTCGCGCCGCCCGAAGGCGGAGGCGGTCAGACATAATAGTCAACACCATGCCAGCAAGAATCTCCCGCCGCCAATTCGCTCTCGGCGCCGCCGCTGCGTCCGCCGTGCAGGCCTCCGCCGCCGCGCAATCGCAGGCCGCAACCCTCACCGCGGGCGAGGTCATCCAACGCATCCAAAGGAACGTAGGCGTACCCTGGCGCGAGCCGACCGTCGACACCATCAAGTCCGGCAGCGCCTCGACCCCGGTCCGCGGCATCGCCACCACCATGATGGCCACCTTCGATGTGGTCGAGCGAGCCGCGGCCGCCGGGCGCAACATGGTGATTACGCACGAGCCCACTTTCTATTCCCACGAAGACAAGACCGACGCGCTCCAGGACGACCCCGTTTATCGCATCAAGCAGGATTTCCTGGACGGTCACGAAATGGTGGTCTTCCGCTTCCACGACCACTGGCACGCGCACCGGCCGGACGGCATCGCTACCGGCATGGCGCGGGCGCTCGGGTGGGAAAAGCGCGCCGACCCCGAGAATCCCCGCCAGTTCCGCTTCGAAGGCGTGAAGCTCGCCGCGCTGGCGGAAGAACTGCGCGATAAGCTGAAGATCCGCACCATGCGAGTCGTCGGCGATCCGGCGCTGCCGGTCCGCACCGTGGCCGCCAACTGGGGATACGCCGGCAGCCTGCGGCCCTTCGCGCGCCCCGATCTCGACGTGCTGATCATCGGTGAGGCGCGCGAATGGGAGCTCGTCGAATACGCTGCCGACGCCGTCACGGCCGGCACGAAGCGGGCGCTCATCGTGCTCGGCCACATTCCCTCCGAGCAGGCCGGCATGACGTGGTGCGCCGAGTGGCTGAAGGGCTTCATCAGCGAAGTCCCGGTGGAGTTCGTCCCGGCCGCCGAACCGTTCTGGCGGCCTTAGCCGGAGAACCCCGGCCCCCGCGCAAAGCGCCCCAATCTCCAACCCCCAATCCCCAACCCAGGCCCCAGCGCGAAGCGCCCCAACCCCCAATCCCCAATCCCCAACCCCCAACCCCTGGCCCCGGCGCGAAGCGCCCCAACCCCCAATCCCCAATCCCCCGGCCCCGGCGCAAAGCGCCCCGGCCCCTGTTAGAATATCGGTTCCCATCCCGGGAGGCATATCGAGTGACCTTCATCATGCGATACTTCAGTCTTCTCTTTCATCTACTCCTTGCCGTGTTCTGCATCGCCGTCTCCGGCCTCGCGATCGCGTCGGGAACCCCCAGCCTGCAGCTCGGAATGCTGCCGTGGACGGGCAACACCCTTGCTTACATCCTTCTGTTCGGCGCCATCGCGGGCCTTGCCATCGTCTTCCTCGCAATCCGCGGCAGGCTGCGGATTCTCTTCGTCGTCTGGAGCCTGCTCGTCTTCGTTCTGCTGCTCAAGGGCTATATCTTGAGCCCCTACAAGTTCCACGCGGGCGAATTCAAGACCGCCGTCTACCTGATCCTCGCGTCGCTGTTTGCCGTCGCCGGCGCCTGGTTCCAGTTCCGGCACACGCCCCAGCCGCGCAAGAAGTACTGAAAGCGGACAGCCCGTTTCAAAAACGGACACTTCGCGCCGCGCAAGCGCCTGAACCCGCTCCGGTTTCGCTGGAAGCGCAATTGCACTCCAGCGCCCCCGGCATGAAAGTTTTCGCGATCCTCTGCGCGGCCTGCGCCGCGCCCGGCCTCCTGGCGCAGCCAGTAGTCTCCGCGCAGCCAGTGATATCCACCCAGCCTGAGGTATCCATCCGCAATCCGCCCGCGCCCCCGGTGGTCGGCCGCTTCCTGGCGCCGTTTCACCTGGAAAAGCGCATCGTTGCGCCGCCCAAGCTCACCAACTCGCCGCGTCTCGAAGCGCTGGTCCGCGGCGGCAACCTGTACCTTTCGGTGCAGGACGTCATCGCCCTCGTGCTCGAAAACAATCTCGATATCGCGGTGCAGCGCTACAGCCCGTTCCTCGCGCGCGAAGTGCTGCGCCGCGCCGAAGGCGGCGGCATCCTGCGCAACATCGATACCCCGATCCTCGCCGGCCCGGTCAGCGTTTCGACCGCGGGCATCAGCACCAACGCCAACGGCCTCGCCGGAGGCGCCGGACTCGGCAGCGGCGGCGGTATCGTCACCCAGGTCGGCCCGGCGCCGCCCAACTTCGATCCCACCCTGCAGGCCCAGGTCCAGGTCGGCCACCTGACCACGCCGGAAACCAACGTCCTCCTGAATGACACCACAGCCCTCACCAACAGCTACCGCTCCCTGTGGCTCGCCTACAGCCAGCAGTGGGCCACCGGCACCGGGTTCAATTTCACGTTCTTCAACACCCGCAGCTATCTCAACAGCGCCACGCCGCTCTTCAACCCCTCCATCCAGGGCTTTTTCGACGTCTACATCACCCAGAACCTGCTGCAGGGCTTCAGCCCGGCCGTCAACAACCGCGATATCCGCGTGGCCCGCAATAATCTCAAGGTCAGCCGCCTGCAAGTGGAGCTGCAGGTCTCGACCACCGTGGCCGCGGTGCTGAACCTCTACTGGGACCTCGTCAGCTTCAACGAAGCCGTCCGCATCAAGCAGAGCGCGCTCGAGACCGCGCAGAAGCTTTACCAGGGCAACGTGAAGGAGCGCGAAATCGGCGCCCTCGCCGGCATCGAAGTGACCCGCGCCGCCGCGGGCGTCTCCGCGGCGAAGGAAGACCTGCTCATCGCCCAGACCAATCTCGCCCAGCAGGAAATCGTCCTCAAGAACGCACTCAGCCGCAACGGCATCCAGAGCGCCTGGCTCGACGACGTCCACATCATTCCCCTCGATCACATCGAAGTCCCCAGGCAGGAAGAGATTCGCCCGGTGCAGGACCTCATCCGCGAATCGCTGGCCAACCGGCTCGAAATCGACCGCGCCCGCGTCGATCTCGACAGCCGCCAGATCATGATCAAAGGCGATAAGAACGCGCTGCTTCCGACGCTCCAGGCGTTCACCGAGTTCACCAACAACGGCCTGAGCGGCCCCGCCAACCCGCTCTACAACAATTGCTGCGGCGCGCCCAATCCCTACTTCCTCGGCGGCGATGGCACCGTGCTCTCGCAGCTCTTCCACCGCAATTTCCCCAACTATTCGGCCGGTTTCTCCCTGAACATCCCGTTCCGCAACCGCGTGCAGCAGGCCGACTACGTCACCGACCAGCTCCAGTTGCGCCAGGCCGAGCTTACGCTGCAGCGCGCCATCAACCAGGTCCGCGTGGACGTCAAGACCGCCGTCATCGGCCTCGAACAGGCGCGCACCCGTTATGAAACCGCCGTCGATACCCGCAAGCTCGCCGAACAGACGCTCGATGCCGAGCAGAAGCGCTTCCAGGCCGGCGTCGGCAGCGTCGCGCTCGTCATGCAGGCGCAGAAGGACCTCGCCACCGCCGAGGACGCCGAAGTGCAGTCCATGGCCAATTACACCCACGCCCGCATCTTCTTCGATCAGGCCATGGGCCGCACCCTCGAAGTCAACCACATCTCCGTCGAAGAGGCCGTCGCGGGCGAAGTCAAGCGCCCCTCCGCCATCCCGGAGGGCGTGAAATGAGACGGCTGCCGATCCGCATTCTCGCCGTGCTGCTCTCCGGCGCGCTCGCCGCGCCCGTGTTCGCCCAGGATCTTCCGGCCGGCTCCAGGCTCCAGCTCTCGGTTCCGCTGCGCTGGTACGAGGCCCCCGTCATTCCGCCCGTGCGGCTCGCCAACTCCAGCCGCCTCTACAGCCTCATCCGCGCCGGCAACCTCTACCTCACCGCGCAGGATGCCGTCGCGCTCGCCATCGAAAACAACCTCGGCCTGGAGGTCGATCGCTACGGCCCCCTCATCGCCCAATCCGGGTATGAGCGCTCCAAGGGCGGCGGACCGCTGCGCGGCGTTCCCGGCGGCAATTCGCAGATTTCTTCGGTTAACAGCGGCGTCGGCGTCAACGGCACCACCGCCGCGGCCGGACTGAGCAACGGCGGCGGTAACGGTGGCGGCGGCGGCGGCGGCAATACCGTCATCCAGCAGGTCGGCGCCGTGACCCCGAATCTCGACCCGGTCCTGCAGGGCACGTTCAACTTTTCGCATCTCACACAGCCGCAGGCCAACACCGTCGTGAGCCAGACCCAGGCACTCATTCAAAGCGTTCGCGTTTATAACACTACGCTGCAGGAAGGAACGCTCACCGGCGGCACCGTCGCCTACCGCGACTACGAGCAGCACCTTGCGGAAAACGCTCCCACCGATCTCCTCAATCCCGTCGCCGCCCCGCGCATGGACCTGACCTTCCGCCAGCAGCTCCTGCAGGGCTTCGGCGTCGCGCTCAACAACCGCTTCATCCGCGTTGCGGCGCTCAATATCACCGCTTCGCGCGAGGCTTTCCGCGCCCGGTTGCTGGACCTCGTCACGAGCGTCCTGAATCTCTACTGGGATTACGTCGCCGCCGCCGATGAGCTCAAGATCCGCCAGCGCTCGCTCGCCGTCACGGAAAAGTTCGTCGAGGATACCAGGTACGAAATTTCCATCGGCGCCATCGCCGGCGTCGAGCTGCCGCGAGCCCAGGCCGAGCTCGCCCGCGGCCGCCAGGAAGTCTCCGTCGCCCAGGCCGCGCTGCGCCAACGCGCCATCGTTCTCAAGGAAGCCCTCAGCCACAGCGAGGATCCCGCCCTCGAAGCCGCCGAAATCGTCCCCGCCGATCACATCGAGGTGCCCGGCGAGGAGTCCCTGCCGCCGCTCCGCGAAATGGTCGCCGAAGCGCTCAAGCGGCGGCCCGATGTCGCCGTCTCCGATCTTCAGGACCGCATGGACGAGATCAACCTCGCCGGCACCACCAACCCCCTGCTGCCGAACCTCCAGGTCACGCTGCAGACCTACGACCGCGGCGTTGCCGGGACCCCGCAGCCCTCCGGCGGCACGCCGGACCGCTACTTCGTCGGCGGCCTCGGCAACGGCTTGGCCCAGGTGTTCCGCCGCGATTTCCCCAACAACATCGCCAATCTCTACTTCGGCATCCCGCTGCACAACCGCCAGGCGCAGGGCGATTACGGCATCGACCAGCTTCAGTTCCGGCAGTCGCAGCTCCGCGGCCAGCGCGACCGGAACCAGATCGTCGTCGATATCTCGAGCCAGGCCGCCGCGCTCCGCCAGGCCCGCGCCCGCTACGAGACCGCCCGGAATACGCGCATGCTCCAGGAGCAGTTGCTCGAAGCGGAGCGCCGCCGCTCCTACGGCCCGCAGACGTTCCAGTACATCATGACGGATCAGCGCGCCCTGTTCGCCGCCGAGCTCTCCGAATCCGCCGCCGCCGCCGCGTACGTCCGCGCCCGCGTCGCGCTCGACCAGGTCCTCGGCGAAACGCTCGACAAGAACCACATCACGCTCGAAGAGGGCCTCGCCGGCCAGGTGCAGCGCCAGTCGCACATGCCGGACGTGGTGATGCCGCCCGCCCACCGCTAGCGGCGCTCTCCACCCGGCGGCGGCCCGCGCCGCGCTATCGTGGTTTCGTGCCCCATCGCGCCGTCATCTTCGACCTCGGCAAGACCCTCGTCCATTTCGATTTCCGCCGCGGCTACCAGGCGCTCGAGCCGCACTGCCCCTACCCCGCCGCCGAGATCCCCAAGCGCCTCGCCGCCACCGGACTGGTCGAGCGCTTCGAATGCGGCCTGGTCGAGCCGCGCGATTTCGTCGAGCGGATCGCCCAAGCCCTCGACCTCCGTTGCGGCTACGACGGTTTCTGCGAAATCTGGAGCTCCATCTTCACCCACACCCTCGTCCCGGAAAGCATGCTCGAAGGCCTCCGCGCCCGCGGCTACCGCCTGCTGCTGCTCTCCAACACCAACGCGCTCCACTTCGACATGCTCCGCATCGCCTACCAACCCCTCCTGCGGCACTTCGACGACCTGATCCTCAGCTACGAAGTGCACGCCATGAAGCCCCAGCCTGCCATCTACGAGGCCGCCCTGGCGCGCGCCGCCTGCCGCCCTGAAGAATGCTTCTACACCGACGACATCCCCGAATACATCGCCGGCGCCCGCGCCTTGGGCATCGATGCCGTCCAGTTCCGCGACGCCGGCCAGCTCGCGCAAGAACTCACCGCCCGCGGCATCGCCTGGGAATAGCAACTGTGTTCCCTCGGCGCCTCCGCGCCTCGGCGGTCAATCTCCATCCTCCCGCGCACCCCGCGTCCGATCCCCGCCCCCGCAACCCCGATCCCCAGGCCCCCAACCCAATACCCCGAGCCCCCTGACGGTTCCCAAACACCGCGCCCCGCCCGCCCCGCTCGCCGAAGGCGCGCCGCGATGGCCGCCCCAATCCCCAACCCCCAATCCCCAACCCCCAATCCCCGCCCCCGCACCCCTGTTAAAATCTCTCTTTGCCTGATTTCCTCGTATCGGTGGTGATCCCCACTCTGGCTGCGGATTCGAGGCTGCGGGAATGCGTGGAGGCCCTCAGGCGCCAGACCATGCGGGACTTCGAGGTCATCGTCATCGATAACAGCGGCCAGGCGCTCGTCCGCCGCAACTCCGCCGCCCCCGGCGCGCGCGTGATCGAAAACCCGTCCAACCTCGGCTTCGGCGCCGCCGTCAACCAGGGCATCGCCGCCTCCGCCGCCCCCTTCATCGCCACCCTCAACGACGATGCCGTTCCCCACCCCCGCTGGCTCGAAGCCCTCACCGCCGCCCTCCGCGCCCGCCCCGATGCCGGCATGTGCGCCTCCCAGGTCCGCCTCTACGGCGAGCATCGCCTCGACTCCGCCGGCATGCTCGTCGCCTTCGACGGCTCCAGCAAGCAGCGCGGCCAGGGCCGCCCGCCCGAAGATTTCCCCGTCCCCGAGGAGGTCCTGTTCCCCTCCGGCTCCGCTGCCCTCTACCGCCGCGCCATGCTCGATTCCATCGGCGCCTTCGATCCCGACTTCTTCCTCTACTGCGAGGACACCGATCTCGGCCTCCGCGCCCGCTGGGCCGGCTGGAAATGCCTCTACGCGCCCGGCGCCGTGGTCGAGCACCACTACTCCCATTCCGCCGGCGGCGCGTCTCCTCTGAAGGCCTACCTCGTCGAGCGCAACCGCCTCTTCGTCGTCGCCAAGAACTTCCCCGCCGGGCTCGCCGCCGCCGCCCCGTTCTATTCTCTGGCCCGCTACGCCTGGCACCTCCGCTACCTGCTCGAAGGACGCGGCAGCGCCGCCCGCTTCCGGGCCGAAGGCCACGCCGGTCCGCGCATGGCCTGGTACGTCCTCCGAGCGCACCTCTCTCTGCTCCGCCACGCCCCGCGCCTCCGCCGCCAGCGCCGCGAAATCCGCGCCCGCGCCCGCGTCACCCCGGCCGTGTTCCGCCGGCTCCTGCGCAGCCATTCCATCTCGCCGCGGAGGATCGCCGCCCTGTGATCCGCCCCGGACCAGAGTCGCTCCTCATCATCGTTCCCGCCTGGAACGAAGAGGGCTGCATCGCCGACGTCGTCCAGGACATCCGCAGCCAGCTCCCCGAAATCCCCGTCATCGTCCTCGACGACGCTTCCTCCGACGCCACCCTCCTGCGCGCCCGCCAGGCCGGCGCCGGCGTCCTTCCGCTTCCCCATCACCTCGGACTCGGCGGCTGCGTCCAGGCCGGCTACAAGCTCGCCGCCGAACTCGGCTTCCAGTACGTCATCCGCGTCGATGGCGACGGCCAGCACGACGCCCGTGACATCCCCCGCATCTTCGAAGCCCTTCGCTCCTCCGGCTGCGAAATGGTCATCGGCTCCCGCTACTGCGCCGGAGCCCGCATCCAGGAGCGCGGCCTCCGCGGCCTCGGCATCCGCTTCTTCCGCCTCGTCCTCCGCCCCATCCTCGGCCGCCGCGTCTTCGACCCCACCTCCGGCTTCGTCGGCGTCAACCGCCACGCACTCGACGTGTTCAGCCGCAGCTTCCCCCTCGACTACCCCGAAATCGAGGCCCTGGTCGTCCTGCAGCGCCGCCGTTTCCGGTTCCTCGAAATCCCCTGCAAATTCCGCCCCCGCCGCACCGGCCGCTCTTCCATTACGGCTCTCAAATCGATCTACTACATCTTTCACGTGCTCATGGGGGTGTTCGTCAACGTCCTCCGCTACGACCGCCGCTTCCACCGCCGGTCCCCCGGAGCGGAAATTCACTCCGAGAAATAAATGCAGAGCCTTCTAAATATCACCACCGTCCTCAGCGTTTTTCTCCTGCTGTTCGTGCTCTTCTCCGTGCGCCGCGCCCACATCCGCGTCGAATATTCGATGAGCTGGCTTCTCGCCGCCGGCGGCTTGCTCCTGCTCTCCCGCGCCCGCCCCGTGCTCGATTACGCCACCCGCCACTTCGGCATCCCCGATACCCCGCTCACCCTGTTCCTCGCTGCCGGCAGCGTCTTCCTGCTCATGTTCTTCCGCTTTTCCATGATCATCTCCGCGCTCCGCGACGACAACATCGCCCTCGCCCAGCGCGTCGCCATCCTCGAATTCCACATCCGCAGCCTCCAACAGACCCATGAGTAAGAAAAAAGGCGTCGCTCCCCAGGGCTCCGCGCAGCCGCAGGCTTCCCGCAAAGCCGCCGAATCCCCAACCCCCAATCCCCAATCCCTGCTGCTCGCAGGCGCCGCCCTGCTGCTCCTCGTCTGGGCCTACTCGCCCGCGCTCCACGGCCCCTTCCTCTTCGACGACACGACGCTCCCCTTCGCCCTCCCGTCCTTCTCCGCCCCGCTCTCGCAGTGGATCCGCGGCGTCCGCCCCGTCCTCATGTTCACTTACTGGATCAACGCCGTGATGTCCGGCAACGACACCTTTTCCTACCACGCCTTCAATCTCGTCTTTCACGCCGCCACCACCGCGCTCGTCTTCGGAATCGTCCGCCGCCTCCTCGAATGGTCGGGCACCATGGCGTCGCGCCGCACCCTCCTCGCCGCCTTCGCCGCCGCCGTCTTCCTGCTCCACCCCGTCCAGACCGAAGCCGTCGCCTATCTCGCCGGCCGCTCCGAAACGCTCAGCGTCCTGTTCGCCTTTGCCGCGTTCGCCGTCTTCCTCTACCGCCCCCGGCCCGCCATTCCCTGGACCACCGCCGCGGCTGTGCTTGCGCTGTTCGGCCTCGCCCTGCTCTCCAAGGAGCACACCATCGCGCTCCCCGCCCTTTTCCTCCTCACCGACTTCTGGTGGAACCCGGACAAGCCCGCCGCGGCCATACGCGCCAACTGGCGCCTCTATCTCCCCATGGCCGCCGCGGGCGCCGCCGGCGTCGCGTTTTTCTGGAATCTCATCCTCCATTCCCCCAGCGCCGGCTTCGGCTTGAAAGACCTGCCCTGGTATCAATACCTCTTCACCGAATTCCGCGCCATCTTCGTCTATCCCCGCCTCTTCCTTCTCCCCGCCGGCCTCGATGCCGATTGGGACTTCCCCTACTCCCGCACCCTCACCGATCACGGCGCCATCGCCGGCCTCATCGTTCTCGCTGCCTGCGTCTATGCCGCCTGGCATTACCGCCGCCGCTTCCCGCTCGCCACCTACGGCTTCTTCGTCTTTCTCGTCCTGATGGCCCCGACCTCCTCCGTCCTCCCCATCAAGGACCCCGTCGCCGAGCGCCGCCTCTACTTCTCCATGCTCGGCCTGCTCCTCATCGCCGTTGATTTCCTCGCGCGCCTCACCGCCGGTCGCCGCACCCTAGCCTGGTCCTGCGCCGCGGTGGCCCTCGCCGCCGCACTCGCGACCCATTCCCGCGCCGCCGTCTGGAGCGACGCCGTCACCCTCTGGCAGGACACCGCCGCCAAATCCCCCAACAAGTCCCGCACCCACTTCCAGCTCGCCGTCGCCTACACCGACGCCCAGCGCTACACCGACGCCATCGCCGAATTCGAAAAAACCGCCAGCCTCACGAAGCCCGACTACAACCTGCTCGTCGATTGGGGCCTCGCCTACGACGCCATGGGCCGCCCCGACGATGCCCTCGCCAAGCTCCGCCAGGCCGCCGCCCTCGAGCGCACCGCTCACGTCTACTCCCAAATCGGCATGATCTACGCCAAGCAGCGCCGCTACCCCGAAGCCCTCGACGCCCTCGCCACCGCCGAAAAAATCGACCCCTCCTGGCCCCAAACTTATAACTACCGCGCCAAAATCTACTTCCAGCAGAACAATCTTGCGTCCGCCATCGCCGATTACCAGCACGCCCTCCAGCTCGACCCCACCCTCGCCGACGCCAAAGACGAATTAGCCCGCGCCCAGCTCATGCTCCTCCAACAATCGCAACCGCATCCCTGATCCCGGCTTGCTCCGCGTAATCTCTGCGTCCTCTGCGCCTCTGCGGTTCAAAACACGCGCGATAATACCCTGGTGCGCCTCTCCCACCTGCTGACCGCGGTCGACGCCCACGCCTGCGGCGAGCCCGGCCGCGTCATCACCGGCGGCGTCCTCGACGTCCCCGGCGCCTCCATGTTCGAAAAAATGTGCTGGCTCCGCGGCCACGCCGACCACCTCCGCCTCCGCATGCTCCGCGAACCCCGCGGCTATCCCGCCGCCAACTGCAACCTCATCCTCCCGCCCACCTGCCCCAATGCCGACGCCGGCTTCGTCATCATGGAACAGGTCGAATACCCGCCCATGTCCGGCACCAATACCATCTGCGTCGTCACCGTCCTGATCGAAACCGGCATGGTCCCCGTCACCGAGCCCATCACCCGCCTCACCCTCGAAACCCCCGCCGGCCTGATCGGCGTCGAAGCCGAAGTCCGCAACGGCAAGGCCCGCCGCGTCACCTTCCGCAACGTCCCCGCTTTCGCCACCCACCTCGACGCCTCCGTCGAAGTCCCCTCGCTCGGCACTGTCACCGTCGACGTCGCCTGGGGCGGCATGTTCTACGTCATCGCCGATGCCGCGCCCCTCGGACTCCGCCTCGCCCCGGATGAAGCCCGCGACATTGTCCGCATCGCCGAAATGATCAAGGCCGCCGCCCGCGAGCAGCTCCCCGTCGTCCACCCCGAAAACCCCGGCATCTCCGGCATCTCCATCGCCCAGCTCTCCGGCCTGCCCACCGTCCCAGGCGCCCATCGCCGCAATACCGTCGTCGTCTCCACCGGCGAACTCGACTGGTCCCGCCCCGCATCCTGGACCGGCATCCTCGACCGCTCCCCCTGCGGCACCGGCACCTGCGCCAAAATGGCCACGCTCTACGCCCGCGGCGCCCTCCCCATCGGCCAGGACTTCGTCCACGAAGGCATCCTCGGCACCACCTTCACCGGCCGCCTCGTCGAGGAGACCCGCGTCGGCCCCTACCCCGCAGTCGTCCCCACCCTCTCCGGCCAGGCCTGGATCACCGGCTTCGCCCAATACGTCCTCGACCCCGAGGACCCCTTCCCGAACGGCTTTACCGTAGGGGATATATGGTGAGTCGCGGCTTTCTCGCTCTTCCCCGGCGTCTCTGCGTCTCGGCGGTGATTTTCCTCGCCCCGCTCGCCGCCGCCACCCTCGCCAACCAGCAGATTGCCGCCGAATTCACCGGCCGCGGCCTCGCCTCCCTCCGCGAGGAAGCCACCCGCGCCACCTGGCGCTTCTCCCCCGAGGACTTCAGCCTCACCCTCGCCGGCCAGACCTACACCGGCGCCTCGCTCCCCGTCCCGGCCCGCCAGACCACCGAAACCACCGTCACCTACTCCTACACCGCCGGTCCGTTCCACATCGACGTTGTCTACGAGCTCCGCCCCGCCTGGCGCTTTCTCTCCAAGCAAATCGTCGTCACTGCCGCCCCCGCCGGCCCCTTCCGCATCGGCGAAATCGGACTCCTCCGCGCCGGCGCCGCCGAACCCATCCAACGCGCCTACACCATCGCCCGCCACAACCCCCGCACCGGCGTCCTCGATTACGGCGCCTGCCTCCGCTCCGCCGAATCCCGCGGTCTCCTCCTCACCGCCCAGAACCCCTTCCTCACCTTCGACCGCGACGGCGCCCACATCTCCCTCTCCTACCGCCCCGATATGGATTGGGACCTCGCCTGGGGCCCGTTCGCCGCCGACCGCGCCCTGCTCGCTCCCTACCAGCTCTCCGGCCGCACCCAGCCCGAATCCATGCTCCCTGAATGGCGCCTCGCCCCCAAGGACTCCCCCGCGCCCGGCCTCGACGAAGCCGAAGTCGACGCCTTCACCAACCTCGTCCGCGCCTTCCTCCTCTACCGCCCCGCCCACCCCCTCAACGTCGTCGTCGGATGGTGCGCCAACGACTACCAAATCGATGCCGCCACCCCCGCAGGCCGCGCCGAGTACAAGCGCATCCTCGACTCTGCCGCCGCCATCGGCGCCGACCACGTCCTGTTCGCCCCCGCCAACTCCGCCCTCTCGCGCCGCTCCGAATCCACCGACGATTGGCGTTGGGAGCACGTCCTCTGGCTCGGCCTCGGCGAGCAGATCCGCCGCAACCAGTGGGACCCCGCCACCAGCCCCATCCCCGCTTCCGTCCGCGAGATGCTCGACTACGCCCGCGCCAAAGGCCTCGGCCTCCTTGCCTACGTCTACCCGATCCTCGCGTTCACGCAAAACCCCGCATGGCTAACCCCCGACGGCCGCCGCGCCAACCTCGCCTCCCGCCCCTTCCAGGACTGGCTCATCGCCGCGCTCGAAGTCTTCTACCGCCGCACCGGCATCACCGGCTATTCCTTCGACCACACCTTCCTCAATCTCCCCGGCGCCAGCCCCTACGCCCAGTGGTTCGGCTGGCGGCGCGTCCTCGAAACCCTCCGCCGCAATCTCCCCGACATCGTCATCGACGGCCGCCAGGCCTACCAGAACTACGGCCCCTGGATCTGGCTCGCCGGCTCCTACCCCCACCCCACCTCCACCGACGAGCAGCCCGAAAGCTTCACCTCATTCCCCGATCTCTCCATCGACCGCGTCTCCGCCGACCGCGAGCGCTACACTGCCTGGCGCTACCGCAACTACGAGTTCGCCCCCTCCGAAATCGTCCCCGGTTTCATCACCCACCAGACGCCGCGCAACGACGACACCGGCCACATGCCCTCAACCCGCACCGCTGACGGCGACGAAGCCCTCACTCCCTTCCGCCGCCGCGACTGGGACTACCTCGGCTGGCGCTACTCCCTCCTCTCCTCCATCGCCATCGCCGGCTGGAACAACGTCATCGACATGCTCCCCGCCCGCGACCCCGCCGAACTCGAGCACTTCTCCGGCGACGACCGCGCCTTCTTCCGCCACTGGCTCGACTGGGCCGACGCCAACAGGGAATACCTCCGCCGTACCCGCCCCATCCTCGGCCCGCCCGCCATCGGCAAAATCGATGGCGCCGCCGCGTTCCTCGAAGACAACGGCTACCTCTTCCTGTTCAACCCCAACGGCCGCCGCCTCGAAGCCACCGTCACCCTCGATGAATCTATCGGACTGACGCGCCGCGAACATTACATCGTGCGCGAGCTCTACCCCCTCGCCGAACGCCAGATCGCCGCGCCCGAGGGCCCCTTCTGGTCCTACGGCGAAGCGCTCTCCCGCGAGCTCGATGGCGCCTCCGCCGTCGTGCTCCAGATTGAGCCCGCCGTGCCCCCCTCCGCTGAAGACAGCGCCCCGCAGCTCTTCAACTCGCCCGGCGCCGCTACCATCGACGGCCACACCCTCCGCCTCTCCGGCCTCCGCGGCGAAGCCGGCACCACCGAAATCCTCCAGATCCTCGTCCCGCCCGCCGCCAAAATCGATACCGTCGCCATCGATGCCGCCACCGTCCCGGCCCGCCCCGGCCGCTCCGGCGTCATCTCCGTCCCCGTCACCTTCCAGGGCGAACGCTTCCACCACTCGCAGCAAATCGATGTCTACCGCCCCAACTTCACCGGCGGCCGCATCACCGCATCATTCACCGTTCCGCACCGCATCTTCGATCAGCTCGCCGCCCGCCGCGAGGCCTGGCCCATTCCCTACACGGACGACGACCGCCGCGCCACTTGGCTCGACCCCGCCCGCCTCCTCCTCTTCATCCAAATCGCCGAGCCCGACGACCGCTGGTCCGCCACCCTCACCATCGATGGCCAGCCCGTCCCGCTCCGCAAAGCCTACGCCTCCGTCCGCCCCAACGCCCGCAACTTCACCGGCTTCTACGCCGACCTCTCCGCCATCGCCCCCAACCGCCCCCATACCCTCCAACTCGATCTCCCCGAAACCCTCAACCCCGGCCAATACCAAGGCCTCTTCCTCCAGAACATCGAGCCCGAATACACAGCCCCCAAACTCCCCTGACGGTTCCCCATTCCCGCGCCCCACCCCCGCCCACCCCGCTCGCCGAAGGCGCCCCGCGATCGGCCGCCCCAACGCCCAATCCCCAACCCCCAATCCCCGCTACAATAGCCCTTTCATGCTCCACCCGTCCCCGCGCGTGCGCTTCCTCGTCCTCTTCCCCCTCACCCTCGCCGCCGGCTTCGCCCTCCTCCAGCTCCCCGCCGTCGATGCCGTTGTCGCCCGCTTCACCGCCGCCCTCGTCACCGTCACCGCCGCGCTCATCCACATCTGCGGAGGCAAGGCCCAGGTCTTCGGCTCCGTCCTCATGAGCCCCGCCAGCGGCTTCAGCGTCCAGGTCGAAAACGGATGCAACGCCGTCAACGTCACCATCCTCCTCTGGTCCGCCATCCTCGTCTATCCCGCCCCGTGGACGCA
>DATGMB010000281.1:0-5717 GCA_035293845.1 Bryobacteraceae bacterium
CCAACTACACCCCTGATAACATATCCTTCGTGAATCGCCTCGAAGAACTCCGCCGGCGCCACGCCGCGGCCGAGCAGGGCGGCGGGCCCGAGCGCCGCGCCCGCCAGCACAAGGAGGGCAAACTCTCCGCCCGCGAGCGCATCCAGTTCCTGCTCGACGAAGGCACCTTCGAGGAGCTCGATAAGCTCGTCACGCACCGCTCGCGCGATTTCGGCATGGAAAACCAGGTTGTCCCCGGCGACGGTTTCGTCACCGGCTACGGCCGCATCGATGGACGCCTCGTCTACGTCTTCGCGCAGGACTTCACCGTCTTCGGCGGCTCGCTCTCCGAGGCCAACGCGCAGAAAATCTGCAAGATCATGGACCTCGCGCTCAAGACCGGCGCTCCGGTCATCGGCCTGAACGATTCCGGCGGCGCGCGCATCCAGGAGGGCGTGGTCTCGCTCGCCGGTTACGCCGAAATCTTCCTCCGCAACACGCTGGCGAGCGGCGTCGTGCCGCAGATTTCCGCCATCATGGGCCCCTGCGCCGGCGGCGCCGTTTACTCCCCCGCGATCACCGACTTCGTCTTCATGGTCGACCGCACCAGCTACATGTTCGTCACCGGCCCCGATGTCATCAAGACCGTGACTCACGAAGATGTCACCAAGGAAAAGCTGGGCGGCTCCATGACCCACAACTCCGTCAGCGGCGTCGGCCACTTCATCGCCGCTGATGATACCGAATGCTTGCGCATGATCCGCGAGCTGCTGAGCTACCTGCCGCAGAACAACCGCGAGGATCCGCCGCGCCGCCCCGCAACCGACCCCGCCGACCGCATGGACCCCGCCCTCGATTCGATTGTTCCCGCCGAATCCAACCTGCCCTACGACATCAAGGACGTCATTCACCGCGTCGTCGATGGCGGCGAATTTTTCGAAGTCCACGAGCACTACGCGAAGAACATCGTGGTCGGTTTCGCGCGCATGGACGGCCGCTCGATCGGCATCGTGGCCAACCAGCCCGCGTTCCTCGCCGGGTGCCTCGATATCGATAGCTCCGTGAAGGGCGCCCGCTTCGTGCGCTTCTGCGACGCCTTCAACATCCCGATCCTCACGTTTGAAGATGTCCCCGGCTTTCTTCCCGGCACCGGCCAGGAGTTCGGCGGCATCATCCGGCACGGCGCGAAGCTCCTCTTTGCGTTCGCCGAGGCCACCGTCCCCAAGATCACGGTGATCACACGCAAGGCTTACGGCGGCGCGTATTGCGTGATGGGCTCCAAGCACATCCGCACCGATGTCAACTTCGCCTGGCCGAGCGCGGAGATCGCGGTCATGGGGCCGGAAGGCGCCGTGAATATCGTCTACCGCCGCGAGCTGCTGGCCGCCGCCGACCGCGACGCCGTGCGCCGCCAGAAAACCGAGGAGTTCCGCGACCGCTTCGCCAATCCCTTTGTCGCCGCCGAGCGCGGGTACATCGACGATGTCATCGAGCCGCGCGAAACGCGCCCGCGCGTCATCCGCGCCCTGCGAATGCTCGAGACCAAGGTCGACACCATGCCGCGCAAAAAGCACGGCAACATCCCGCTCTAGCGGGCGGCGATCCGCTGCGGCTCTTAACTCTCGATCTCGACTTTCTGCCCAAACTTAGCCCCGAGGTCCCGCAGGTATAACTCGATGCTGCCGGAATAACCGAAGACGAAGCGAGCAAGAAACCGGAAAAACACGTTGTAGATTTCCCCATCCTCCGTAATTCGCAGCTCCGACCCGCCGTCGCCGAGCGGCGCGATCTCGAAAGTCCATGTGCCGGCGAAGGGCAGCCCCGGCTGCGCGATCCGCGTTTGCAGCCGCTTGCCCGGCGCCGCCCCTACCAGTTCGTACGTGACCTTGTGCCCGTGGCTGTCCTCTTCCCACCAGCGCCGCCGGCCATCGGCATCCGCCAGCTCGCCGTAGTCCTTCACGCCGGTGCGCCAGTCCGGCGGCCCTGCGAGCACCGCATAGAGCGCATTTGGAGATGCGCGGAAACACGCCCGCCGGGCCGTGCGATGGCGCACCGGCAGCATCGCGCCGATTGCCGCTGCCAGGCCCGGCGCCGCCGCCAGCCCGGCCGCAATCCAAACAGACTGCATCGTGAATGAGTGTACTCGATTCCATATCCCGAATATGGAAGTTGGAATCGAATTATTTGAGGTTTCGTTAATGTGAAAAATGTTGCGGTCCGCTCTGTACTCCGCTTAAACTGGTTCCAATCGGGGAAGAGGTTAGGGCCGCAGTATATTTTCGGCTGCGGCAGTTATTGGAAGCGTCCGAGTGGGCCGTCCCAAGTGTGCCGTGCCGCCGTTCTGCGCCAACGCGAAGTCCCTCCTCTTCAGTCCCGTTGTAAAGAAAGGTGGAATTATGGCACTGAATCGCTTCATTCGTGGCCTTTCCTGGGTTGGGGTGCTCGCGCTGGCGGCGATCCCGGCGCTGGCCCAAACGCAGACCGCACGCCTGGTCGGAACCGTTCATGACAAGTCCGGCGCTGTTGTCCCCAATGCCAGAGTGGTCGCCACCAACGTGGCCACCAAGGTCAAAACCGAAACCACCACGAACGCCACTGGCGATTACGTCCTCCCGGCGCTGCAGCCCGGCAACTATAACCTCAGCGTGGAGGCCCCCGGCTTCCGCTCGGTCGCGATCAACGATATCGAACTGGACGCCGCGTCCAACGTTTCGCAATCCGTCACGCTGGAAGTCGGTCAGGTGAGCGAAGTGGTCGAAGTTACGGCCAACGCCGTCACCGTGCAATCGACCGAATCGCAGGTCGCCACCACGGTCACGCTGAAAGACATCGAAACCCTGCCGCAGTTGGCCCGCACGCCCCTCACGCTGGCCGTGTTCCAGCCTGGCGTGCAGATCAACCCGCAGGCCAACGGCAGCTCGAGCGGCGCCGATTACTCCTTTGCCCACGTCAACGGCCTGCGCCAGGGCAGCACCAACAACACGCTGGACGGCATCGACGTGAACGACTCGGTGGTGCCGCGCATGGGCCTGTCGCTCACCGCCAACAACACCGACTCGGTGGAGGAAGCACGCATCGTGACCGATGGCGGCAAGGCCGAGTACGGCCGCAACGCCGGCGGCCAGGTGCAGCTCGTCACCCGCTCGGGCACCAACAACTTCCACGGCAACCTGTTCGACTACCTCCGCAACCGCGACTTCAACGCCAACGACTTCTTCGATAACGGAGCCGGCGTGCCGATCCCGGTGCTGATCCAGAACACCTACGGCGGTTCGCTGGGCGGACCGATCAAGCACAACAAGATCTTCTTCTTCGGCAATTACCAGGGCGTCCGCACCCACGCGCAGGGCGTGCAGAATACCGCCGTCCCGACCGCCACCGCGCTGCAGGGCATCTACGAGTGGAAGGATTCCAGCGGGAACATCAACCAGTACAACATCGTGCAGAACGACCCGCTGCACAAGGGCATCGATCCGACCGTCGCTTCGCTCCTCAAGCTCTACCCCGCGCCGAACAACAATAACTGCGCGGCCGCCGACGGTCTGAACGTTTCCTGCTACCAATTCAATTTCGGAAACAACAGCCTCTCCGACCAGTTCACGATCAAGATGGATTACAACATCAACGACAAGATGCACATCTTCGAGCGCACGAGCTGGCAGCGCAATTCCGCCATCGATTCCCTCAATGGCGCCCAGAACGTCGTGCCCGGCCAGGTCCCCGGAACGCAGGGCGGCAAGCGCTGGGGCGTGGCAGGCGGCTGGGACTGGACGATCAACTCGACCACCGTCAACGAGTTCCGCTACGGCCACCAGAGCGCCTCGGTGGATTTCCTGCGTCCCGAGCGCCAGGCCGGTCCCATGGTCAGCTTCAACACCTGGACCACCCCGATCCTGACCAATTTCGGGCAGGGCCGCAACTCGCCGGTCAACGAGTACACCGATAACGTTACCCGGATCCACGGCAGCCACACCTTCAAGTTCGGCGGCCAGCTCCGCTTCACCAAGCAGTACGGCTACAACGACGCCGGCATCTATCCCAATATTTCGCTGAGCACCACGAACGGCAACGTGCCCACGGTCGGCCCCGCCGGCCTGAGCTCCACCCAGCTCACCCAGTTCCAGGGGATGTACAACGATCTGCTGGGCCGCATCTCCTCGGTCACCCAGACCTTCTACAGCAATCTCTCGACCTGGCAGCCCGCGGGCACGCCGCGCGTGCGCAACTTCATCTTCCACGAGTACGGCTTCTTTGCCCAGGACGACTGGAAGGTCGCGCCGCGCCTTACCCTCAACCTCGGCCTGCGCTGGGAGTTCTTCCCGGTGCCCTACGAGCAGAATGGCTTCCAGGGCATCATGACCCCAATCACCGCTTTCAATACCGCCGGCCTGATCGACAACGCCACCGTGCAGCCTTCCTCCAAGTGGTGGGGTAACGACTGGAATAATTTCGCCCCGCGCTTCGGCTTCGCGTGGGATCCGTTCGGCGATGGCAAGACCTCCATTCGGGGCGGTTACGGCATCTTCTATGACCGCATGGTCGGCGCCGCCACCAGCTCGGTCGATGGCGCCACCCCCGGCTTCTCCCAGGCGGCGCCCATCTTCCCGAACGCCACCGCCGGCAGCGATGTCCGCATCGGCACGGCGCCGCCGCTGCCCGTGCAGCCGGCTGCTCCCTCGCTGACTCCCGCACCCACCCGGCTGGTCTCGCTCGATCTGATGAATCCCAACCTGCGAACCGGCTACGTGCAGCAGTTCAATCTGAACTTCCAGCGGGAGCTCGCCAAGAACACCATCCTCGATGTCGGCTACGTCGCCAACCGCGGCGTCAAGCTCTTCCAGGAGGTCAACCTCGACCAGTCGTACATCTACAACAACGGCTTCCTCACGGCGTTCAATCAGATTGCCTCGAACCTGAGCAACCTGAGTGCGGTGCCGGCCACCAACCCTCTGGTGAGCATGTTCGGCTCGGCGCAGGCCGCGGTTTCCGCCATCGGCGCCAGCGTATTTTCTCAGGGCCAGGTGGGCACGGCCGCCAACACGGTCGACGTCAACAACTACACCAAGTACGCCGCTGCCGGCATCTCCGAATACTGGCTGCGCCACTTCCCGCAGTTCAGCTCCGTGCTGCTCGGCAACAACGACGGCCGTTCGGAGTACAACTCGCTGCAGGTCCGCCTCACGCGGCAGTTCGCCTCGCTGCGGGTCTCTGCCAATTACACCTGGAGCAAGTCGATCGATAACGACCAGTCCGGCATCACCGGCGGCGAAGGCAACGGCTTCACCGCTCCGGTGGACAGCTTCAACGAGGCCCTGGTCCGCGGCCGCTCCAACTTCGATATTCCCCACGCCTTCACCATGAGCTCGCAGTACACCCTGCCGGTGGGCAAGGGCCACATGTTCGGCGGCGATATGCCGAAATGGGCCAATGCATTCATCGGAGGCTGGGACCTCGGCGGCCTGATGATCTGGGAGAGCGGTTCGCCGTTTAGCGTCAGCTCCGGCCGCAACACCGGCCCCTCGACCGTGAACACCTGGGCCAATTACACCGGCTCGCGCAACATCGGCGGCATCTATGAGAACAACAACGGCATCGGCCCCGGCGTCTACTACTTCACCCCGGCCGAGATCGCGAACTTCTCCGAGCCCGCCGCCGGCTTCATCGGCAGCTCCGGCCGCAACACCTTCCGCGGACCGGGCTTCTTCAACATCGACGCGTCGCTGGTAAAGCGCTTCGAG
>DATGMB010000282.1:0-12039 GCA_035293845.1 Bryobacteraceae bacterium
TGAGCGGCGGCTACGATCCTTTCCTACGCGCCGTGCCGGGCATGTTAACATAGTATTTCCATCTGATCTCTGAGGTTTTCGTGTCGAGAATTACCCGTAAAGAGTTGAAGACTGACAAGTTCGCACTGGAAGTCGAACAGACAGTCGATTTTTTTGAACAGCACCGGCAGGAGATTGTCCGGTACGGCGGGATCGCGCTGGCCGTGGCGCTGCTGATCGTAGGATATACCTTCTATGCGCGGCATCAGCATACGAAACGGGAAGCAGCGCTGTACCATGCGATTCAGGTCGAGGAGGCGCCGGTAGGGCCTCCAACGCCCGGTGTGAATTTCAATTTTCCCACCCAGGAAGCCAAGGACCAGGTCGCGCTGAAGGAGTTCTCGGACGTGCATAGCGCGTGGCCGGGCTCCGCCGAAGGCCAGATCGCCGCATATTACCTTGGCTCCATCTATGCCGATGAGGGCAAGATGGCGGAAGCCGAGAAGGCCTTCAAGGAAGTGGCGGATAAGGGCAACGATCAATACGCCGCACTCGCCAAGCTTTCGCTGGCCCAGATTTATTTCGCGGACGGCCGCGACGGCCAGGGCCAGGCAATCCTGCAGAGCTTGATCGACCACCCCAGCATCTTCGTTTCGAAGGAGCAGGCGCAGATCACGCTGGCGCGGCATCTGCTGACGAAGAAGCCGGCCGAAGCCCGCAAGATCCTGGACCAGCTTCGCGGCCAGCCGGGCGCCGTGGGGCAGACGGCGGTGAGTCTGTACACGCAACTGCCGCCGCAGTAGGCAGCGCCGATCATGCTGGCGCGCCTGCGGTTCCCCGTGGAGCGGAGCCGGGGACGATGTTACCCTGAACCCGAACACCCGTATCGCAACGCCTTCCAGCGGGACCGCGATCGCGTCATCCATTCGCGCGCTTTTCGCCGCCTGGAAGCCAAGACCCAGGTATTCGCGCCGGATCTCTCCGACCACTTTCGCAACCGCCTGACCCACACGATCGAGGTGGCGCAGATTGCCCGCACGGCGGCCGCCGTGCTGGGACTCGATGAAAGCCTGACCGAGGCTCTGGCGCTGGCCCACGATATCGGCCACCCGCCGTTCGCTCATGCCGGCGAGGAGGAATTGAACCGGCAGATGGCGCGCTTCGGCGATTCGTTCGACCACAACTTCCACGCCCTCCGCATCGTGGAGCGCTTCGAGCAGCGGTACCCGCGATTCCCCGGCCTGAATCTCTCCTTCGAGGTGCGGGAAGGCATCCTCAAGCATTCCCGCGATTTTGCGCCCGGCGAGAGCGCGGCCGCCGAACCATACCTGCCCGGACTCCGGCCTCCGCTTGAGGCCCAGTTGATCGACCTGGCCGACGAGATCGCCTACAACACCGCGGACCTGGATGATGGCCTCGCCGCCGGCTTGTTGGAGATTGACGACGCCGCTTCTGCCGTGCCGCAGTTTGCCCGCATCCTGGAGGCGGTCGAAACGCAGTTTCCGGGCGCGGCGCCCCGGGAGCAGTTCTACGAATGCCTGCGCAGCCTGGTGGACCACCTCGTATCGGGACTGCTCGAAGGCACTGCCGAGGCGGCGCGCCAGGCTGGGGCGGAGAGCGTCGATGACGTGCGGGCATTTCCGCGGCGTCTGGCAGTCTTCACCCAGGAAGCCGCAGCGACCAGCGCGGCGCTCAAGCGCTTCCTCCACGCGCGCGTCTATGCTTCCCCAGTGCTCAACCAGGACCGCCGCCGCTCGATGGCCGGCGTGGCCGACCTGTTCGAGTATTTCGTGGCGGATCCCGAGCGGCTGCCCGAACCCTACCGCAGCCAGACGGCTTCGGAGCCGCCCCACCGTGTGGTTTGCGACTACATCGCCGGTATGACCGATGGCTTCTTCCGGCGCACCTACGAGCAGACGCTGGGGGGCGTCGCGTAGCCGGTCAGTCCGATTCCACGACGGTGTAGTTCGAGAGCTCGGCTTCGCGCACGCCGTAGATCTTCATGAGCTGGCGGCGGATCAGGGCGGCGATGCGCTCTGGCGTTTCGTCGGGATCGTGCTCCACCTCCACTTTGAAGAACAGGTTGGTGCGGCTCATAGCTCTATTGCAGCACGCTCCGTTCAATCATAACGGGCATATAATATTTGCCATGATCAGAGCCAGGGCTGCGTGGGCCCTGCTGTTCCCCGGCCTCATTGTCTACGGCCAAACGCCTCCCGATTACACCCGCGACGTCCAGCCGCTGCTCGAAAAGCGCTGCTATATGTGCCACGGGCCGCAGCAGCAGATGAGCGGGCTGCGGCTCGATCAGCAGGCTTCCGCGGCGCGCGTCATCGAGCCAGGCCACGCGGCGCAGAGCCGCCTGATCCAGATGGTCTCGGGCACGGAGAAGAAGGTGATGCCGCCGGTCGGCGAACGGCTCACCACCGCGCAGATCGCGATGCTCCGCGCCTGGATCGACGCCGGCGCCAAGTGGCCCGC
This sequence comes from Bryobacteraceae bacterium, assembly GCA_035293845.1. GTDB lineage: Bacteria > Acidobacteriota > Terriglobia > Bryobacterales > Bryobacteraceae > DATGMB01. The sequence goes on from DATGMB010000282.1 coordinate 2,461, forward strand.
GTCCGCGGCCGCTCCCGCCGTCCACTGGTCGTTCCGGAAAATCCAGCGGCCGGAAGTCCCTGCCGTCCGCGACCGCGCCTGGCCGCGCAACGCCATCGACAATTTCGTGCTCGCCAAACTCGACGCCGAGGGCATCGCCCCGTCGCCCGAAGCCGGCAAGGCAACGCTGCTGCGCCGCGTCAGCCTGGATTTGACGGGGCTGCCGCCAACGCCGCAGGAACTGGACGCCTTCCTGCAGGACAACCGTCCGGATGCCTACGAGCGCGCGGTCGATCGCCTGCTGGCCTCGCCCCATTACGGCGAAAAGTGGGCGCGCTACTGGCTCGACCTCGCCCGCTACGCCGATAGCGACGGCTACGAAAAGGATCGCTCGCGGCCGTGGGCCTGGCGCTGGCGGAACTGGGTCATCGATGCGTTCAACCGCGACATGCCGTACGACGAGTTCACCGTCGAGCAACTCGCCGGCGATCTGCTGCCCGATAAGACCATCGACACACTCGTCGCCACCGGCTTTAACCGCAACACGCTGACAAACCGCGAAGGCGGCACCGACCCCGAGCAGTTCCGCGACGAGCAGGTGCTCGACCGCGCCGCCACGCTCGGCACGGTGTGGCTGGGGCTCACCGTCGGCTGCGCGCAGTGCCACAACCACAAATTCGACCCCGTCAGCCAGAAGGAGTTCTACCAGCTCACGGCTTTCTTCAACACGCAGGAAGAGGTCAACATCCCCGCGCCGCTCCCCGGCGAAGCGGGTCCGTATCTGGCGGCCCGGCCCGCCTATGACGAACGCCGCCGCGCGCTGCTGATGGAATATCACATTCCGGAGAATCAGGCGGACTGGGAGGACAAACTGCGGTACGCCGCGCTGCACCCCGGCGAGCACGACGACTGGACGTTCGCTTACGGCGAGTTCACCCACAACGTCGACAACGCCCGCAAGGTGCTCTTCAAGCCCTGGACCGAGCGCAGCGAGTGGCAGCAGAACCAGATGACCGATTACTTCCTCAGCTCGTGCGGCAATCTGTATCCCAAGCAGCACTGCGCCGATCTCAATCTGGGGGAGCTGCGCAAGAAGCTGAACGAAGCCGCCGCGAGTTTGCCGCCGTTCGCGTGGGCGCCGGTGCTGCTCGAAAGCGATACTCCGCCGAAGACCTACATCCACATCAAGGGCGATTGGCGGGAGCACGGTGATGAGGTCCACCCCGATACGCTCGCGGTGCTGCCGCCGCTTCCGCCCGGCGCGCCGCATACCCGGCTGACGCTGGCGCGATGGCTCGTCTCGCCCGACAATCCGCTGACCGCGCGCGTCGCCGTCAACCGGCTCTGGCAGGAGCTCTTCGGCCGCGGAATCGTCCGTACTTCGGAAGACTTCGGCACGCAGGGCGACCCGCCGACCCATCCCGAGCTGCTCGACTGGCTGGCCTCCGAATACATGGCCCGTGGCTGGAGCACCAAGCAGATGATCCGCCTGATGGTGACCTCCGCCACGTACCGCCAGTCATCGAACGCGCGGCCGGAGCTGGTATCGCGCGATCCCGATAACGCGCTGCTCGCGCGCCAGGCGCGGCTGCGCGTGCCGGCCGAGATGGTGCGCGATGAATCGCTGTTTGCGGCCGGGCTGCTCGATCTGCGGATCGGCGGCGCCAGCGTCCGCCCGCCGCAGCCCAAGGGCGTTGCCGAGCTTTCCTACGCGGGCTCGGTCAAGTGGGTCGAATCCACCGGGGCCGACCGCTACCGCCGGGGGTTGTACATCCATTTTCAGCGCACCACGCCCTACCCGCAGCTCATGAATTTCGACGCCCCGAACGCCAATCTCTCCTGCACGCGCCGCGAGCGCACCGATACGCCGCTGCAGGCGCTCAATCTGCTCAACGACCCGGTATTTGTCGAGGCTGCGCAGGGCATGGCGTTCCGCATCCTCCGCGAAGCTCCGGCGGGCTTCCGCCAGCGCCTGAATTACGCGATGCGCATGACCGTGGCGCGCGACGCGACCGCGCAGGAGGCCGAGCGCCTCGGCCGCTATTACGATGACACGCTGCGCCGCCTGGCGAGCGACGGCAATACCGCGGAAGCGCTCTTCCCCAATCGCATCGAGGGCGTGCCGCAGACCGAGGCCGCCGCCTGGGTCGAGCTGAGCCGCGTCCTGCTCAACCTGGACGAATTCATCACGAGGGAGTAGTCATGGACCGCGAGGAGTTCCTGAAGATCCAAACCCGCCGCAGCTTTTTCCAGCAGTGCGCCGGCGGGATCGGCATCATCGCTCTCGCCGAGCTGTTGGCCGCCGAAGGCCGCGCCGCGGCGCCCGAGGTCAATCCGCTCGCGCCCAAAAAGCCGCACTTCCCGGCGAAGGCGAAGAACGTCATCTTCATGTTCATGGAAGGCGGCCCGAGCCAGCTCGACCTCTTCGACCCCAAGCCCGAATTGCAGAAATGGAGCGGTAAGCCGCTGCCGCCGTCCATGACGAAAGACCTGCGCCTCGCTTTCACCAAGCCCAATGCGGCGGTCCTCGCCAGCCCCCGCACCTTCCAGCGCTACGGCAAAAGCGGCATCGAGTTTTCCGACTACATCCCGCACATCGGCTCCTGTGCCGACGACCTCTGCCTGGTCCGCGGGATGTATACCGACGCGTTCAACCACCACCCCGGCCAGTTGCTGCTGTTCGGCGGCAGCATCCAGGTGGGGCGCCCAACCATGGGCGCGTGGGTGCTCTACGGGCTCGGCAGCGAATCGCAGAATCTGCCAGGCTTCGTCGTGCTCAGCTCCGGCACGGGCACGAGCGGCGGCACGTCGAACTGGTCGAGCGGCTTTCTCCCTTCCACATACCAGGGCGTGGTCTTCCGCAGTTCCGGCGACCCGGTGCTCTATCTCTCGAATCCGTCCGGCATCACGCGCGAGATGCAGCGCGCCTCGCTCGACGTGCTCAAGGACCTCAACGAGGAGCACTACGCCGCGACCGGCGACCTCGAAATCGCTTCCCGCATCTCCTCGTACGAGCTGGCGTTCCGCATGCAGGCGGCGGCGCCCGAGCTGCTCGATTTCTCCAAGGAATCGCCCGAGACGCTCGAAATGTACGGCGTGAATCGCGAGAATAGCCGCCAGTTCGCCACCAACTGCCTGCTTGCCCGCCGCATGGTGGAGCGCGGCGTGCGCTTCGTCATGCTCACGCATGCGAGTTGGGACGACCATACCGACCTCAATCGCAAGCTGAAGAAGAACTGCGACATCGCCGACCAGCCGACCGCCGCGCTCATCAAAGACCTGAAGCAGCGCGGGCTGCTCGAAAACACGCTGGTGGTGTGGGGCGGGGAATTCGGCAGAACGCCGATGGTCGAGATCCGCGACCCGCGCGATGCCAACAACGCCGGCCGCGACCATCATCCGCTCGCCTATAGCCTCTTCCTGGCGGGCGGCGGCATCCGGGGCGGCACGGTGGTCGGCAAGACCGACGACCTGTGCATGAACGTGACCGAGGACAAGGTGCACGTCCACGACTTGCAGGCGACCATCCTTCACTGCCTCGGCCTGGATCACACGCGGCTTACCTATCACCACATGGGGCGCGATTTCCGGCTGACGGACGTGGCGGGGAACGTGGTGCAGAAGATGCTGGCGTAGGGTGGCTCAGGCCAGCAGAATGCTTCCCGGGCTGCGCCGGGCGAGGGCGCGGTCGAAGGTGACGACGTGGCCCGGCGCATGCTCCGCGAATGCAAGGAGATACGCGTCCGCCCATAGCTTAGGAGAAGCCGCTTTCGACATCGCGGCGATGCGAAAGCTGTCATCCAGGTCAGGTGGCTCCAGAACAAACATCACTCGGACGTCTTCGAAAAGCCTGTCATACGCCTCCCATGCGCGTTCCATGGATAATGGGTTGCCGAACGTGGCCGCCGGGGTCGTCAGAAGCCTCAGTACGGAGAGTTGCGTGAGACGGCAGAACCCAATGACGGTAGAGCGATTGCTGTCCCACCATGCTTTCGCGCAGAGCTCCGGTGTACGTGATCGGCAATGAGCAGCGCCAGCCAGACGTTGACATCAGGGAAACTCGATGAGGTCATATATTTGCTCGTTCGTCAGGTCGAAGGGCTTTCCGAACGAGGGCACAATGGGCGGATCGAGGGCCAGCCGGCGCTTCGGACGCGGTCGTTGGGCTTCTGCGACCACCTTCTCAATCCCGTTCAGAATGAGCTGCCGCGCGGAGCAGCCCTGGCGGGCGGCGGCTTCACGCAGCTTGCGGTGCAACGGCCGCGGGATATCCACGCTGGTCCGAACCGACTCGGCGTGCTTCACACTCCGAGTCTGGCACGCCTGACTTATTTAAGTCAAACCCTACATCCCCTCGCCCATCAGCATGAACCCTGCCCAATAAAACGGATGCCGGAACTGCGGATTCCGCATGGTGTCCAGCGCCGCCTGCTGTATCGCCTTGACCTTGCTTTCGTGCCGCAAGCTGCGATGGAACGCGAGCATGAAGTCCGTGGTGCTCTCCGCCTCCACCTTCCACTGGCTCGCCACCGTGGCGGGAGCGCCCGCAATGAAGAGCGTCCACGACATCCCGATCAGTCCCTCGCCGCTGCCGAATGAGCCGCGTCCGGTTTCGCAGCCGGAAAGCACCACCATGTCAGCGCTCAGATTCAGGTTCATCATTTCGCGGGCCTGCAAGACACCGGCCTCCGGCTTGCCGTCCTTGGCCAGCACCAGGTAGGAATCCATCGGGTGCCGGTCGTCGAAAACTCCGTGAGCCGCCAGGTGCAGGATCTGGTACCGCGGCGCCTCCTGCTTCACCCGGTCGTGATCGGCTTCGGGGCCGGCGTAGACCCGAACGTGGTCCGGTCCGTAGATGCTCCGCAGGCCGGCCGCCTCGCGCCGCGCCGTGGCGGTGGGCCCTGCGTTTACGGCCAGCAGCATGCGCCGCGGACCGCTGTGGGCCTGGTGCAGCCGTTCCATTTCGCGCAGCACCGTGAGCGACGGCGTATAAAAGACGCCGTACTCTTCGATCAGATAGCGCCCGGCGCTGGTTTGGAGCGCCTGGAACGGAAGCTGCCAGAGCTCGCCATCCGGAACGATCACGAGCGTGTGCTTGCCCCGCAACTGCTCCTCGGCGGGCCGCAGCAGTTCGCGGTAGAGCGATGCGGCCAGCCGCCGGTAGCCGAGGTCGCGATTGGCGATCTGCTCCCGGAAGCGCTGCACGTCCGCGATGAGAGCCTCTTTGCGAACCGGCAGCGCGTACACGCGGATCTCCGGCCCGGCCGCCGCCCGCGTAATCACAAACAGCGACGCGCTCGCGTCCGTGAATTCGTACTCCAGCATCGCGGCGCCATCCTCCGGTATCGCTGCCGCGAGATCTGCCGGTGAGGCGGGCTCGAAGGCGGCGCGCTGGAATTTCAGATCGGGATGCGCCGCGTACATCGCCAGCTCGAACGCCCGGTATCCGGTGCGAGCGTCCTCCATCTCCCGGCTCAGTTCCGCCAGGCGGGCGCGATCCGGCGTGGGCCGGCGGGACAGCTCGACCATTTCCTCGCGCAGGCTGCGAATCCGCTCCGCGCGCTCTGCTTCTTCCTTCTGCTCCGGAGCGCTCAGAGCCTTCGTGACCGCCGTTCCACCGCTCTGCAGCACGTCCAGCAGCACGCGCGCCTTCGACCGTTCCGCCCAGGCGAGCGCCAGATCGGGACGGTGGCGGTCCAGCTGGATCTGCACCATCAACTGGTAAAACGCCGCCTGACCGCCGAGAAATCGCGCCAGCGCCTGCCCTTCCGCCGGTAGTTCGCGACGCTGCTGCTCGGCCGCGCGAATCGCCTCGGCGGCCGCGGCTTCCGCCTCTGGGAGCCGGCCGAGGCCCCGCAGCGCGACGCCCGCCACTTCGTCAGCGCGTCCCAGCACCAGGGGATCGGACTCGCGGCGCCCGTATTCGATTCCCGGCTGGACCAGCGCCAGCGCCTCGTCGTAGCGGCCGTCGTTGTTGTCCAGCTCCGCCAGCAGAATTTGGATTTCCGCCTTCAGCCCCTCGTTGCCCAGCCGCGCCGCCGCGTCGACTGCCGCATTCAGCTTCTCGCGGGCTTCCGCCGGCCGCTTCAACTGATACAGCGCGTCGCCGTAGTTGTACAGGGCGAGCGCTCGCCCCCTCAACTCGCCAGGCCCCTCGGTGAGCCCGAGAGCGCGTTCCAGGTACGGGATGGCCTCCTGCGGCCGGCGGAGGCGGACCAGGTCAGTTCCGATGTTCTCGACCGAGCTGGCGATCTCGCCCGGCGCCGAATTTGCCTTCTCCTTTACGGCCAGCGCCTGCTGGTGATAGCGCAACGCCAGCTCGGTTTCATGCTGGTCAAAATAGATCGAAGCGATATTGTTCAGGACCAGCCCGACCTGCCGCGCAAACCCGGGCCGGTCGCGAATGAGCTGCAGCGCGCGCTCCTCAGAGCGCAGGGCATCGCGGTATCGCCCCAACGCATGATAGACGTTCCCCAGGTTGAGACTGCTGCGCGCGATGGCGATGGGGTCCTGCAACTGCTCCGCCATGGCGAGCGCCCTTTCCTCATGAGGGAGCGCCGCGCTCGCCTTCCCGGAGTTCAACAGCGCGATGCCGAGGGAGTTCAGTGTCCCGGCGATGTCGCTGCGCGAGTCCAGCGCCTCGTAAACGGCCAGCGCTTGTTGGTACTGAGTGACCGCCTCCTCCATGCGGAAAAGAGCGGCGAGCGATATGCCGCGGTTCAGCCCGCAGGCGCCCTCGCCCGGCCGGTCGCCGGTCTGCCGCGCGACCCACACACAGACTCCGTACGTGGGCGCGGCGTGCTCAAAGTCGCGCCGGTCGTAGACGCGATCCGCAAGCTGCTTCACGGCTTGGACGAGCTTGGGATTCGCGAGCTCGGAGCTCGCGGCAATCAGCGCCGCGCGGGCCGTATCGCCGCTCGCAGAGATCAGGCGCTCCGCCAGCGCTGTGTAGCGCGGGTCCGCCGCCTCCGGCTGCTGCGCTGCGGCGCACACGAGGACCGCGAGAGCCGGCCAAAATGTCCGCACAGCCTGCGATTGTACCCGTCCCGACGTCCTGCGGTAAATGGTACGGACACGCGAATTGCGGGTGGGAATATGCGGGTCCCTGTTTCGTCTTTTATAGCGCTCGCCGATGGCCCTGCGGGATAATGATAGCGGCCTATGTTGTCCACCAGACTGGTCCAACTCATCGAGTCGCATTGGGAAGAGATCGCCGACCGCATGGTGAAGGCGGTGAAGAACCATCCGGAGATGGCCAGCTTTGCCCAACGCCCGCCGCTGGAAATCCGCGAATGGTGCCGCGAAATCCTGCAGAACCTTGGTTATCTGCTTTCCGCCACCCAGGATGACGAACTGCAGCGGAATTTCGAAACCCTTGGCAAGCTGCGGTTCGAGCAGAATATTCCGCTGCACGAGGCCGTGCTCCGCATCCATCTGCTCAAGCGAAAGCTCTTCAGCTTCATCGGGGAGCAGGGATATCCGATGAACACCATGCAGCTTTACGCCGAAGAAGAATTGGAGCACCGCCTCGGCTGGCTCTTCGATGCCTGCGTGTACCATGTGGTCCGCGGCTATGAGAAGGCGCTGCGGCTGGAGCAGAAGCTGATGTCCTGGCCGGCTTAGTCGGCTCCATAGGGTTCGAGGCGCGGCGGACGGGTATCGGGCTCGAGCAGGAGAGCCTTGCGGTCCGGGTAATACTCCAGAAGCTTGCGATTTTCCTCCGCCCCCAGATCGCGCGCCCACACGATGCGGGAAGCATCGATATCGGCCGCGTTGTAGACCCACTCATCCTGAAAAATGTGGTGCGGCTCATACCGCACGAACACCAGCAGCTTGCCGGGAATACCGGCCAGTTCGTGCGCAACCGCGATGCGCCGCGCTGGGTTGCGGTGGTTCAATCCGTCCCAGGTTTCGTATGGGCGGGCATCCTGTGAGAGTTCCGCTTCGTCGAACAGGTGCATCCCGTACCAGAACAGAAACGGCCCGCAACAGAGCAGAAACAGGATCGCGGCGGCTTCGAAACCCGCCGGCTGGCCGCGAACCGCAAGCCGGCTGAGCTGTTCCAGTCCGGCCACGCTCACCAGCACGAACAGGCAGGTGATTCCGGCCAGATAGTGATATTGAAACGCCGGGAAGAAATTCGTGCCCAGCGCGAATAGCGCCAGCGTCAGCGCCACCCACGCATAGCGGTACTCGCCGAGGCGCGTGCAGAAAATCAGCGCGGCGAGGTAGAGCGGCGGCAGGAAGAAGAACCGGTAAAAGCGGATGCGGTATTCGAGCCTCTCGAAGAAGCTGGCGAGCGTTTCCGGCCCCTGGTGAAAGGCAAGCTGCATCCGGTACTCCGATTCCTGTTGCGGCGTGAGCGGATGGTGGGGGACCGGGCTGGGCTGGAACGTCAGACCGGCAGGAACGCCGTATTCATACTGGCTCAGCATTTCCGGAACCGTGGTCCAACTCCCGGTGACGGCACGGTTCTGCAGCGCCGTCAACAGTACCGCGGGAGCGAACGCCAGCGCGGCGGCAGCGGCGCAGACACGCACGCGCCGGCCCGCAGGCGAAAGCGCCTGCCTCGCCTTTCGGATCTCCGGCAAAAAGTAGAGGGCCACGGCGAGAAACAGAAAGACCGATTCGAACTGGCGGATGAGAATGTGCAGCCCCAGCCCGGCGCCGAGCAGGGCGCCGTCGCGCGCTCGCGGCGCCTCGCGCAGCCGCGGAAGCGCGCCGAAAACCAGGCATCCCGCGGCCGCGGCCGCGGCGCCGCCCCAGTAGCTGTTCGCCCACTGGCACAGCGGGCCGAATTCGATCACCGCCAGCGCTCCGCCGGCCAGCGCCCATCCTGGCGAAACCCACGCACGCAGCATCCAGTAGCACAGCGCGCAGAACGCCGCGACCGCCAGCAGCACGCCGCCCCAGGGCAGGCCAAAAAGGTTCCAGCCGAGCGCGAGGATCAGGCCTTGCCCCGCAGCGTAAATCGACGCATAAACCGGGCGCTGGAACGTGAAGAAGGTCTCAAAGAACTGCGGTAGCGCGTGCGGTGGATTGGCGAGGCGGAAATGCCGAAGCGTATCGGCGACCAGCAGATGCGAGAACTCGTCGTAAACGTCCGGCGTGGGCACCGGATGATGCGCCAGCAGCAGCAGGCGCAGCCCCACCGGGAGCGCGGCCAGCAGCAGCATCGCAAGGCCGGTCCGCTTGGCGAGTCGCCCGAGCCGCGGCGCGAGCCAGGGCCGCCATGCCAGCGCCACTGCGAGCAGCAGCGCCGCCAGCGCCAATTCCAGGCAATCCGCCGCGCCGAAGCCGATCGGGTTGGGATTGATGCCTAGCGCCTGCCTGAGGAACGGCCACATCGGAAATTTCCATTGTCTCAGAGCCGAAATCGGAACCCACCACCTGAGAGGCCGTGTCTTGACCCCGCGCTAGAATAAAAGCCGATAGGCAAACGCCCGATGGTCATCGACAGCGCCGCTTACACCGTCGCCGATCAGGAGCGCATGGCGCGCGCGGCCAACTACGTCGCCTGGCAGCGGCGTCTCGTGCACAGCGATCTGGGCCAGCGTGTCCTCGAGGTCGGCTGCGGCGTGGGAAATTTCACCGGCAGCC
>DATGMB010000283.1:0-16809 GCA_035293845.1 Bryobacteraceae bacterium
TGACAGGCGCCTGCGGCGCGAACTCGCGCGACAGGCGCCGGGCGGCGGGGCGAGCGGGGCCTACGGCAGGTCGGATGCTGTCTTGGAAGTCATGAGCTGCCGGACTTCGATCGGCATGTTGGTGGGCACGCCGCCGGGGCCGGGTCCGGCCGAGAGTCGCGCGGCGATGGCGCAGGCACGCTCGTGGCTTTCGACGTCGACGATCCAGTAGCCGAGGAGGAATTCCTTGGATTCGGGGAAGATGCCGTCGGTGACGGGCACACCGTCCTTGCCGGCGCGGACCGTCACGGCGTGCTGCGGCAGACCGAGCGGCTCGGTGGCGACGAACTCGCCGGATTCGGTGAGCTCGCGATTGAGATTCTTGAGATACGCGAAGTGGGCCTGGATGTCCTGATCGGACCAGGCGCGGTAGTTATCGACGCCGGCTCGGGTGCCGGTCATCAGCAGCATGTAACGCATCGGTTTGGGCTCCTTTCATTTTCGCGCCGTGAGGGCGCTTTCAATGGGTAGTCGGAGCGGAGCGCGGCAATTCGACACGCGCGGTGGAAAAAATTGGGCCGATGGGAATGGGCAAGGCGGTGGCGTGGGGCCGGCCCTGCCGGATCAGGCGAGTTCGAGCTCGATCTTCTTCTGGGCAGCGTCGAGCTTCACGATGCGGAAGCTGCGGACCTGGCCTGTGCGGGCGTCCTGGCGGGAGGATGCGGCGGCGCCGCCGCCTTTCCACTTGGCGGCCAGCATCGAGCTGAGCGAGCCGAGATCGGCCGCGCCCGCGGCGGGCTTCTCCTCGCGCTGCTGCTCGCCGGCGAGCTTGCAGGTGGCCTGAATTCCTTCGCCGAGCTCGACCTTGGCGCGGCCCCCGGAGACATCGGTCATACGGCCGGTGACCACGTCGCCTTCCTTGTGTTCGGCGATGTACTCGTCCAGGCTGGTCGGCACAAGCTGCTTCATGCCGAGGCGCAGGCGGCGTTTCTCGAGATCCATATCGAGGACCTGGGCCTTGACGACCTGGTCCATTTTGAGCATGTCCTGCGGGTGATTGATGCGCTTTTCGGCGCTGATGTCGCCGACGTGGACCATGCCTTCCACGCCTTCGGCGACCTGCACGAAGGCGCCGAATTTCTGGAGGCTCACGACCTTGCCTTCGACGACGGAGCCGACCGGGAACCGCTGCGGAACATCGGCCCACGGGTCGCCCAGCGCCTGCTTGAGTCCGAGCGAGATGCGGCGCTCGACGGGATGAACGCCGAGGACGACGACATCGACCTGATCGCCGGGCTTGACCACGTCGGAGGGCTTGCGCACCTTCTTCGACCAGGACATCTCGGAAAGATGGATCAGGCCTTCGATGCCCTTTTCGAGCTCGACGAAGGCGCCGAACTCGGCGACGCGCGTAACGGTGCCGTGAACGCGGTCGCCCACCTTGTACTTCTCACCCGCGAGATCCCAGGGGTGCGGCTGGAGCTGCTTCAGGCCGAGGCCGATCCGGCGCTTGGCGGGGTCGACCTTGAGAACGCGAGCCTCGATCTGCTGGCCGACGCTGAGGACGTCGGAGGGTTTGTTGACGCGGCCCCAGGAAATATCGGCCACGTGGAGCAGGGCGTCCACTCCGCCGATATCGACGAAAGCGCCATAATCGGTGAGGCTGCGGACGGTACCGTGCACGGTGTCGCCTTCCTTGACCTCGGAGTAGCGGCGCTCCTTGGCGGCGCGCTCTTCTTCTTCGAGGATGGCCCGGCGGTCGACGACCACATCTTCATCGGCGACGTCCAGTTTGATGATGCGGACCTTGATCTCCTGCCCGACCAGCTTTTCGAGTTCCGCCGCATCGCGCGCGCCGCTGCGGGATGCGGGCATGAACGCGCGCACGCCGACATCGACGCTAAGGCCGCCCTTGATGACGCCGGTAACGGTCCCGGCGATGGCGGCTTTTTCGGCGAAGGCCTTCTCGAGCGAAGACCAATCCTTGGGCCGCTCGACGCGGATGCGGGAGAGCTCGTAATAGCCTTCGGGGTCGCGCCCCTTGATGGTGACCGGGATCTTGTCGCCCGGCTTGACCGTTTCGCCCTGGAACGCAGCCAGCGGGAGGATGCCCTCCGTCTTGAAGCCGACATCGAGGAAGACGGATTCGCCGGAGATGGCGATGACGGTGCCTTCCAGACCCGCTCCACCCTCTTCGGCGCGGTGGGAATGGGACTGCTCGAATTGCGAGAGCAGATCGCCGAAGGAAGTGTCGGGGTCGCTGGTTGGGGAGTCGGGACGCGCAAGGCGGTCCTGATCCAGAGTACTTGGGTTGGGCATGAGGGTTTCTTTTTTCATTGTGGCATAATCGCGGCAAGGATTGGTTTTTGGAAAAACCGCACTCCAAGTGGACCGACTGGGTCCGTCCTCAGGACGTGGTCTGGCTGCTGCTGTTCCTGCTGCTGGGCATCGTCAGCGAGCGCGACGCTTCGATTTACATCATGCTGGCCGGCCTGGCGGCCGTGCAGGTGCTGGAATCGAAAATCGGGGCGGGCTCGCGCGGCCGCATCTTCGGGCTGGTGATCAAGTATGCGATCTGCTTTCTGCTGATCGGCTACACCGGCGGCGTCTACAGCCGCTACTGGCTGCTGCTGCTGCTCCCGGTGGTTTCGGGCGCGACGGCTTTCGGATGGATCGGAACGGTGGTGGTGGTGCTGCTGGCGGCGGCGACCTACTCCTCGTTTCTCTCGTTCGTCGATTGGACGCTCTACGATCTGGATGCGCCGGGGCTGATCTGGCGCATCGTGTTCCTGGGGATGGTGGGGAATCTCGCGCACATGCTGGCCGGGGACCTGCGGGCCCAGACGCGCGAAGCGAACCGCAACGCGGCGCACCTGGCGGCGGCGAACGAGCAGATCCAGCAGGCCATGGAGGCGCTGCGGCGCTCCGACCGGCTGGCGGCGCTGGGCCAGCTTTCCGCCGGCCTCGCGCACGAGCTGCGCAATCCCCTGGGGACGATCCGCGCGTCGGCGGAGATGCTGGGGCGCAACTTGAGCGCGGAGAACGAAGTGGCGCGCGAAGTTTCGGGTTTCATCGCGACGGAGGTGGACCGCGCCAATTCGCTGATCACGCGCTTCCTGCAGTTCGCGCGGCCGCTCGAGGTGAAGCTGGAGCGCGCCGACCTCACGCAGGTGCTCGACCGGGCGGTGGCCATGGCGGAGCGCGAGGCGCCGGGCATCGCGATCCACCGCAATTACGCGCCGGAGATCGCGCCGTTCCCGCTCGATGCCGAGCTGCTGGAACGCGTGTTCTACAACCTGATCCTCAACGCGGCGCAGGCCTCGCCGGCGGGCGGCGTGGTCACGGTGAAGACGCGTCCGGGCGACGGCTTCGTGGAGATCGCGGTGATCGATCGCGGCAGCGGCATCGAGCAGAAGCACCTGGAGACGATCTTCAATCCGTTTTTCACGACAAAGCCGGAAGGCGTGGGGCTCGGGCTGGCGATTGTCGCGAAGATCGTGGACGAGCACGGGGGTAAGATAACGGTGGAGAGCGAGCCGGGGAAGGGAAGCATTTTCCGGGTGCTGCTGCCGGCGCGGGATCAGCCGGCATCCCATTGAACCGCAGAGACGCAGAGAGCGCGGAGGAAACGCGGAGAGAAGTGAAGAAACGCATTCTGGTGGTCGAGGACGAGGAGAAGCTGCGGCGCGTGATCGAGCTGCAACTGCTCTCGAGCGGGTTCGACGTCGATAAGGCCGCCTGCGCGGAGGACGGGCTCAAGGTGGTGGACCGCGCGGACCTGGTGCTCAGCGATCTGAAGCTGCCGCGCATGAGCGGGCTGGAATTCCTGGGCCTCATCCGCCGGCAGAACGCGCAGGTGCCGGTCATCATGATGACCGCGTTCGGCAGCGTCGAGACGGCGGTCGAGGCGATGAAATCGGGCGCGACCGATTTTCTGCTGAAGCCGTTTTCGCTCGACCACCTGATGCAGGTGGTCGGCAAGGCGCTCGAAATGCGGGCGCTGCGCGACGAAAATCGCGAGTTGAAGGCCGAGCTGGGCCGGCGCTACGAATTCGACAACATCATCGGGCGCAGCGAGCCGATGCAGGAGATTTTCGCGACCATCGAGCGGGTGGCGCCGACCCGCGCGACGGTGCTGCTGACTGGCGAGAGCGGCGTCGGCAAGGATCTGATCGCGCGGGCGATCCACTTCCACTCGCCGCGGAAGGACCGGCCGCTGGTGAAGATCAACTGCACGGCAATCCCGGAGAACCTGATGGAGAGCGAGCTGTTCGGGTACGAGAAGGGCGCGTTCACTGGCGCCAATGCTTCCAAGCCCGGCAAGTTCGAGCAGGCGGACACCGGCACGGTGTTTCTCGATGAGATCGGCGATGTGCCGGCGGCAATTCAGGTGAAGCTGCTGCGGATTCTGCAGGAGCGCGAGTTCGAGCGCCTGGGCTCCAACGTGACGCGGCATATCGACGTGCGGCTGATCGCGGCGACGAATCAGGACCTGCGCGCGGCTCTGGAGCAGGGGACGTTCCGCGAGGACCTGTATTATCGCTTGAACGTGGTGCCCATCAATATTCCGCCGCTGCGCGAGCGCAAGCAGGACATTCCCTTTCTCGCGAACCACTTTGTGCGCAAGCTGGCGCCGGACACCGGGTGCCGGGTGGAGGCGATCACGGATGCCGGCATGGAGAAGCTGATGGCGTACCACTGGCCGGGCAACGTGCGGGAGCTGGAGAACGTCATCGAGCGGAGCCTGGTGATGGCGCGCGGAACCGAGCTCGACGCGGCGGATATCAAGCTGGAGAGCGGCGCGCCGCGGCCCAAGCCGCAGAACGATGGTAACGTGCATTTCCTGCCTGACGGGATGACGCTCGATCAGTACGAGCAGGAGCTGATCCGCGAGGCGTTAAAGCGGGCAGGGGGAAACAAGAGCCAGGCGGCGCGGCTGCTCGGGTTGACCCGGAACGCGCTGCGGTACCGGTTGACGCAGATGGGGCTGGAGGCGTAGCCGGCTGCTCAGATCAGCCGCTCGATCCAGTCAATTTCGAGCGTCTCGACCGCGCGGAATTCAGGGTCTCCCGTCACCAGAGGGCAGTTATATTTTTGTGCGAGAGCGCCGGCGAACGCATCGGCGTAGGAAATGGGATAGCGGCTCTTGAGTAGATTTTTTCAGGCGGCTCCCGCGGTCGGCCGGTAGACTACGAGACGCCCAGCGGCGCTGCGGCGAGCTCGCCAATCAGATCCGTAGCGGGGCGGTGCTCCAGATCGTGCACGCAATCGACGACCGCGGCGCGCGTTTCCTCAAGCGCCGGGCTCGCCACGCGATGAAATTTCGCCAGCAGCCGCCGCCACGGTATCGGACGGCGATAGAAGCCTTCGTAATCGCGTTTTTCGAGGCGCAGCGGCGGCGCGCCGAAGCGGCTCACGCGGATCCGCACCGGCAGCCATAGCGGATACTCGCGGGTGCAGCGCAGGCTGACATGCGACCGTATACGCGGCATCAGCTCGCGGATGTCGCGCGCCTGGATGCGGCCGGGTTCGAACTGCTCGGGCTGCACGTCGCCGTCCAGGAGCGCGGCGGCAGCGAGGTAGGGCAGGCTGTGATCGGCATCTTCCTTCGTTTCGACGGTCTGGGGATCGACGTACCCTCCACCGCCAATCATTTCGTGCCCTGCTTTGAAGATGTCCACGTCCATGCGGCGCACCTGGTCCGCCCTCAGGCCGGCAGCGCGAAGCTCCAGGATGCCTTCGATGAGCGATTGGGCGTGGAATTCGGCGTTGAACCGTTTGATGCTGCAGGCCAGCACGGCGTCGTAGCCTTCCTGCTCCCAGCGGATGGCGAATGGCCTGCCCAAGACCTGCTTGAGGCCGAGCGGCCCTTCGAACGCGTGCAGCGGGCCGGTGATGCCCTCGGCGGCGAGCCGGACGTTATGGATCGCAGAAAATGCCGTGGCGGCCGAAGCCAGCCCCTTCCATTGCGGCACGAGCCTTCCGGAGCGGGCGGCGCCCAGGCTCAACCCTTCGACCGCGCATAAGGCGATCGCGTGCGCGGTCCGCTCGCGGTCCAGGCCGAGGAGGTACGATGTCCCGGCAGCGATGGAGATGGCGAGCGGAAGCGTGTGGTCGAATCCCTGCCCCATGATCCGGACGCCCGAAGCCGTCAGGACGCATTGCACGTGATACGCGATCGCCATTGCCGTGAGGAGATCGCGGCCCGAGCTGTCCGCCAGTTCCGCGGCGGCGAGCAGGGCGCCGATGTTGTCCGAGGGATGGCACGCCTCGCCCGGCGCGATGAAGGTGTCCATGAAGTCCAGGTAGCGGATCAGCGCCGCGTTGTGGAATGCCGCGCGCTCGGGCGTCGAAGTGCCGCAGGCGATGCGCGAGCAGGGGCCGAAGCAGCCGCCGGACCTCTCTTCCCGCCGGGTCGCGGCGATCACGGGCGACATCACGGCGCCCAGCGCGCACCCGAGCGCGTCCAGCAGATGCTGTTTCAGCTTATCCCGTGCCTCCGGCGAGATGGCGTCCCATTGGGCCCGCTGCACGTACGCTGCGATCCGTTCGCATGTGGTCATCCGCACCTCCGGCGCGCGCCGCCGCGGGGGGAGAACGTGCATGCGGCGGCCCGGAGTGCGTGCGCTTTTACCGGCGAGGGTCAGGAACGGCGCAGCCGGTGGAGGCGGTGCAAGGCGACCGCCTCCACCGCGCTCACCACGGCGATCCAGACGGCCAGGAACGTGCGCAGGTGCGCCGCGGCGGCGAGCGGAATGCCCAGGCCGGACGCCGCCGCGAGCCAGGCGGCGAGACACAGCGGGCATTTCGGCAGCAACAGCAGGCCGGCGCCGGGCAGCAGCGCCGCCGCGGCGCGGCAGAACCGGCGGGCGCGGCCGGGCGGCCGAGCCTCGCCCGCGCAGCACCGCCGGGACATCACGCACTCTCCCGCGATTCGCAGCAGGCGACGATTTCGCGCGGCTTCTCATAGCCGGCGGTGGGATCGAGCCGGTAATCGTCGCCGTACCGGTCATGGTGACGGACCCAGGCCATCGTGAAAGCGAGGCCGTCTTCATCGCGGCCTTTGGGAACGAGATCGAGGAAGGTGTAAGTCCCCACCAGGCTCTCGAGACCGCGGGCGTACGTGGAGTAGGTGTGGAAAATACCGCCGGCTTCGTCCCGGTAAAAGACGCTGACGCCCGGCGCCTCCTCGGAGCCGAAGCGCTGCCGGCCATAGTTGTATTCCACCTCGCCGGCGAGTTCCTCCGGCGTGAAGTGAACGCCGAAATCGCGCTGGAAGTCGTTCCCGAACGCCGAGACCCAGTGGAAGCGCCAGCCCATGCGCTTCCGGAATGCCTCGATGCGCCGCATCGGCGCGCGGGACACGGCGGCGAAGGCCACGTCGCGGTGCGCGAGATGGATCTGCGGGGCGTCGAAGTGGTCGGCGAGAAACGAGCAGCACTTGCAGCCTTCCTCCCACTTGGGGCCGAGCATGAAGTGATAAACGATGAGCTGGCTTCGGCCGGCGAACAGATCGGCGAGTGTCTCGGGGCCGTTCGGGCCTTCGAAAACGTACTTCTTTTCGACTCGTTCCCAGGGCAGCTCGCGGCGCTGGCGGTTGAGTTCATCGCGGCGGCGCGTGAACTCCTTTTCGGCGGCCAGGTGCGCGAGGCGCGCCTTGCGCCATTCCTCGCGGGAAACGACTTTGTGCGTAGATTGCGTTGCGTTCATGACAGAATCCTTTCCGGCTGTGCACGGGCACACGTATCCTGTGTGCGCCATGCGGGTTGCGAGTTTAGCCGCGGGGCTCGCGCCGTTTCGCGGCCTGCTCCTCGGCGTCTTCTTTAATGCGCAGCAGGTGGCTGGTCCACAGCTCTTCGAAGCGGCCCACCCAGCGTTCGTAGATCTGCCGGATGGGCACGACGTTCAACGAGTTGACGCGCTGGCGGCCTTCCTCGCGCGTGTGGATCAGGCCGGCGTCGCGGAGCACGTCGATGTGCTTCATGACGCCGAAGCGGGTCAGATGCGGGAAGGCCTCGACGATCGCGGTCGTGGTGCGGGGGCCCTGCCGCAACAGATCGAGAATTGCGCGGCGCGTGGGATCGGCCAGCGCCTTCCACACGCCGTCGAGGTCGTCGCCGGCGGGCATCTCAGGTATGCTGCGCTCCGGCGACGGCCGTGGCATCCTGCGCGATCCCTTCCAGGATCTGGCTCCAGCCTTTCGTCACACCCTCGCGGTGGGCGGGGTCGATAAAGCCGATGGCGCGGTGCCGCAGGTCCACATGCGTCCCGCCGGGCTTCTGTTCGAGCTTCACCTCAAGGTGGTTCAGGGCGGGGTAGGACATGAACATGGGACCGCTCAGTTCCAGCAGCACGGGCGGCTTGATTACCTGCACGTGCCCCCACAGATGGCCGATGCCGTTGCCGCGGTCGCGGAACCAGCGGCCGCCGGGCCACTGCTCCAGGATCATCTGCAGCGATTCGCCCTGCGGAGTGGCGAAGCCCTCGCCCAGCCGGTGCAGAACGCTGCGGTATACCTGGCCGATGTCGGCCTTGATGTCGATGCTTTGTGTGATGTCGAGCGTGAGATCGTTGAGTGTCACGGTGCCTCCTCCTTACGTGCCTTTATAGTAACGTGACTCTTTGGTAACGTCAAGAGACAAATTGCGGCAGGAATGGATTGGCTCAATACGGGAAGGGGTGATCGCTTACAGATTGGAGTCAGGAATTTTAAAAGCCGCCGCGCCCGTCGTAACACATCGCCATGATCTGTTCCCACGTGTAATCGCGTTGCAGCCAGCCCTCGACTGAACCGTCCTTCAGGCGGAAAGGTTCCGCCACGTCCTCCCGGCGCTCTGGACGCATTGCGTCGACGGCGTGGCCGGCCCGTTTGAGCCGATCGGGCATAGACTCTTCACCCATGGTTCAGTTTAGTTCCCGGCCGGTTCGGCCGTCCGGGTCTGCGTCACTTCCTCTCCCCAGATGTATTTGCTGAACCACTCGTAGTTGTGTTCCATCACGGCGCGCTGCTGCTTGGGCTTGTTGATGGGGTGGCCGAAGCCTTTGTAGAGGATCAGCTTCACGGGAACGCCGCGATCTTTCAGCGCCTGGTAGAGCTCGAAGGAGTTGGGCGGGGGGACGCGCTTGTCCTGGTCGCCGTGCTGGATCAGGGTCGGCGTCCGGGCGCGGTTGACGTACGTGATGGGCGAAGTCTTGCGGTAGATTTCGGGGTCGTCCCACGGCGTGCCTTTGAGGTATTGCCGGGTAAAGGGGTGGATATCGGTGTTGACGTAGTAAGTCATCCAGTCTGAAATTCCGGCGCCGACGGAAACGGCCTTGAAGCGGTCGCTGAAGCAGGTGATGAATGCCGAGATGTAGCCGCCCTCGCTCCAGCCCATGGCGCCGACGCGGTTTTTGTCAACTATTCCTTTGGCGATCAGGTAATCGACGCCGGAGATCACGTCTTCGTAATCGCCGATGCCGAGGTTGCGCACGTTGAGCGAGCGGAATTTTTCGCCATACCCCGCCGAGCCGCGGTAATTGGGCTTGAGGATGAGCGCGCCTTTCGCTGCGAAGCGCGCGATGGGGTAGGTGCGGTCGGGCGCGAGGACGGGCGTATCGACACCGGTAGGGCCGCCGTGGATCACGACGAGCAGCGGATACTTGCGCGAGGGGTCGTAATCGGCCGGTTTGATCAGGATGCCCTCGATGGGCGTTCCATCGATCGATTTCCACTGGATCACCTCGCGGGTGGCGAGCTGAAAATCCTTATATTGCGTGGCGACGTCCGTCAGCTTGCGGGGCGCGAAGTCGTCTACAGGCGAGACCACGACTTCTGGGAACTCGTTGGGCGCCGCCGCGACGCCGGCGAGCGTGCGGTGATCGTGCGTGAACGAGGCGTCGCCGAGATGGTACTGATCCGGTGCGGTGATGCGGCGGATGGCTGCGGTCTCGGGATCGAGGCGGAAGAGGTGGGCGTTGGTGCGCTGCAGGGCGCCGAAGTAGATGCCGTCCGGGCCCCAATCGATCAGGTTCGCGTCTTCGTCGAAAGCGGCGGTGAGGATACGGATGGGGCCGCCCTCGGCCGGCGCGACCGCGATGCGGCGGTTGGCGTAGTAGAAGAACGGATTGCCGGCGGAGGTCACGAAGGCGATCCGGCGGCCGTCGGGCGACCACTTGGGGTGAGAGTTCGGACCGCCGTTCTCGAACAGCTTGTGAACGTGATGGTCGGCGAGGTCCACGGTGTAGATTTGCTCGGTATCCTGCGAGCCGAGATCGGGGTCGCGGGTGGCGCTGAAGGCGATGCGCTTGCCGTCCGGGGACCAGGAGAAGGCGCCGACGCTGAACTGATCGCCGGCGGCCAGCGGCTCGGGATGGGGGAGTTGCTTCACGTCGGCCGGCGGATCGGCGGGGACGCGGACGAGCCAGAGGTGGTTCATCGTGTAGTCGCCGCCGACGATTTCGAAGTCGCCGTACTTCTCCTTGCGGTCCTTCTTCGCCTTGGAATCGGGGCCGGAAGACGTGAACGCGATCGCGGAGCCGTCGGGCGACCAGGCGAGCGAGCCGACGCCGTTATCCTCCGTGGTGAGCTGCATGGCTTCGCCGCCGGATGGCGCAATGAGGTAGATCTGGCGCTTGCCGTCGCGGTCGGAGAGAAAGGCGAGCCGGCGGGAATCGGGCGCCCATTGCGGGCTGTTGGAGGACTTCTTGCCGCTGGTGAGCTGGTAGCGCTCGCCGGTGGCGGTCTGGGAAATCCAGATCTGCTGGGTGAAGTCGTTCTCCTCCCAGGTGGTCTGGGTGACCACGTAGGCGACGTAGCGGCCGTCCGGCGAAATCTGCGCGCCGGAGACGGATTTCATGGCGAGGGATTGATCGATGGTCGGGATGGAGATGCCGGCGGCCACGGCCGCGGCGGAAACAAGCAGGGGCAGGACGGCGGTGCGGACCATGCCGATCATTATAGGCGCGTTCCGCATAGGCGCGTTCCGCGCGAGCGGCGCCTCGCGGCGGTTGTACCTCGGGATACAATCGGGGGACGCCATGCGAGAGATTCCCACTTGGGACCGCTACTATCTGGATATTTGCCAGGTGGTGGCGGCCCGCAGCAAAGACCCGAATACGCAGATCGGCTGCGTGATCGTCGGGCCGAACCACGAGATCCGCTCGACCGGATACAACTCGTTTCCGCGAGGCATCCGCGACGACGTGGCGGAGCGGCTGGTGCGGCCCACCAAATATCTCTGGATCGAGCACGCAGAGCGCAATGCCATCTGCAACGCGGCGCGCGCCGGCACGGCCACGGAGGGCTGCACGATTTACGTGGAGATTATGCCGTGCATGGATTGCGCGCGCGCAGTAGTGCAGGCGGGCATCGTCGAGGTCGTCGTGTCGGCGGCGCGAATGGCGCAGTACTCGAGCGACTACTACAACGAGCATTTCGGAATGGTCGAGATCCTGTTCGCCGAAGCGCGCGTGCGCGTGCGCCGGGTTTAGGCGCTGGGGCTGGTTTCGTCCGGGCGGCGCGGGGGCAGGGGCGGTTCGGGGACCGTCACCGGGATCTCCGCGGGAGTTGTCAGCTCGGGCAGGCCGAGAGTATCGCCGGGCCGGAGCTTGCGGTAGAAACGGTAGCGGCAACCGCGGCAGCGGAGCGGGATGCGCCCCAGGGAGCCCATGAGCCAGTCGCGGAAGCCACCCGGATAGGACCGCCGCACGTCGAAGCCGGCGCACGCGGGACAGCGGATAGGGTTGGCTGGGCTGACCTGAGACACGGTGGCGCGCATACCAGGGTATCAGAATCGGGGCAAATTTTTGGGCGGCTTATTGGTGAGCAATCGCACGTGCGCTACAATCGGTGTGGAAAAGGCCAGTCCCCCTGGGGCGCTTTCAGGAACATCTTTCCGGCTCGGGTTTTCTCTCGTTGACGTTTCTGGCCTGCGGCCAGGCTGGCGTGCCAAGGAGCAAGTGTATGCCGGACAATCAACGTCATTACGGCAAGTGGAGTAGAGAGGAACTGCTCGGCGCGGAAGCTACCGCGCGCCAGTTCCTGGAAGAGAACAGCGGCCAGATCGCAGAGACCATGCGGGCCAAGGCCAAGTGCCTGGAAGCGCTCATCCAGCGGGTCGGGATGTCCAAGACGAGCTTTGAAGATCGCCTGGAGTTTTTCGCCCGCATTTCCGAAGTGGCCGCCCTGGTGCAGCAGGATGCCGACGGATTCTTCGAGTTGGCTTCGCAGCCGGTAGTGGCCCGGATTTTGGGGACGGTGAAAAGGAAATAGCTCGCGATCAGAGCTTTTCTGCATCCGCGGGTTCGCCGAATTTGAATCCGGCGATCCCAGGCTCAATCGAGCGCAGGAGGCCGGTGAGCACGCTGCCGGCTCCTACTTCGATCGCCCGTGAGACTCCCCGCGCGGCCAGGTAGCGGATCGATTCCACCCAGCGCACGGGATTCGGCACCTGCTGGTACAGGCCCTCGCGGGCTTCCGCGCCGGTGTGGATCTCGCGGGCCTGCCAGTTATTGACCAGCGGACGGCGCAAGTCGCGGAATTCGGTGCTATCGAGATCCGCCCGCAGCCGCTCCTGCGCAGGCGCCATCAGCGAGCAGTGGAATGGGGCGCTGACGGGCAGCAGCACCGCGCGGCGCGCTCCGGCCGCTTTGGCAAGATCGATGGCGCGCCCCACAGCGGCGGCGTGGCCGGCGATCACCACCTGCTCCGGTGAATTCAGGTTGGCGGCGCTGACCACCTCGCCCTGCGCCGCTTCCTGCAGCACGCGGTCGAGGCTGCCATCCGGCAGCTTCAGCAACGCGGCCATCGCGCCCACCCCCGGAGGCACGGCCTCCTGCATATAGCGGCCGCGCTGGCGGACCAGGCGGACGGCATCGGCAAATCTCACGCTCCCCGCGGCCACGAGCGCCGAGTATTCGCCGAGCGAATGGCCGGCGACGTAATCGGGCGCGAGCCCCTTTTCCTGGAGCACGGTGAAAGCGGCTACGGAGACAGTCAGGAGCGCGGGCTGGGTGTTTTCGGTCAGCCTGAGCGCATCCTCCGGCCCTTCAAAGGAGAGGCGCGAGATGGCGAAGCCGAGGGCGTCGTCCGCTTCCTCGAACACGCGGCGGGCGGCAGGGACGGCTTCGGCGAGAGCCTTGCCCATGCCGACGAACTGTGATCCCTGGCCGGGAAATAAGAATGCGGTTTTGGGGGTCAACTCAGGATTATAGCTGAGGGACGACCATGAGCCGGGCTACTGGGCGCTGGATGGCCTGCGCTACTGAGCGCTGGATGGAATGACGCGGGAATCGGCCTGGAATTTGTGGTAATTGCTGTACGTGAACTCGATCTGCTCGCGGATTCCCTTGAACAGGAACAGCCGCGCCGAGCCCTGGAGCGCAATGCGCTTGGGCAGCCAGACCTCGTCGTTCACCCTCGTTTGCTCCATTTCGATGTGCGCCCCTTTGCCGACGCGGAGGAGGATTGCGCCCAGCGTCACGCTATCGAGCGTTTCGGCATCCACGCGGACCCATTGGTAATTCTGTTGATCGATCCAGAAACGCGCCTTCATCTTGGTCAAGAGGGCGCCGGCCATCGTCTTGGGATGATAGCCAGGCTTCGGTGAAGCGTCGATGACCCAGGCGGGGCGTCCGGCGATGGTCTCCGTGCCTGCGATCTTGAAATTGAAGGCGTCGGGCACTTCGTGGAGCGGATCGCGCTGGCGGCTGCGGCGCCGCTCCCATTCGGCGAGGCGGCGCTGGCGCTGTTCCGCGGTCTCATGGCGGCGCAGCTCGATATTGGCTTCGAGCTTCTCCTTCTCATGCTGCTGTTCCTCCGGGGTGAGCGGCTGATCGTTGCGCGCCACCAGGCGGCGGTAGGGCGAGCCTTCGAGCATGGTGACATCGAAGGTCCGCAGCGATTGCTGCTTAATGCCGCCCGAGCTGTCGAATTGCTTTTCGAGCTGCCGCTCCAGATAGGTGTAGTTGCGGACCGCGGCCTGGTCCTTGCGGTCGAGCTCCAGGGACCGGCGGACGATTTCGCGCGCATCCTGCGCCGCGAGCAGGCAGGGCAGAGCGGCAATGAGGAGGGAGAGGCGCACAGGTTATATTGTACGGTCGGCGCGAGCGGCGGGTTTCAGTGCGCCGTGCGATCCGCCGAATGCGTCGCGGCCACGGCAGCCGCGGGCTTGCGGTAGTCGCTGTAGGAGATATTTTCTTCGAAGTTGTGGTTGAAAAAAACGAACAGCCGCGCGCTGGCCCTGGCCTGAATGTCCTTCGGCACCCAGGAGCCGTCCGGCAGCTTCTGCTGCTCCAGCACGATGTGGGAGCCCTTGGCGAGCCGCGCGATAAAGAACCCGAAAGAGACGTCTTCCATCGCGACCGCATCCGCCTTCACCCATTGCAAGTCCTTTTGATCGATCCATAAGCGCCCCTTCATGGCGCGGAACATCCGGCCGTAGCGCGAGCGCGCCTGGTATCCGGGACGCGGCACGGCGTCCACCACCCAGGCCGGCCCGGTGGGTAGATTCTCCACGCCGGCGATGGTGAAATCGAAGGCATCCGGCACTTCCAGCATGTAGGCGCGCTCTTCGCGCTCCTTTTCGAAGCGGCGCTCCTTTTCGGCCGGGCTTTCGGCTTCGAGGCGCGCCAGTTCCTTCCGCTCCTTTGCCAACTGTTCCTTGGGGACCGGTTCGCCATCATGGCTCACGAGCTCGCTGAAGGAGGTGTGATAGCCGAGCGGGATGACGTTGTAGACGTCGTCGTCCGACACCTTCACCCGGCCGGATTCTCCAAAGCGGCGCGTGACGTCGCGCTCGACGCAGGCATAAGAGAACGAATCGCGCCAGGAGCGCTCGCCGTTTTGGATCGATTGGCGCACCAGCTCGCGAGGGTCGGGCTGCGCAAACAAGACCGGAAAGAAGAGGAAAAACACACCCGCACAGCGCATCGATTTACCAACAATGCAATCGAAGCGCCGCGGCGCGCGGCCGATGTCTGATAACCGCCGAAACATGAAGGCGGCCAGGAGATTGCGGACGCGCTTTTTGCCGGCCCGGCTCAAAATGAGCCGCTTGGGTTTGTATGTACTTGATACTTAAGGACCGATTTTCGCCAAGTGGATTTTCATAAGCCACTTGGCTCTCCGGACCGTTTCTTAATCCGTTCAGTTTGGCGGCTTCTGTTGCCGCCGCAGCACGCTGGAAGCCGGTCTATGTGACCAATTTCGCGAAGCGCGACCCGGGCCGCACGATGGTCTGGTTGCGCTCCGGGCCGGTGGACACACATCCCACTTCGATGCCGGTGCGGCTTTCGAGAAACGCGAGGTAATCCTTGGCGCGCGCCGGCAAGTTGTCGTAGGACGCGATGCCGAATGTCGGGCTGCGCCAGCCGGGTACGCATTCGTACACCGGCTCGATGTTTTCGATCTCCCGCACGGTCGCGGGCATGCTCCCGATCTCCTTGCCATCGCGGCGGTACGCCACGCAGACCGGGATATTATCGAACTCGTCGAGCACGTCCAGCTTGGTGACCGCGAGGCTGTCGAAGCCGTTGATCGCCGCCGTGTAGCGCAGGAGCGGTACGTCGAACCAGCCGCAGCGGCGGGGCCGCCCGGTCACGGCGCCGAATTCGTTGCCGCGCCGGCGGATCAGGTCGCCCGCCCCGTCGAGCGCTTCGGTCGGGAACGGGCCGCCGCCGACGCGTGTGATATATGCTTTCGAGACGCCGATTACGCCGCCGATCCGCGTGGGGGGCACGCCGGTCCCGGTGCACGCGCCGCCGGCGCTGGCGCTCGACGAGGTTACGAAGGGATAAGTGCCGTGGTCGATATCGAGCATCGTGCCCTGCGCGCCTTCGAACAGCACCGTCTTGCCGGCGCGGATGGCATCGTTGAGCAGCACTGCGGTGTCGCAGACCATCGGCCGCACGCGGTCGGCAAAAGCCTCGTATTCCGCGCGGATGCGTGCGAGGTCGAGTTCTTCGTAGATGCCCAGGCAGCGCGCGATTTCGACCTTCTCCTGCATTACGGAATCGTACTGGACGCGGAAGAAATCGCGGTCCAGCAGGTCCGCCATCCGGATGCCGCGGCGGCCGGTCTTATCTTCGTAGCACGGCCCGATGCCGCGTGAAGTGGTGCCGATGGAAACGCGCCCCGGCCGGCCTTCCGACATCTTTTCCATCATGCGGTGCGCCGGGAACAGCACGTGCGCGCGGTTGCTGATCGAAAGATTGGCCGTGACGTCGACGCCCGCCGACTCCAGCGTCTCGATTTCGGCGAGCAGCGCCGCCGGATCGACCACCAGGCCGTTGCCGATCACCGCTTTGCGGCCTGGCCGCAGGATGCCGCTGGGGATGAGTTTGAGCACGTATTTGCGGTCGCCGATGTATACGGTGTGGCCCGCGTTGTGCCCGCCCTGATATCGCGCAACGATATCGAAGCGCTCGGAGAAGAGATCGACAATCTTCCCCTTGCCCTCGTCACCCCACTGAGAGCCCAGGATAATCACGTTTCCCATTTGTGAACCGAACTTACCTATTTTAACGCACGGCGCCGGAAAATCCGCCGCGAATGCCTGTTCGAATAGCCGGTAACCGCTGAACCGGTTGCCGGCCGGCCGCGCCGCAGCCCACGCCGCGGTCTGGCAATCCGCACCCTGGCCGCCCCGTGCTCTGAGACACGATGATTGGAAACACCCCTCTGGCCGTCAAAATGCGATCCAGCTAGGTGCGCGGTTCTTCCGCCGGAGTTTGCGATGCCAGTCAAAGAATTGCGGAACTTCGCACTGCTCGCTCTCCTGCTCGCGTTGGCCACACTCGTCGCCAATGCCTGGTTCCTGAATCGGACGGCGCAGAACCTGCAGGACGCCT
>DATGMB010000284.1:0-3387 GCA_035293845.1 Bryobacteraceae bacterium
ATTCGAAATAGCGGCAAAAACTGCGCGGGCGATCGCTCCGCCCGAATCAGGATCCGCCCGCGCATGGCGGTTCGCCAAAGCCAAGGAGAAGAGCCCGAAACTGAAAGCCCCGTGTTTCAGGTTAGGAGGGCGGAGGCTCGCCGATCAAGCTGTGAGGTTCCATGCCCGTGCATTTGAGCACCAATTCCAGGAATTCCTCCGTCCGGTCGAACGCGATCGTAACTCTTAGCCAGTAAAGCTCCAGAGGAGCGATCAGCGCCTCCCAGTCTTCACACAGGTTCACGGCATCCTTTTCCGTGGTCACCAGCGCCGTCGCGCCGAGCGACGCCATCTGCTCGGCCACGCGCCGGAGCTCCTGCGGGGTATAGCGGTGGTGGTCCGGGAATTCCACGGTTTCCACGGGCTTGACGCCGAGGCTCTCCAGCGTGCGGCGGAAGGCCTGCGGGTTCCCCAGCCCGCAGATCGCACCGGCGCGCTCGAACGGCCGGATGCGGATGCCGATTTCGCGCCCGGTGGCATGTTCTACCCATGCCTGCGGCTGGACCGTGGCGCAGAACACGCGAGCGCTGCGGTTATAACGCCGCACCACGTTCCCGATCGCGGGCGCCAGGTCCGAGAACTCGCTGCGGGTGATCACCACGATGCCCGCCCGCGCGAGCGCGCCGAGCGGCTCGCGCAGACGGCCGAGCGGGAATATCCGGCCCCCACCGAACGGCTTCAGCCCGTCGACCAGCACGATATCCAGGTTGCGCGCCAGCCGCCGGTGCTGCAGGCCGTCATCGAGCAGCATGACATCCACCGCGAACTCGCGCCGCAGCGCCGCGCCCGCCTGGTAGCGGTCCGCCCCCACTCCCACCGGCGCCAGGCCGGAGCGCACGAAGATCTGCGGCTCGTCGCCGGTGTGCTCCGCGCTCGTCGCGGCGCCTGGCGCCACGACCAGGTAGCGCTCCGGCGATCCCCGCCCATAGCCGCGCGTCAGGATACCCGGCTGCCGGCCCGCGTTGCGCAGCAGCTCCGCCAGCCGCAGCACGCAGGGCGTCTTGCCGGTCCCTCCCATGCTGATGTTTCCCACGCTGATCACCGGGACATCCAACGCCCGCTGCCGCGCCATTTGCCGCCGCTGCCGCCCCGCTCCGCCCCATTCCCAGAGCCGCGCGAGCGGCCACCCCAGCGCGTACCACGGCTGGGCTAACCGGTAGCAGGGCACATTGGCATCGTAAAGCTCGCGCAGACGGGCGGCCGTCCGCGCTGCCGCGCCGCGTCGCGCTTCGGCGCATGCCCTGGCCAGCCGGCCGATCTCGCGGGCTTCCTCAGGTGCTTCGAGCAGCCGCGCCACCGCGCCCGCGAGTTCGCCCACGCCGGTAATCTCCACGCACCCGCCGGCCCCGCGGAAAGCCTCGGCGATTTCTTGGAAATTTTCCATGTGGGGCCCGGCGATTACCGGTTTGCCGTACAGCGCCGGCTCCAGCACGTTATGGCCGCCGCGGCGCGCCAGGGTCCCGCCCATGAAGACCACGTCCGCAGCGCCAAAAAGTCCGCTCAGCTCGCCGATCGAATCGAGCAGCAGCACCGGCCCGCTGCCAGCCATTGCCGACCGCCGCACATACCCGATCCCCGCCGCGTCGAGTTTCCGCGCCGCGGCGTCGAACCGCTCCGGCTTGCGCGGCGCCAGGATCAGCCGCAGCTCCGGATGCGCGCGCCGCAGTTGCTGGAACGCGGCAATCACCGCATCGTCTTCATCGACGTCGTCCGGCGCGGCGGGTGGCATCGTGCTGGCGGCGATCCACAGCGGCCCCGGCCCGGTGCTTTCGATCCACGCAAGCGGCGGCGACCCGGCCCCCGCCGCCCGCGGCTCGAAGTCGTATTTGAGGTTGCCGGCCACCGCCACGCGATCCGCCGGCGCGCCCACGGCCCGGAAGCGCCCGGCCATGGCATCCGATTGCGCGAGCACCGCGTCGGCCTGCGGGAGCACGGCGCCGAACAGCCATCGGAGCCGCAAATAGCGGGGCAGCGCCCGGTCTGAGATGCGGCCGTTGACGATCGCAAGCGCCGCGCCCGTGCGCTTCACCTCGCGGTACAGATTCGGCCAGATCTCCGTCTCCGCGATCGCGACGAGCGATGGCTGCAGCATCCGCAGCACGCGCCGCACCGCCCAGACCGTGTCCACCGGGGCGTAAAACACGCCCGCTCCCGCGGGTTCCAGCTTTTGCCGCGCCGTGGCATACCCCGCGAGCGTCGATGACGAGACGAACAGCCGGCTATGCGGAAACACCTCCCGGAGCCGCGTTGCCAGCCCGGCGCATGCCAGCACCTCTCCGACCGAAACCGCGTGCAACCAGATGGCCCCGGGGCCAGTCTGTTGAAACGAGCGCGGCAGAAAGCCGAAGCGCTGGCCGAACGACCGCCAGTATCGCCGGTCCCGTGCCGCGCGGAGCAGGAAATACAATAGGAGGAACGGCAGAGCGAACGCCTGAAGGATCCGGTAGAGGAAATAAATGCCTTTTATTTTCAAACGTTTGGCTCTTCTAATGAGTATAGCCGCGGCATTTGCGGCGGACAAGGAGCCACCCTTCCGCCCCGGCGCCGCAGCCAGCTACCCGCACCAGACCAGCGAACAGGTCACGATCGGCGTCGACCCCTACACCTCCGCGGAAAAGGTCAAGACGGCCTTCGGCAAGCTCGACCCCAACCAGTACGGCATTCTGCCGGTCCTCGTCGTGATTCAGAACGATAGCGGCAAGACGCTGCGGCTGAGCGGGATGAGAGTGGAATACGTGGGCCGTGCCGGACGCGTGGATGCCACGCCCGCCCGCGACGTCCGCTATCTCGATGGCGTGCAGATGCCCAGCGCGCCGCGCCCGGTGAAGCTGGGCGGCAAGAAAAACCCGCTCGCCGCGTGGGAGATCGAAGGCCGCGCCTTCTCCGCCGAAAGCCTGCCAACCGGGAACTCCGCCTATGGCTTTTTCTACTTCCAGGCGCCGCTCGAAGCCGACGCGACGATCTACATCAGCGGAATCAAAGAGGCCGCTACCGGCCGCGAGCTGCTGTACTTCGAAGTGCCGCTGAAATAGCGCCGCCCAAAAAGCGAAAAGGTTCCAAGTGACCCGATTCGCAGCATCGCTCTCCGCCGGCATGCACGGCGCCGAGCATGGCAACCGGAAGCGCCGGACGCTTCGCCTCTCCGCTCCCCGGCCGCAGGGTTTCCCCTCACTGCCGGATCGACGCCTCGAAGCACGCCGCAGCCGTCTTCCGATCGGAGCCGGATGCTCGCAACGGCCTTTCCCTCGCCCGCAACGGCGGCTCGCTTCCGAGCCTCCATTCCGGGGTCTATGGTCCCGGCCTGCTGCTTCGCTTCCCCGCCCGCCGTCTCCGCCGCCCGTTCCGCCT
>DATGMB010000285.1:0-3655 GCA_035293845.1 Bryobacteraceae bacterium
AAGTTTCGAGCGCGGCCGGCTGCCCCTCGCGGACGATCAGCTTGCCTTCAATCGTCACGGTTTGCGGATCGGCGGCGAGGCAGAGTGCGGCCAGGGAGAGGAGCAAAAGGCAGAACCGCATCGGTTCAATTGTAGCGCGGACAGCAGGCGTCAGCAGTCCGCAGACGGCTTCTTCCCTCCTGACTCCTGACTCCTAACTTTTAACTCCTCGCCCCCATACTCCACCCCCACCAGAAACAACCCTTTGGCCGGCGCGGTCGGCCCGCACTCCGCCGGCAGCCGCTCCAGGTCCGCCACGTTCCCTTTCCCCGCCTCGATCAGCGTCCCCACGATGTTCCGCACCATGTGCTTGAGAAATCCGCTGCCGCGCACGCGGTAGACAAGCCGCCCCGGCGCCCGTTCCAGCGTGGACGAGAAAATCGTCCGCACCTTCGACCGCCCCTCGGCGTCGCGGTCGTCCGAGGCCGCGAACGCAGTGAAATCGTGCTCGCCCGCAAACGCCTCCGCCAGGCGCGCCATCCGCGACTCATCCAGCGGATACGGGTAGTGATGCACGTAAGGCCACTCGAAAGGGCTACAGACTTCGTCCCGAAAAATGCGGTACTCGTAGGTTTTGGCGATTGCTTGGAAGCGCGGGTGAAAATCAGCGCCGGCCTCCTCGGCGGAAAGCACGCGAATGTCCGGCGGCAGCAGGCGGTTGACGGCACGCCGCAGGTTCGCGGCCGGGATCGGGTTGGTGATGCTGAACGCGGCCACCTGCGCCAGCGCATGCACTCCTGCATCGGTGCGTCCGGACCCGGCCACGTGCACGGGAGCGCCTTCCATTTCCGACAGTATCCGCTCGAGCGTGCCCTGGATCGTCGGGAGGCCGGGCTGCACCTGCCACCCATGAAATCCGGTGCCGTCGTACGCGAGGGTGATCCGGATGCGGCGCAGCATCTTTTCCGGCACGGCTCTTTCCGGCAAAGCCTTTTCGGGCAACCCTGCGCTCAGGCCGGCCGCGAGCCCGGCTTCACCGCGGGCGTTCCAGCCTGGCAGAGCGGACAGGCCGGGGCCTCGTATGTCTTGACGTGCAGCGTCACCAGCGCGGCCCGCGGCACCCCTACCTCGGACTGGCCGCCGCTTCGGTCGATGATCGACCCGGCCGCCACAACATTGGCGCCCGCCGCGCGCAACACTTCCACCACGTCGCGCGTGCTTCCGCCCGTCGTGATGACATCCTCGATTACCGCAACCTTCTCTCCGGGCGTAACCGTGAACCCGCGCCGGAGCGCCATCTTCTTCGTGGCCGGATCGCGCTCGGTAAATAGAAAGCGGGCTCCCAGCGCGCGCGCCACTTCATGCCCGATGATCAGTCCACCCAACGCCGGCGACGCCACGGTGCGGACTTCCGCGCCGCCGATCGCCCGCAGCGCGTCCGCCAGCATCGCCCCGAGCCGCGCAGCGGCTTCCGGATGCTGCAGCACCAGCGCGCATTGCAGGTACTCGCCGCTGTGCAGCCCGCTCGTGAGCAGGAAGTGGCCTTCCAGGTACGCTCCCGTGGAGCGGAACAACTCCAGGACGGACTCGGCTTGCGGTGTCACAAAGGCCTACTATACCATTGGGATTACACAAAAACGGGCGGTTTGCCGCCTTCGTGTCTTAGGGGTCGAATGATGTTGGAACGCAAATCCTGTGTCGCGTTGTTGTGCTGCGCGCTGCTCCTCACTCCTTCCGGAGGGTTCGCGGCGCCCGCCGATAAGCCACCCGCGGATAAACCGAATGACAAGCCGGGCGCGCCCAGGCAGGACAACGCCTCGGTCTCGCCGCTCCGTCCGCCGGGTCATGGCTTTCTCGACCGCCTGACCAGGAACTATCGCGTGCCCACGGTGCTGCCGCCGACCGAGGGCAACTCGCCGCGCCTTGAATCTCTGCTGCGCGGTGGAAACCTCTACCTTTCGCTGCAGGACGCAATCGCGCTGACCCTCGAGAACAACCTCGATATCGCCATCCAACGCTACGGGCCCGAACTGGCCGATGCCGCCGTGCTGCAGGCGGAGGCCGGCGGTTTCGCGCGCGGCGTTTCCACCAGCGTGACGGCAGGGCCCTCGGGCGTGGCCGTGAGCACCTCGGGAACCACGCCGGGCAGCAATCAGACCTCCGTGACGCAGGCCAGTTCGGCGACCTCCTCGGCCGTGAGCGCCAGCGTTCTGCAATCGTCCGGGCCGGCCATTCCGGCGCTCGATCCGATCCTGACCGGCAGCGCCACCTGGTCCCACACCACCTCGCCGCAAACCAGCACCTTCATCACCGGCACCACCTCGCTGATCAACCAGCAGGCCGCCAACAACGTCGCCATTCAAAAGAGCTTTCTCACCGGAACCACCATCAGCCTCGGGCTGACCAACACCACCACGCAGAGCAATAACCTGCGCAACGTGTTCAATCCGGCCACCAGCTCCTCGCTTTCCCTGACCATCGTGCAGAACCTGCTCCAGGGCTTCGGCCCCGCCGTCAATTCCCGCCAGATCCGCATCGCCAAAAACAACCGCGAAGTCTCCGACCTCACCTTCAAGCTGCAGGTCGAGACCACCGTCGCTTCCGTCATGGAGCTCTACTGGCAGCTCGTGGCGCTCAACGACCAGGTGAAGGTCGCGAAGGACGCCATCGCCGCGGCGCAGCGGCTCTATGAGGACAACAAGCGGCAGGTCGAGGTCGGCACGCTCGCGCCGATCGAAGTGACCCGCGCCGAAGCCCAGATCGCGGCCGGCGAGCAGCAGCTCACCATTGCCCAGACCCAGGTGCTGCAGCAGGAAACGATCCTCAAGACGGCCCTCAGCCGCAATGGCGTCGCGAGCCCGCTCGTCGCCGATGCCCGGATCATCACCACGGACCAGATCAATATTCCGGACGTCGAGCCGATCTCGCCCATTCAGGACCTCACCGCTATGGCGCTGGCCTCCCGGCCGGAGCTGGCCCAGAGCCGGATCCAAATCACCAACCAGGAACTCACCATCCGCGGCTCGAAGAACGGCTTGCTGCCGACGCTGCAGGCGGTCGCCAGTACCTCGAACAACGGGCTCGCCGGCACCGTCGTTCCGAACCAGACCGGGAGCGCCTTCTTCGTCGGCGGCTACGGCACCGTGTTGGACCAGCTCTTTTCGCGCAATTTCCCCAGCTACTCCGCGGGCTTCAACCTGCAGATCCCGATCCGCAACCGCTCCGCCCAGGCCCAGGTGATCAATGACGAACTCGCGCTCCGCCAGCAGCAGTTGGGCCTGCAGCGCCTCGAAAACCAGGTCCGCGTCGACGTCCAGAACGCCCTCATCGGGC
The DNA here is from genome assembly GCA_035293845.1 of Bryobacteraceae bacterium. GTDB lineage: Bacteria > Acidobacteriota > Terriglobia > Bryobacterales > Bryobacteraceae > DATGMB01. Next base: position 3,313 of record DATGMB010000285.1, read on the forward strand.
TGACCCAGGCGCGGGCGCAGTACCAGTCGGCAGTGAAAGCGCGCGTCCTCCAGGCGCAGACCCTGGACGCCGAGCAGAAGAAACTGGCGCTCGGCGCGTCGACGATTTATAACGTCATCAGCGACCAGCAGGCCCTCACCCAGGCCGAGTCCAACGAGGTGGCGGCCAAGGCCGCCTACGCCCGCGCCAAGGTCGAAATGGACCGCGCCACCGGCCAGATCCTCACCAACAACAACATCTCGATGGACGAGGCCTTCCGCGGGTCCGTCGCCCGGCCGCCCAGCCCGCTGCCTCCCGCGGCCCCCGCCCAGTAGTCTCCGCCACGCGCACCGCGCGGCCGCCC
>DATGMB010000286.1:0-14198 GCA_035293845.1 Bryobacteraceae bacterium
CATGGCCAACGCCGGCGGCGCGTGGGATAACGCAAAGAAGGTGGTCGAGACCGAGCTGCGCGCCAAGGGCACCGACCTGCACGCTGCAACGGTGGTGGGCGACACGGTCGGCGATCCCTTCAAGGACACCAGCTCCGTGGCTCTGAACCCGATCATCAAGTTCACCACGCTGTTCGGCCTCCTCGCCGTCTCGCTGGCCGTCGACCTCGGCCGCAAGCAGGGCCCCGGTCTCACCATCGCCCTCGCCGCGATATTCTTCCTGATCGCGTTGCACTTCCTCTACCGCAGCTTCTACGGCATGCGGATCGAGAGCCAGAAGGAATAGAAAGTCAGGAGTCAGAAGACAGGAGACAGAAGAGCGCCGGCCGCGTCCTGACTCCTGTCTCCTGACTCCCCTTTTCGATATACTCGCCGGATGACCCTCCTGGCGGCGTCGCCGATCTTTGTCCTCCTGCTCCTGCTCGGCGTTTTGCGGAAGCCGGCGTGGCTGGCGTCGCTGGCCGGCCTGGCTGTAGCCATCGCGGTCGCGCTGGCGGTTTACGGCATGCCCGCAGCCAGGCTCGCCGCGACCGTCACCTACGGCGCGGCGTTCGGGCTTTTTCCCATCGGCTGGGTCGTTTTCGCGGCCATTCTGCTCTATCGCATCATCGTCGAAACCGGCAACTTCGAGATTCTCAAGGATTCCGTCGGCTCGCTCACCGATGACCCCAAGCTGCAAGCCCTGCTGATCGCCTTCGCGTTCGGTGCGTTCATCGAAGGCGCGGCCGGGTTCGGCACGCCCGTCGCCGTGGCCGCCGCCATGCTCAGCGGCCTGGGATTTTCGCCGTTCTACGCCGCGGCCATCTGCCTGCTGGCGAACACGGCTCCGGTGGCGTTCGGCTCGATCGGCATCCCGATCACCACCCTCGCCGTCACGACGGGTCTGCCGGTCGACCGCCTGAGCGCCGGCGTCGGACGCATCTGCGCGCCGGTTTCGTTGTTCATCCCGGCATATTTGGTCGCGGTAATGTCCGGCTGGCGCGGGCTCCGCGCGGTGCTGCCCGCGGCGGCTGTTTGCGGGGTGGCGTTCGCCGGCACGCAGTTCTTCATTTCCAACTTTGTCGGCGTGCAGTTGACCGATATTCTCGCTTCGCTCGCCGCGATGGGCGCTCTGCTGGCCGTGATCCGCCTCTCGGGTTCGCGGGGGTCGCGCGCGTCCACGCATTCGCGGGCTGCTACATGGCGTGCCTGGCTCCCGTACGCGCTGCTGGTGATTTTCGTCCTGGCCTGGGGATACAAGCCGCTCCAGACCCGGCTGGATGCGCAGACAGTCGTGTTCCATTGGCCCGGTCTCGCCGATGCCGCACCGTATAAATTCGCGTGGCTCTCCGCTTCCGGCACCGCCTGCCTGTTTGCGGCGGTGCTCGGAGCGGCGTTCCTGGGCGTTTCGCCCCGGCAGTTCGCGGGCGTGTTCGCCAGGACGGCACGGCAGCTTGCGCTGGCCCTGCTGACCCTCGCCGCCGTACTCGCCCTCGCCTACACCATGAACTACTCCGGCGCGACCCGCACGCTCGGTCTCGCCTTCGCCGCCACCGGGCGCGCGTTCCCCTTCTGCAGCGCGCTGCTCGGCTGGCTGGGCGTGTTCCTCACCGGCAGCGACACCTCCGCCAACGCCCTCTTCGGCACGCTGCAGGTTGTGACCGCGCACAAGCTCGCGATGAATCCTGTGCTGATGGCCGCCGCCAACTCGGCCGGGGGCGTGATGGGCAAGATGATCAGCCTCACGAGCATTGCCGTCGCTGCCGCGGCCACCTCGATGAAGAGGCAGGAGGAGGGCCTGCTGTTCCGGTTCACCTTCAAACACAGCGTGCTGCTGGCTTCGGTGGTCGGACTGATCGTGATGTTTTACGCGTACGTCATGCCGGGCTGGGCGCCATAACGTCTAACGCCACATCGCCGTCAACCCGCCGTCCACGATCATCGAGTGCCCCGTTACGTACGAAGCCGCGTCCGAGCACAACCAGACGATGGCCTCCGCGGCCTCTGCCGGGCGGCCGATGCGGCCGGCGGGGACCGTCTCCTTCCACCGCGCTTCGATCGCGGCGCGCGCCTCGGCGTTCCCGCCGCTCGATCGCTGCATGGCCTCGGCCAGCATGGGTGTTTCGAATGCGCCCGCCACCAGCGTGTTGATCCGGATGCCCAGCCGCGTGTATTCCATTGCCGCGGATTTGGTGAGCGCGATGACCCCAGCCTTCGCAGCGGCATAGAGCGATGCGGCGGCCACGCCGCCCAAACCGTTCGCCGAGGAGGTGTTGACGATCGCGCCGCCGGCCGGCGCCTGCCCCATCATCGAGCGGATTTCCGCGCGCATGCACAGCCACACGCTCTTGAGGTTGAGCGCGATCGAGCGATCGAATTGCGCCTCCGTAAAATCGGCCAGCCGGCCGAAGGGCTCCTCCACCGCGGCGGCATTGTTGACCGCATAATCGATGCGGCCGAAACGCTCCACCGTCCGGTCCACCAACTGGTCGACTTCGGAGGCAACCGACACGTCGGCCCGCACGAACAGTGCCGGCGCGCCGAGCTCTTCGATCTCGTCCGCGACCGCCCGGCCGCGCTCCTCGCCGCGTGCCGCGATCGCGACCGAGGCCCCGCGGAGCGCGAATGCGAGCGCCGTGGCGCGTCCGATGCCCGAGCTTCCGCCGGTCACAAGAGCCGTCTTGCCCTTCATGTCCATGCGTCCATTGTGACCCAGGACCTTAGCCTGTGCCACGGCTGAAATTTGGCTAGCCGCGCATCATGCGCGGCCGGCCTTCCGTAAATTGCTGATTCTTAAGGGGAGCAATTATCCCCGTGGCGCATGATGCGCCAGGAAGGCGCGATGGTAGGTTGGTGAGAGCCCGATGCAGCCGCCCCGAGCCGCCGTCCGCCCGGTCATTGCCGCCCTATGGCGCGCGGTGCGCCGCGATCTGCGCGGCTTCGCTTCAGTGGCCGCCAACAGTTTTTTCCTCTTCATCGCGCTGCTGATTCTGGGTGCGGTGACGAGCGGCGTCCGCCCGCTGAGCGCCTACCCGTTTCTCCTCCTTCTCGGTTTCCTCATGCTCTTTCCGCTTGCCGCGGATCCGCTCCTGAAAATCCCCGCCGTCCGCCTGGGGCTCTGGCCGTTGGGCCGCGCGCAGCGGCTGGCGCTGCGCGCTGCCGCACTCGCGTTAAGCCCGATGGTGTGGCTGGCGGCGCTCGTGGCATGGCGCGTGGCGCGCCCGGCCGCGCTCGCTGTCCTCGTCGTCCCGCTTGCCGCCCACACCCTGCCTGCGCCGCGATGGCAGCCGCTGCGGCGCATCCCGGCGTGGAGCGAGTTGGTCCGCAAGAACCTGCGCCAGATGCTCAGTGTGCTGGATCCGTACCTCGCCGCCCTGCTCGCTGTCATCGCCGTCGCCGGCCGTGTGCGCGCGCTGCCTGAGGGCGCGGCGGGGATGGCGATGCTGGTCGCGCTGGCGCTCGCGAGCTACGCGCAGTGCCTGTTCAGTCTCGACGGCGCGGGCGGAGCGTCGCGCTACCGCCTCGTACCCATCGCGCCGTGGCGCATCCTGCTGGCGAAGGATGCCGCGTATCTGTGCGTGCTTGCCGTGCTGGTCCTGCCGGTCGAGTTTCGAGCGGGAATTACGTTCGGGCTCGTGGCGCTGGCTGCCGGGCGATATCCGTCGGTCACGCGGCGGATGCCGGTAGCGCGCTGGCGGTTCACCGGCGGCAGCGTCGGGTTCGGGCTGGCGCAAATCGCTCTGGGGGCGGGCGCTGCGTCTGCCGAAGCCGAACGCGGTTGGCCCGTGCTCGCCGCAGCGGCCGTGCTGTGGGCGCTCTCGATCTGGCTCGGGGCGCGGTGGATGGCCCGCGGCCGCATGCGACAATAGGCGCGTAGTGAAAGCCTCCGCCCTCTCCTGCCTGCTGCTGCTGCTCGCAGCGTGCGGCGGCCAGCGCGCCGCCACGCTGACGGTTTCCGCCGCCGCCAGCCTGCAGAACGCCTTGGCGCCGGTCGCGGACACCTACCGGCGCGAGCACCCGGGCACTCGCATCGACTTCAATTTCGGGGCCTCCGGCGCGCTCGCCCGGCAGATCGAAGATGGCGCTCCGGTCGATGTTTTCTTTTCCGCTGCCGCCGGGCCGATGGATGGCCTCGAGCGGCGCGGGTTGCTGCTCGCCGGCACGCGGCACGACGTGCTGCGCGGTGACGTGGTGCTGATCGCCCCGCGCGACGCAGCCGGTGTGGCCTCATTCGACGCGCTCGCCACGCCCGCCGTCAAGCTCGTCGCGCTCGGCGATCCGGCCAGCGTCCCGGCCGGCACTTACGGCAAGCAGGCGTTGACCGCGATGGGCCTGTGGGAGCGGGTCCAGCCGAAACTGGTGCTCGCCAATGATGTGCGGCAGGTGTTGAGCTATGTGGAGAGCGGCAACGCGGATGCCGGCATCGTCTACGCGACCGACGCGCGGCAATCGCCCAAGGTGCGCGTCGCGGCGGTGGCGCCGGAAAGCACGCACGCGCCGGTGGTCTATCCCGTAGCGGTGTTGCGCGGCGCGCGCGACCCGGCGGCGGCACGCCAGTTCGCGGCCTTCCTGAGCGGGCAGGAGGCAGGCGCCATCCTCGCCTCGCAGGGTTTTCGGGTGGCGGAGCGGTGAGCGGCTACGATCTTTCGCCGCTGTGGATCTCCCTGCGGACCTCGGCCGCGGCCACCGCGCTCGCTTTCTTCTGCGGCATCGCGGCGGCGCGCGCGATGTCCGGCTGGCGCGGACGCCTGCGCGGACTGGTGGACGGAATCCTCATCCTGCCGCTGGTGCTGCCGCCGACCGTGGTGGGCTTTTTCCTGCTCCTGATTTTCGGGCGCACCAGCGCGATCGGGCGGGCGCTCGAGGCCATCGGGATCCAGGTGGTGTTTTCCTGGCCCGCTACCGTAATTGCGGCAGCGGTCGTGGCCTTCCCGCTGATGTACCGCACGGCGCTCGGCGCGTTCGAGCAGGTGAACCCGAATTTTCTGGCCGCCGCGCGCACGCTCGGGGCAGGCCGCTGGCGCACCTTCCGCGGCGTTCTCGTGCCGCTCGCCTGGCCGGGCATTATGGCGGGAACCGTGCTGGCGTTCGCGCGCGCTCTCGGCGAATTCGGCGCGACCCTGATGCTCGCGGGCAATATTCCCGGGCGCACCCAGACCATGCCGGTCGCAATCTTCTTCGCCGCCGAAGCCGGCGATATGCGCCGCGCGATGCTTTGGGTGGCGCTGACGGCCTGCCTTTCGCTCGCCTCGATCGCGGCGCTCCACTACTGGGGAACCGCGGAGCGCCGCATTCCGCGCCCCGCGCCCGCCGCCGAGCCGCCGGGGATCGTCCTCGCCGCTCCGGTATCCGGCGTGCGCCGCGCGGTGCTGGAAATCGATATCCGCAAGCGCCTGCCCGGCTTCGAACTCGCGGTGCGGCTGCATAACCGTGGCGCCACGCTCGGACTTCTCGGAGCTTCGGGCTCCGGAAAGAGCATGACGCTCGCGTGCATCGCCGGCCTCGAAACGCCGGACGAGGGACGCATTGTCCTCAACGGCCGCGTGCTTTTCGACCGCAAGGCCGGGATCTCGGTGCCGCCGGCGGCGCGGCGGGTGGGCGTGGTCTTTCAGGACGCCGCTTTGTTTCCGCACCTGACGGTCCGGGAGAACATCGGATTCTCGCGGGCGGGGCAGGTCCATGGCGCCTCCGGTGTCGAGCATTGGGCGCGGCTGGCGCGCGTCGATGCTCTGCTCGATCGCTACCCGCACCAGCTTTCGGGCGGGCAGCGGCAGCGCGTCGCGTTGGCGCGTGCGCTCACGATGGAGCCGGATGCGCTGTTACTGGATGAGCCGTTCAGCGGCCTCGATCCCCATCTGCGGCGGCAGTTGGAAGAGGAACTCCGCGCGGCGCTCGCGGGGTTCCGCGGCGCCGTGGTGCTGGTCACGCACGACCGCAGCGAGGCATTTCGGATGTGCGAAGAGCTGGCGGTGCTCGATGGCGGCCGGACGGTTGCGAGCGGCCCGCGCCGCGACCTGTTCGCGCGCCCCGAGACCCTCGCCGCCGCGCGTGTCACCGGATGCAAGAATCTCGCCCGTATGCGCCCGGCCGGCGAAGGCAGGATCGCGGTGGAGGAGTGGGGCTGCACCCTCTGTGCGGCGGATGCGATTCCGCCGGATGCCGTGTACGTCGGCATCCGCTCGCATCACGTCAAGCTGCTGGCCGAAGGTGGCGGGGAGAACACTTTTTCCTGCCGGGTGGTGGACGTGGTCGATTCTCCGTTCGAAGTCACCGTCTATCTCGCGATCGAAGGCGGCCGCCTGGAAGCCGAGATGTCCGCCGCCGAATGGCAGCGACTCGCCGGGGCGCGCGAGCTGTGGGTGCGGCTGGAACCCGAGCGTCTTCTCCTGCTGCGGTGAACCCCATCGTCCTGTCCGATTGACTTTACCCGTTCGCCTCCCATACCATGCCACTCGGACCATGAACCAACCCTGGCTGCAGAACTTTAACCCGTTAGGCAACCCCTTCCTCTCGACCGCCGCGGCGGCGATTCCGGTCTGCACGCTCTTCTACTTCCTGGCGGTGCGCCGGACGGCGGCGTGGCTCTCCGCGGTGCTGGGTTTCGCCGCGGCGGTCGCCGTCGCTCTCGTGGTGTTTCACATGCCGCTCCACATGGTGGCCGGGGCGGTGGCGGATGGGCTGGTGTTCGGCTGGTTTCGCATTGCCTGGATCGTCGTGGCGGCGGTCTTTGTGTATGAGCTCTCGGTTGCATCCGGGTATTTCGAAATCGTCAAGCTTTCGGTGGCGGACATCTCACCCGACCGGCGCTTGCAGGTCCTGCTGATCGCCTTCGCCTTCGGCGCCCTGCTCGAAGGCGCCGGCGGCGGCGGCGCGCCCGTCGCCATCACCGGCGCCATGATGATCGGCCTCGGTTTCCCGCCGTTCCAGACGGCGATCATGTGTCTCATCGCCAACTCCGCGCCGGTGGCCTATGGCGGCCTCGGCAACCCGGTGCGCACGCTGGTCGCGGTGACCGGCCTGCCGGAGGCGGACTTCAGCGCCATGCTCGGGCGCATCCTTCCCCTGACGACGCTCGTGCTGCCGTTCTGGCTCGTGCGCGTTCTCTGCAAGACACGCGAAACCATAGCGGTATGGCCGGGCTTGCTGGCCTGCGGACTGATTTTCGGCAGCATTCAGTTTTTCTGGTCGAACTTCATCGGCGCTTCGCTGGTGGATATCGTGGCGGGCATCGGAACGCTGTTGCTGCTGGCCGTCTTTTTCAAGATCTGGCGGCCGGCCTCGATCTGGCGCTACGAAGGCGAGGCGGCCGCGAAGAAGCACGAGTTGAGCCCTGGTCGCGTCCTGGTGGCGTGGATGCCATTCCTGTTGCTCGCCGGATTCGTGGTGATCTGGGGGCTGCCTTCGGTCACCCGCGTGCTGGACCGAGTGTCCTGGAAGCAGCCGGTGCCGGGGCTGCATCTGCAGGTGGTGCGCATGCCTCCGGTGACGGCGAAGCCCTACGCCGAGCCGGCGCTCTTCGATGTCTCCTGGCTCTCCACGCCCGGCACGGGGATCTTCTTCGCGGGCCTGATCGCCGGGCCGCTGATGGGCCTCTCGCTGCGCCGCACGCTCCAGGTCTTCTTCCAATCGCTTTGGAGGCTGCGGCTGAGCCTGCTGGCGATCCTGGCGATGCTCGGGCTCGGATACGTCACGCGCTACTGCGGCATGGACGCGACCATGGGCATGGCGATGGCGCACACCGGCGTGCTGTTTCCGTTCTTCGGCACGACCATCGGATGGCTCGGCGTGGCGCTGAGCGGCACCGACGCCGGTTCGAATGCGCTGTTCGGCAGTCTGCAGGTGATTGCGGCCAACAAGCTCGGCCTGAGTCCGATCCTGATGGGCGCCGCCAACAGCGCCGGCGGCGTGATGGGCAAGATGATCGCGGCGCAGTCGCTGGTGATCGGCTGCGCCGTCACGGGTCAGGAAGGCAAGGAGGGCGAACTGTTCCGCGCGGTGCTGAAGCACAGCCTCGGCCTGCTCGCGCTGGTGGGGCTGATCGTGCTGATGTACGCGTACGTGTTTCCGGGCGCGGTGCCGAGCGGGCACAAGTATTGGTAGGCTACCAACCCAGCGTGGTTAGCCTGGAGATGAACCGGAAATGGGCATCTCGGGTGGCAAGTGGGAGCTCGTATTGACGCGCTACGGAGGCGATCCAGATATCGTTATCCGGGATCGGCTTGCCCGCTTGCGCCAGTTCCGCTTTGACCTCGCCATAGCACTGGGCAGTGTTCCGGTCGGGAAGGAGCAAGGTGGCGACCCGCAGCAACTCCCGGATATTCGCGAGTTGTTCGGCGCGGCGCTGCGCCCGAGCGGCGCCGTAATGCAGCTCGCCAAGGACTACCCAGGGGAGGAATAACGCGCCCGATTGCCGGAAGCGTCCTCGAAGCCCTTCTTCACCGCGAAAGGCGGCAATCACGACGTTCGTGCCCAGGAGGACACTACCAGCCGTGGTCATTGATTTGTTCGCACCCTTCCTCGATCACTCTTTCCAGTTCGACCGCGTCTTCCGGCGAGAGGCACCCGAAGATGCGCTCCAGGGCACTATCGCGTTCGGCGGCGTATGCCGGGTTAAGCCGATGGATGAAGTCCGCGGCAGTCTCCAGCTTGTCAGGTGGAAGCGCTTTGAGATCTTCCATGATGGATTCGAGGTTCATCGTCTCCAAGTTACCTCTAATCTGCTGTGGCCGACAACCGGCCCCAAACGCAGAATATCAGTAACAGGCGCGGAAAATCGCGCATGACGCCGGATCGCTGTTTTGCGCCCCTCTGGTATACTACGGGCACGAAGTAGGGGGATTTGTGGCATCCACTCTGGCAACGCCTTCCAAGCCCGAGGGCCAGGTTACGGCCCTGCCCGGTTCCGTTCCATGGTACGTGTGGTGCTCCGTGGCGGCGGTCACGTTCGCCATGGCCGGAGTGCACTGGGATATCTCCTGGCACCGCTCGATCGGGCGCGATACCTTCTGGACCCCCGCGCATATCTGCATCCATATCTGCGGCGTGCTGGCGGGGATTACCTGCGGCTACCTGATCCTCAGCACCACATTTAACCCGCGCGCCGCCCTGCGCGATTGCTCGGTGGCAATCTGGGGCTTCCGCGGTCCGCTGGGGGCGTTCATCGCGGCGTGGGGCGGCATCGCCATGATCACCTCCGCGCCGTTCGATAACTGGTGGCACGACGCCTACGGGCTGGACGTGAAGATCCTCAGCCCGCCCCACATGGTGCTGGCGCTCGGCATTCTGGCGGTGCACGCCGGCGCGCTGATCCTGATCCTGGGACAGATGAACCGCGCCGCAGGCCCACTCCGCACGCGGCTGCGCATGCTGTTTCTTTACGTCGGCGGGATGACGCTGGTGTGCCTCACCGTGGTGCAGATGGAAATCACCACCCGCATCTCGATGCACACGGCACATTTCTATCACCTGGTCTCGCTGGTCGCGCCGCTGGTGCTGTGCGGCGTCGGCCGCGCCAGCCAGTATCGATGGGGCGCGACGGCGGTCGCGGGCGTGTATTCGCTGTTCGTGATCGCGATTGGCCGCATCCTGCCGCTGTTCCCCGCCGAGCCCAAGCTCGGTCCCGTGTACCACATGGTGCACGAGTTCGTGCCGCCGGAATGGCCGGTGCTCGTCGTTGTTCCCGCCGTGCTGCTGGATCTCCTGTGGGAGCGCTGGCCGCAGTGGGGATTGCTGCGAAAAGCGGCGGCATCGGGCGCCGTGTTCGTCGCGGCGCTGGCGGCGGCGCAGTGGCCGTTCGCGGATTTCCTGGCTTCGCCCTGGGCGCGGAATTGGTTCTTCGGGTCGAACTATTTCGGGTACTACGTGCCGGATACGTCGATTTTCAAGCGTTACGGCTTCCTTCCCACCGAGCAGGGCGCCGCCTTCTGGCAGGAGTGGGCGCTCGCGCTGGCGGCTGCGATCGGCCTCAGCCTGCTGGGTCTGGCATGGGGCAACTGGATGCGGCGGATTCGAAGGTAATGATGAAGCTCCTCGCCATTTGCGTGCTGGCCGCCGCGCTGCCGCTCCCGGCTCACGTGGGCAGCCCGGATGTGTACTACGAAGGAGCCGCGGGCCCCTACCGTTTGCTGGTGACCATCCGGCCCCCGCAGGTGGTCCCTGGCGTGGCCGAGATCGAAATCCGCAGCACGTCCCCGGACGTGCGCCAGATCCACATCGTGCCGCTCATGCTCGGGTATAAGGGTGCGCAGTTCGCGCCCGTGCCGGATGTCGCCAAAGCATCGAAGGACGATCCCCAATACTTTACCGGCGCACTCTGGCTGATGGCCACGGGCTCATGGCAGGTGCGCATCGATGTGGACGGCGCTCGCGGTTCAGGCCGAATGGCCGTGCCGGTGCCCGCGCTCGCGACGCGCATCACCGGGATGCAGACGGCGCTGGCCGCCATCCTGGTGCCGCTAGGTCTGGTGCTGTGCTTCGGGCTGGTAAGCATCGCGGGAGCGGCGGTTCGCGACGGGATGCTTGAGCCGGGCGCGCCGCCGGACGCCGCGCGGGTGCGCCGCGCGCGGGTCGCTATGGGCGTGACCGCGCTCGTAGTCGCCGGCGCGGTCTGGTTCGGCAATTCCTGGTGGGGATCTCAGGAAGGCGAGTACGGGAGGATCGTTTTCAAGCCGCTGCGGCTGCAGGCGGCGCTCCAGGATGGCGGCCGGCTTTCGCTCAAACTGAGCGATCCGGGCTGGCTCAGACGCCGCACGGACGACCTGCTGCCCGATCACGGGCACCTGATGCACCTATACGTCATCCGCATTCCGGCCATGGACATGGTCTGGCACCTGCATCCGGAGCGGCAGGAATCCGATACTTTCGTGCAGCAGTTGCCGCCGATGCCGGCCGGGCGGTACGCGCTGTACGGCGATATCGTGCACGCCAACGGGCTCGGAGAAACTGCGACCGCGGAGCTCGACCTGCCACAAATCGCGGGACAGCCGCTCGCGGGCGACGACGGCGGAGCCAGCGCGCCGCCGCTTGCCGCGGCCGATTACACGCGCGCCGCGAGCCCGCTGCCCGAAGGCTACCGCATGGTCTGGGAGCGCGGCGCGGCGCCTCTGCGAGCCAAACGGCCGCAGGAATTCCGCTTCCGGCTGGAAGATGCACAGGGCAGGCCGGCGGACGGCATCGAGCTGTACATGGGCATGCTGGGCCACGCGGCGTTCGTGAGCACAGACCGGTCGGTGTTCGCGCACGTTCATCCTTCGGGTTCGGTCCCGATGCCCGCCGTGCAACTGGCGCAGCCGGATAATCCCCACGCTATGCACATGATGTTCGCCGGCGGCCCGCCGCCCGAAGTGTCGTTCCCGTACGGTTTCCCGAAGGCGGGAACGTACCGCATTTTCGTGCAGATGAAGCGGGCGGGCCGGATCGTCACCGGCATCTTCGACGCCAAGGTGGAGTGAGGCATGGCGAGCCCTCAGGCGCACGTGGCGGCCTGGCTGGTTCGTCTGCGGCTGAAGCGCGCGCTGGCGCGAACGTCCGATGTGGCCGTCGTGCGGCGGCTCTTTGCGCCCTTGCCGTTCCCTATACCGGCGGATATCGAGTTGGCGCGCGGCGAAATCGGCGGCGTCGCCGGCGAATGGGTCTGCCGCTCCTCCGCGCGCGCCGGGGCGGCAACCCTGCTGTATCTGCACGGCGGCGGCTATATTGCCTGCTCCGCCGAGACGCACCACGCGATCACTGTCTTCTACGCCCAGCAGGGGTTCCGCGTCTTCGCTCCGAACTACCGCCTCGCTCCCGAACACCGTTTTCCCTCGGCGGTGGATGACGCGCTCGCGGTCTGGTGCGGGCTGATCGAGAGCGGAGCGCGGCACGCCGTGATTTCGGGAGAATCGGCCGGCGGCGGCCTGTGCTGCGCGCTGATGCTGGCGGCGCGCGACGCCGGCCTGCCGCTTCCCGCCGCGGCGGCGATTTTTTCGCCGTGGGTGGATCTCGCGTGCTCGGGCGAATCGATGCGCCGCAACGCCCGGCGCTGCGCCATGCTCAGCGCTCACGGGATGGGCATGGCGGCGAGCGACTATCTCGGCACGGCCGATCCGCGCCATCCCCTCGCCTCGCCTCTTTACGGGGACCTGCGCGGCTTGCCGCCGCTGCTGATCCACGCCGGCGCGAATGAGATTCTGCTTGACGATTCCACGCGCCTCGCAGAGCGGGCGCGCGCCGCGGGCGTGCCGGTCGCGCTGCGTGTGTTCCCCGTCGTGCCGCACGCGTGGCAGTTGGCGCACCGGCTGATCCCGGAGGCGCGCGAGTCGCTGGCTGAAGCGTCCGGGTTCCTGCAGGCGGCGGTCGAGGCGGCCCAGGCGGGCGCCGGCAGCGTGGCGCCGCGGCCGGTGGCATGATGCCGGAGAACGTCGGCCTCCTGATTGTCGGCGCCGGCTTTGCCGGCCTGGGCATGGCCATCCGGCTGCTGCAGGCCGGTTTCGATTCGTTCCTGGTGATCGACAAGGCGTCCGAGATCGGCGGAACGTGGTGGTATAACCGCTATCCCGGATGCGCCTGCGACATCCCCTCGCACCTATATTCGTTCTCCTTCGCGCGCAACCCGGAGTGGAGCCGCATGTACGCCGGGCAGGAAGAGATTCTGGAGTATCTCAAGGACTGCGCCAGGCGTTATGGCGTGATGAGCCGGGTACGGCTGAACACGCCGCTGGTCGAGGCGCGGTGGGATGAGGACCGCGGCATGTGGCGCGCCGTCGTGGGCGCAGGCGAGACGATCGAGGCGCAGGTGCTCGTTTCCGGCATGGGCGCGCTGCACGTGCCGCGATTCCCCGAGCTGAAGGGAATGGAGCGCTTCCGCGGGCCGGCATTCCATTCCGCCGAGTGGAATGCCGCGGCAAAGCTGGAAGGCCGCAGCGTCGCGGTAATCGGAACCGGCGCGAGCGCCGCCCAGATAGTGCCGGCAATCGCGGGCGAAGCGGCGCAGCTTTATGTTTTTCAGCGGACGCCCGCGTGGATTTTGCCGCGTCCCGATCAGCCCATCAGCGCCCGCGCGCGCCGCTGGTTCCGCCGCGTGCCGGCGCTGACGTGGCTGCTGCGCACGTTCCTGTTCTGGAACCTCGATTTGCGCGTCTACGGTTTTCTGAAGCCGGGCTGGCTGCGGCGGCTCGGCGCAAAGGTCGCGCGCAAGCACCTCGCGCGTCAGGTCCCGGACCCGAAGCTGCGCGAAAAGCTCACGCCACGCTATGAATTTGGCTGCAAGCGCGTGCTGATCTCGAGCGATTTCTATCCCGCGCTGCTGCGCCCGAATGTCGAGCTCGTGACGGAGGCGATCGCCGAAGTGCGCGAGTATTCGATCGTCACCGCCGGCGGGCGCGAGCGGCCGGCCGATGCCATCGTCTACGCCACCGGCTTCCGGGTTACGGAGATGCTCGGCGGAACGCCGGTCTACGGCCGCGGCGGGCTGGAGCTGCATGAGGCCTGGCGCGAGCGCATCGCGGCGTACCTCGGGATCACGGTCAGCGGCTTCCCGAATTTCTTCCTGCTGCTCGGGCCGAATACCGGCCTGGGTCACAATTCCGTGGTCCTCATGATCGAGGCGCAAATCCGATACGTGATGAGCTGCCTTGCTCTCCTGCGAAAGCGCGGCGCGCGTGCGATGGACGTGAGGCCCGAGCGGCTGCGCGCCTTCGTCGAAGAGATCCGCGCCAGGCTACGGGGAACCGTGTGGGAGTCCGGCGGCTGCAAAAGCTGGTACCAGGACGAGCGCACCGGCGAGACTCCCGCGGTCTGGCCGGGCTCGGTCCGTGAGTACCAGCGGCGGACGCGGAAGGCGTCCGCCGAAGATTACGTATTCGGAAAAGTCCCAATTTCACTTGCAAAAAACAACTGAAAAGCCGCATACTGGCCGAGTGGGTGTTGGTCCGAAGCGGCGGCGCTCCGGTTGCCCGGTCAGTATCGGTCTGGAGAAGCTGGGGGACCGCTGGTCGCTGCTGATCGTCCGGGACCTGATGGTGCGTGGGCTGCACACGTTTCGCGAATTTCGGAATTCGGGTGAAGGAATCGCGACCAATGTTCTGGCGAGCCGTCTGAAGAAGCTGGAAGCGGCGGGAATCGTGTCGGCGGAGGTCGACCCGGCGGACCGGCGGCAGGTGCATTACCGGCTGACGGAGAAGGGGATCGCTCTGGCGCCGGTG
>DATGMB010000287.1:0-8106 GCA_035293845.1 Bryobacteraceae bacterium
GCCGGAGTTTCAGGATCGCGTCCTCAAGTGCGTGGACTGCGGAGCGGATTTCGTATTCACAGCGGGAGAACAACACTTCTTCCACGACAAGAACTTCAAGAACGAGCCCAAACGCTGCAAGAATTGCAAGCTGAAGCGCCAGGGTTCGGCAGGCACGGGGTTTGCCAAGACGGAAACCATGACCACCTGCTCGCAATGCGGCCGGGAGACCACTGTCCCCTTCAAGCCCACGCAGGGCCGGCCGGTTTACTGCCGCGAATGTTTTTTGAGCCGCAAGGCCACATCCGCGGTCGCCGGGAACCGATAGCCGCTCGCAGCCGCGCGGCCCACGGCCGCCGCACGGACTAGAACGCGCCAGCCGCTTCCTCGATCGGGATGCGTGTCCCCTCCGGGAAACGCATCCCGAAACGGTCCGCCAGCACCTTCATCAGCTCGCTCTCATCCCTCAGAAGTGTCTCCGTTACACCCTCTCGTGTCCGCTCCACCAGCTTGCGATTCAGCAGCATCAGCCGCCGCTCCGGCCCCGGGATCTGCACCCGCAGCATGCGCCGGAAGATCGAGTTCGGATGCGTCGACGTGTAGTAGTTTGCGACCTGATAATCCACCGGATATTGCGCCTCGAGCGTGAACCCGTACAGATCCAGCCATCCTTCCGGCGTTTCGGCCTGCAGCACGTAAACATCGCCTTCGCAGACCACCCGATACCGCCACGCGCCCTGCTGCGACGGCTCCCCGATCTGCAGCGGCACCGGCCACAACAGCCCCTCGCCGCCAAAACCGACATCGGCAAGTTGGGTCTCGCCATCCAGTTCGACCGCCAGCAGCATGTGACTCCTCGGCCGCACGGCGCCCGCCGGCGCGCCCCACCGCACCCGCGCCGCGAGGCGGGTCACGTGGAACCCGCACTGATCGAGCACCGCCGCGAACAACGTGTTCTGCTCGAAGCAGTAGCCGCCGCGCCGCGCGTGAATCAGCTTGCGGCTCAGGCTTTCCATGTCCAGCTCGATCGGCCGTCCCATCAGCACATCCACGTTCTCGAACGGGATGTGCGTCGCGTGCGCCAGGTGCAGTGCGCGCAGCGTATCCGGGTCCGCGCGAAACCCGCCGCGGTACCCGATGCGCTCGGCGTACGCCGACAAATCCACGCCCATCAGTTCCCCTCCTTTGCCAGCGCCTTCACCAGGCGGTACAGAAATTCCTGTCCCTCGTAGAACGCCTCGACGCCCATACGTTCATCGCGTCCGTGGAAACGGATATCGTCCCGGTCCATGAAGAATCCCTGAACGCCATAACACGGAATGCCGGCCGCCCGCAGATACAGCCCGTCGGTCGCGCCCATCACCATGATCGGCACCACCGGTACGCCCGGCCACATCGTGTCCGTCAGCCGGCTCGCCGCGCGGAACAGGTCGTCGCGCATCGGCGACGCCGGGCCTTGCTCGGCGGGCTCCGGAATCGATAGCTTCACCTGATCGTCCGCGATCACGCGTTCGAGCGTCGACCGCACATACTCCACCGAATCCTCCGGCAGCACCCGGCAGTTGACGTTGGCCGCCGCGAGTTGCGGCAGCGCGTTGCGCGCGTGCCCGCCTTCGAGCTGCGTCGCAACACACGTCGTCCGCAGCGTCGCATTCCAGGACGGCGATGCCGCGGCCGCGCGCTCCATTGCGGCCTGCGATCCCTCCGCCACCTGCGCCAGCACCTCCCGCATCGGCCCAGTTTCGATCTTCGACATCTCCGCGAAATACGCCTTCGTCACCTCGTTCGTCTTCAGCGGGAACCCGAATTTCGAGAGCCGCTCCAGCGCCCCGGCCAGATGATAGATCGCGTTATCCGGTACCGGTCTCGAGCTGTGCCCGCCCTTGTTCCGCACCTCCAGCCGGAAATCGATCACGTACTTCTCGCTGACCTGCAAGTCGTTCGAGAGGCGCTTCCCTTTCGCCATCTCGCCCCATCCGCCTTCGTTCAGCGCGAACTCGGCATCGATCAGGTCCCGATGATTCTTCAGGAGCCACTGCACGCCGTTATACGGCCCGCCGCCCTCTTCATCCGCGGTCAGCGCCACAATCAGGTCGCGGTCCGGCCGGAATCCCTCGCGCTTGTACCGGATGAGGTTGGCAATCCACACCGCCGCCTGCGCCTTATCGTCGCCTGTGCCGCGCCCGTAGAAGAAGCCGTCCTTCTCGATGAACCGGAACGGATCCATGCTCCAGTCCTCGCGCTTCGCCTCGACCACATCTGTGTGCGCCAGCAGCAGCAGCGGCTTCCGCGCGCCGGTCCCGCGATACCGCGCCACGAGGTTCGCCTTTTTCGGGATCGCGCCGCCGATGAAGAGATCGGATTCCGGGAATCCCGCCGCCCGCAGACGCGCCGCCGCGGCCTCCGCGACCGGCGTCGTCGCGCCAGTCGTATAGCCCGATTGGATCTCCACGAACTGCTTGTAAATATCCCGCGCCAACTCCCGCTCGGCATCCGGCGGGACATTCTGCGCCGCCAAAGCCGTAGCAAGCAACACACCGAGCCCGAGTTTCACCATGGGCACATTATTTCACAGCGCTCCCTCATTCCTCGCGCAGCACCGCCGAAGGATCCACGGTTGCCGCTTCTCGCGCGGGAATCCATACCGCGCTCGCCCCGACCGCCAGCAGCCCCAAAGTCACGGCCGCGAACGCCCACGGACTCCACGGGTCGACGCCATCGGGAAGGATATCCGTCAGCGGCCGGATCGCCGCAGCCGCAAGGGGAAGACCTGCCGCTGCTCCGCACGCGAGCAACACCATGCCATCCCGAATGGCCGTCCGGAGAATCGTCCACCGGGTAGCGCCGATCGCGGCGCGGATCGCCAACTCACGCCTGCGGCCGCGAGTCGCATAGGACACCGAACTGTACAGCCCCGCGAGCACCAGGAGCAGCGCGGCGAGCGCCAGCGAGCCGCCGAACGCTGCCGCAATCCGCATCGGGAACAGGGCGCCGGCCGCCGCCTCGGCCATCGGCCGAATGTCTACCGCAGCCTCGGGATCGATTTCGGCGAGCGCGTTTCGCGGCGGCTGGACCCATTGCACGCCCTCCCCGGCCGTGGCGACCAGCAGTTGCGCGAAGGAGAACGGCGTGAAGAACACCGGAGGATGATCCTCGCCGAGCGTGCGCAGCTTCGCGTCAGCCGCGACGCCGATCACCTCCAGCACGCGCGACGGCTCGCGACCGATCGCGATCTCCTGGCCGACCGGATCGGCCTCGCCGAACAGCCGCCGTGCGAGGGTCTCGTTCAGGATCGTAGGTACGGGCTGCCGCGTGCGATCGGCAAGCTCGAAATCGCGCCCGCGCAGGATCGGGATACGGAGCACCTTGCAGAAGTCCTCGCCGCCTCCCAGTGCGTATGCCTCGCTCCCGGTCCCCAGCGGATTGCCCCGACGGCGCACCAAATCCCGGTCCTGCAACTCGCCCATGAGCGGCAGAGTGCCGATCGACGTGACGCCGGTCACGCCCGGTACCTGCCGGATCACTGCGGCGATCCGGTCGCGCCACCGGATTCCGGCCTCGCCCCTCGCCTGTCCGGGCGGCTGGAAGACGCGGGCGACTACCGTGCCGGCGATGTTGAAACCGGCATCGCTACGGCTGAGATGGAGGAAGCTGCGAGCGAACAACAGGCCGACGCTCAACAACACCACCGAGAGCGCCAGTTGCACTGCGACCAGGCCGTTGCGCAGGCTCCACCGCCGGATGGTGAACGCGGGCTGGCCTTGCTTCATGGCAATCCCGAGATCCGCTCGCGACCCGCGCAGCGCCGGCGCGAGCGCGGAAAGCAGCAGCGCAGCCATCGCCGCGGCCAACGTGTAGAGGAAGAGCCCGCGGTCGTTCTGAAAGTGGAATTCGAACGGCAGATTGTACGCCGAGGGCCAGCGGACATAGCTGAGCTGCCGCCGCAGGAAGGCATCGAGCGCCGCGCCAGCCGCCGCGCCCATTGCCGCCAGCACCGCGCCTTCCGCCAGGAGTTGACGGACGAGATCGCCGCGGCGCGCCCCGAGCGCCTTGCGGATCGCCAGCTCGCGCTGCCGGGCGACACCGCGCGCCAGCAGCAGCCCACCCACGTTCAGGCACGCGATCAGCGCCAGCACCGCCGCCACGCCGTAGAGCATCGCGAAATAGACGAAGAACCGGCGGTCGTCGCCTTCGCCCGCGGCATTGGCGGCCAGGCCCGCCATGGGGCGAAGCACGGAGACACGCCGCGCGAAATCCTCGCCGCCGATCTGCCGTGCCGCGGCCACCAGCGCTTCGCGCGTCTGGCTGCGGGTGAGGCATTCGCGCATCCGGCCGAAGGGCTGGCAATTGGCATCCGGAGGTGCAATGGCGTAGATCTCGGGCGAAATGCCTCGTCCCATGATGCTGCGGTAATCGCGCGGCAGCACGCCGGTCACCGTGTAGAGCCGGCCGTTCAACTTCAGCGCGCGGCCCACGGCGTGTGCATCGCCGCCCAGCCGCCGGCGCCAGAATCCATAGCTGATCACGGCGACCGGCCGGCCTCCATCTCCCTCCGAATAGAGCCGTCCCGCTCCGGCACTGATTCCCAGAACGTCGAAGAAGTTGGCGCTGGTCGCCATCTGCCATGCGACTTCGCCGTACGTCCCGGAATTCCAGTTGATATCCATGAACCCGGCCTTGCAGGCCAGGTCTTGAAACACGCCGGCCTGCCGTAGTTCGCGATAGCGCGTATAAGGAATGCCGGCGTCGACGCGCGCCAGCCGCTCGGGTTGGCGGGCGCTGACGTCATCGAGCACCATCTCGCGGACCACGCTGTAGATCGTGACGTTCGCGCCGATTCCCAACGCCAGCGAGCACACCGCAGTTGCCGCCAGCGCCGGCGATTTCCGGAGTCCCCGCAGCGCGTAGCGAACGTCGTTCAGCACTGGCAGCATCTCGTTGGAATGACGCACCGCGCCCGTCCTGCGTTGTATACTGGCTCGAAACATACCCCGAGGTCCACTTTATGAAGAAGCTCTCCCTCCTCGCCACTCCACTTTGCCTGGCTCTGCTCTTCGCCGCCTGGCAGCCCCGCGTCCACGGCGCCAACCCGCCGGCCACCCGCCTGCTCCGCACCCCGACCGTCAGCGCCACCCACATCGCATTCACCTACGCCAATAACATCTGGGTGGTCGAGCGCTCCGGCGGCATCGCCCGCCGCCTCACCAGCTTCCAGGGTCAGACGGGCGATCCCCACTTTTCCCCGGACGGCGCCACCATCGCGTTCAGCGCCGATTACGGCGGCAACACCGACGTCTACACGGTACCCGTCGACGGCGGCGAGCCCAAGCGCCTCACCTGGCATCCCGGCGCCGATACGGCCCAGGGCTGGACTCCGGACGGCAAGTCCGTCCTCTTCACCTCCGCCCGCGCCACCTGGGCCCCCAGCGCCGCACCCCGCTTCTGGACCGTTCCCGCCACGGGCGGCGTGGAAGAGCCGCTCGCGATTCCGCGCGGCTATCAGGGCAAGATCTCGCCCGATGGCACGCGCATCGCCTACCGCATGAACAACTCCTGGGATGAGGAGCGCCGCAACTACCGCGGCGGCCAAAACCGCCCCATCTGGATCGTCGACCTCAAGACCTTCGACCTGTCCACCCCGCCATGGACCGACTCCAAGGACATGGACCCCGCCTGGGTCGGCGACACCGTCTACTTCATCTCCGATCGCGATAGCGTCGCCAATGTCTGGTCCTACGACACCAAATCGAAGAAGCTCGCCCAGCTCACCCACTTCACCGATTTCGACGTGAAATCCCTCGACGCCTGCCCCAACGCCGTGGTCTTCGAGCAGGCCGGCTACATTCACGAGCTCGATCCCAAATCCGGCAAGGAGCACATCGTACCCATCACCGCCGCCGGCGACTTCCCCTGGATGATGCCGCGCTGGGAGGATGTCACCTCCCGCATGACCAATCTCGGCATCTCCCCCACCGGCAAGCGCGTGCTCGTCGAGGCCCGCGGCGAGATCTTCACCATACCCGCCGAAAAGGGCGATGTCCGCAATCTCACCCATTCTGCCGGCTCCGCCGAGCGCGATCCCGCCTGGTCCCCGGACGGCAAGTACATCTCCTATTTCAGCGACCGCTCCGGCGAGTATCAGCTTGTCATCGAAGCGCAGGACGGTCTCACGCCGCCTCGCTCGATCGCCCTCTCCGGCCACGGCCACTACTACACGCCCTCCTGGTCGCCCGATTCCAAGAGGCTCGTCTATACCGATGCCGACCTCCACGTCTGGGTGCTCGACGTCGCGAGCGGCAAGGCCAGAGTCGTTGGCCGCGATCCGTGGATGGTGCCCAGCCGCACCATCAACCCGGTCTGGAGCCCGGACTCCAAGTGGGTCGCCTACGCCAGTCGCTTGAAGTCCCTCTACCACGCCATCTTCATCGCCAACGCCGAGACCGGCGAATCCCAACAAGTCACCGATGGCCTGGCCGACGCCGTCTGGCCCGCGTGGGATGCCGGCGGAAAATATCTCTGGTTCCTCGCCTCCACGGATTTCGGCCTGAAGTCCCAGTGGCTCGATATGACCTCCTACGACCACGACGAGAACTTCGGCCTCTACGTCGCCGTGCTCAAGAAAGGCGACCCCAGCCCGCTGCTGCCCGAAAGCGATGAGGACAAGGGCGTCGGCTCCGCCAGCCCGGCCGGCGCCGGCCGCGGCGGACGCGGCGCAGCCGCCGCATCCGCATCCGGCGACGAGCCTCAGCCCGAGCGCCCGGCTGCCCGTACTCCCGTCACCGTCGCGATCGACTTCGATGGCCTCCAGCAGCGCATCCTCGCCGTCCCGAACGTTCCCGAGCGCCAGTACTCCGCTCTCCGCGCGGGTGTTGCCGGCTCGGTCTACTATCTCGAAGCGAGTGGACGCGGCGCCAATGGCGGAGGCGGCGCGGCCGGTCCCGGCGCCGGCGCGACGCTCGTGCGCTACCGCCTGAGCGACCGCAGGCCCGCAACGTTCGCCAGCGGCGTCGCGCAGTATGAGATCAGCGCCGATGGCCACAAGCTCGTTTACCGCAGCGCCGGCACAGGCGCTGGCGGACGCGGAGGCCGCGGCGGCGCGGCAGCCGCCGGCGGGCGCGGCCCGCAGATCTTCCTCGTCGATGCCGACCGCCAGCCGCCCCAGGCCGGCCAGGGAGCGCTCAATGCGCAGCTCCGCATGTACCTCGAACCCCGCGAAGAGTTCAAGCAGATCTTCTACGAAGACTGGCGCAACCAGCGCGACTACCTGTATGTCCCCAACATGCACGGCGCCGACTGGCCGCGGATGAAGGAGATGTACGGCCAGCTTCTGCCGTACGTGAACCACCGTGCCGACCTCAACTACCTCATGGATATGATGGGCTCCGAGATCGCCATCGGCCACTCCTACGTGCGCGGCGGCGATATGCCCGCCGTCCCGCAGGACCCCGGCGGACTGCTCGGCGCGGATTTCACGGTCGAGAACGGCCGCTATAAGATCACCCGCATCTACGATTCCGAATCCTGGAATCCCGACCTGCGAGCGCCACTCGCCGCCCCGGGCATCGACGTCTCCGTGGGCGATTACATCCTCGCGATCAACGGCGAGGAACTCCGCGCGCCGGATAACATCTACCGCCTGCTGGACGGCACGGCCGATAAGCAGACCGTTCTTACCGTCAGTAACCGTCCCACTCTCGAAGGCTCGCACCAGATTACGGTCGTCCCGGTGGCCAATGAGCAGGGCCTCCGCACCCGCGCCTTCGTCGAGTCCAACCGCCGGCTCGTCGACAAGCTCTCCGGCGGCAAACTGGCGTACGTGTACCTGCCCAACACCGGCCAGCCTGGCTACACCAGCTTCAACCGCTACTACTTCTCGCAGCAGGATAAGCTCGGCGCCATCATCGACGAGCGATTCAACGGCGGCGGCTCCGCGGCCGACTACATCATCGACGTCCTGCAGCGCGATTTCGACGGTTACTTCAACAACGTCGCGGGCGACCGCTATCCGTTCACCAGCCCCGCCGCGGGCATCTGGGGGCCGAAGGTGATGATCATCAACGAAATGGCCGGCTCCGGCGGCGACTTCATGCCCTGGATGTTCCACCACCGCAAGATCGGCACGCTCGT
>DATGMB010000288.1:0-7887 GCA_035293845.1 Bryobacteraceae bacterium
GGGGTGGGGGTCCGGGCTATGGGACGAGCTGCCAGGCCCCGGGTAATCCGCGGCACACGAACCGCACCGCTACCGTTGCTTCCTTCCGGACCTGGCGGGGTTTGCAGCCGCCCGTTGCACGGAGCCCGAGACCTGACAAGAATCTATCGTAACATGCGGACGAAAATGGCCGGCTCTCTACTCGGCGCGCAGAGCGAGTGCCGGATCGGTTCCCATGGCTCTGCGGCCCGGCAGGTAGCAGGCGACCGCGGCCGTGATGATGAGGAGAGCGGCGACGGCCGCGTAGGTCTGAAGGTCGAATGGCTTGACGCCGAACAGGAGGGCGGTCATGTAGCGCGAAAGCCACCCGGCTCCGAATGCGCCCAGCACAATCCCGACGAGCGCCGGACGCAGCCCCTGGCCGAGCGTCATCCGCAGAATGTTGCCGCGGCTTGCGCCGAGGGCCATGCGTAGCCCGATTTCCGGCGTGCGACGGGTCATGGCGTAGGAGAGGACTCCGTAGATGCCGACGGTGGCGAGCAGGAGCGCGAGGCCGCTGAAAACCGCCAGCAGCGTTGCGTTGAAGCGCTGGGGCGCGACGGAACGCTCCATCACTTCCTCGAACGAGCGTACGTCCGAGATGGGAAGATTCGAGTCCAGGCCGGCGATAATCGATCGCAGGACGGGGGCGAAGGCGAGCGGATGATCGCGGGTGTGGATCACGAACTCGCCGGTCAGCGCGACGGGGCCATACGGGATATAGGCCGTAGCCGAAGGTCCGGAAGCCAGCCCGCGCTCGCGGCAATCGCCCACTACACCGACTACCTCGGCCTCCATCCCTCCCTGCGGTCCTTTCCATAGCAGCACATGCTGGCCGATCGGATCTGCGTTCGGGAAGATGCGTTTCGCCAGGCGATCGCTGAGGATGACATGCCGTTGAGGAACCGGCTGGCCCTTCACCTGCCAAACGGCCTGATCGGCTTCGTCGAAAAGCCGCCCGCGAACCAGCGGCAGCCCGACGGCTCTGAAGTATCCGGGCGTCACGATGCGCCATCCCGCCCATGGGGGGCGCTGGTCAGCACGCTGCGCGACGGAGTCAATGCCCATTCCGGTGTCGGCGTCTCCTTCGACTGGCCGGGTGCTGACCGCTCCGGCCGCGATGACGTCCGGCTCGGCCTTCAGCCGCTCGAAGAAGCGGTCGAGGAACCGCTTGCCGACTCCCTTCTGCCAATAAGGGCCGGGCATGCTCAAAGAGAACAGAAGCCGATTTTCGGTCTGGAAGCCGTGATTCACGGTCATCAACTGGCTGAAGCTGCGCATCAACAGGCCGGCGCCGACGAGCAGCAGAAAAGACAGCGCCACTTCCAGCGTGACGAGCACGGCGCGCAGGCGCCCATGCCGCCGGGTCCCGGTCTGCCGATCGCCTTCGCGGAGCGCGGTGGCCAGGCTGGTTGAGGGAGTCTGGAGCGCGGGCGCGAGTCCGGAGAGCAGCCCGGTGAGCACCGCAACGAGTGCCGCGAAGCTGAGCACCCATGGATTGAGGCTGGCATCGGCCAACCGGGGAATGTGAAGGACCTCGAGAGTGCGAACCGTGTGCACAACGGCGTAAGCGAGGAGGATACCGAGCACCGCGCCGCAGCCGCTGAGCAGGAACGACTCCATCATCACGAGCCGCACCAGCTGCGCGCGGCCTGCGCCGAGGGCGGTCCGCACCGCGATCTCCCGCTGCCGCGCCATGCCGCGCGAGAGCAACAGGTTGGCGATATTCAGACACGCGATCAGGAGGAAGAAGACGACGGCGCCCAGCAACACGCACAGGGCGCGGCGCGTGGTGTTCCCCGCGATCCAGGCGCTCGACGGGTCGACCCGGAATCCGATCCCCGTGTCGTCCTTTGGATAATCGCGCGCGAGGACGCGTGCGATTTGTTGCAAATCCGCCCGGGCCGCTTCGAGCGTTGTACCGCGTTTCAGCCGCCCGATCACAAAGTATTCCCAACTACTGCGGTCAGGGTTGGGACGGTAGCCGAACGGCAGGTAGACTTGCCGGTCGATCCACGGCTCTCCCGGCGGAAGGACACCCACCACCGTGTAGTTCCGGTCGCTCAGACGCAGGGTCTTCCCGAGAATGTTCGGGTCGGCGGCATAGCGGGTCTTCCAGAACTTGTTCCCGAGGATGACCACGCTCGCACCGTTCCAGCCCGGCAGATTGGGCGGTCCGTGTTCCTCGTCGTAGGAGAAGTCGCGTCCCAAAACCGGGGACACGCCGAGAGTGCGGAAGAACCCAGCAGTCACGCCGGCGGCTGTGACCCTCTCGGCGGGACCGTCGCCGGTCAGATTGGCTTCGTCGTAGTGGAATGCCGCTACTTCCTCGAACGAGCGATTTTGCGCGCGGACGTCCCAGAAGTTGGCCTGGCTGAAGGCCACCTGATCCATGCCGCGCGCGAGGCGCGTTTCCGCGAGCTCGACGACGCGATCCGAATCGCGAAACGGCAGGGGCTTCAGCAATGCCGATTGAAAGATGCTGAAGACGGCTGTGCTTGCGCCCATTGCCAGCGCGAGGATTCCGACGACGACGAGACTCAAGCCGGGATTGCGGCGGAGCCCGCGGAGCGATTGGCGCAGCTCGGTCCCGAAGGCCTCCAGGCCCGCGCCCATGCGGATGTCCCGGACCCCTTCCTTGAGTTGTTCCGCGCCGCCGAGTTCGAGAAGCGCCTCGCGACGGGCTACGGCCGGAGAGGCACCAGCGCGGATCTTCTCGTCTTCCAGCATTTCCCGGTAGGAGCGGATTTCGGCATCGAGATCCGCTTCGACGCGCTGCTTCCGCGCCAGATTGCGCCAGAGGGATTTGAGGCGTTGCGAGAACGGCATTGTCGCTCCTTCGCTTGGGGCCTAAGGGGTTCCGAGCGCGATCGCCATGGCGGACGAGATGCGCACCCATTGTTCCGTCTGTTCCTTGAGTTGGCGGCGGCCCGCGCTCGTGAGGCGGTAAAATTTGGCCCGCCGGCGATTCTCGGACTCTCCCCATACCGCAGACAGCCAGCCCGCCTCCTCCATACGGTGCAACGCGGGAAAGAGGGAGCCCGGCTTCACCTGGAATGTGCCGTTGGTGACCTGGGCGATCCTCCGGGAAATCCCGAGACCGTGCATCGGTTCGAGAGCGAGGGCCTTCAGGATCAGGACATCCAGCGTGCCTTGCAGGAGAGCAGCGGAGGGTTCCGGCATATTCGTATAGACATTCTATACGAGATGCGCGCGGCGCACAAGAGAATTCGATTGGCCGATCAGAAGTCGACGCCGTCGATATTGGTCTTGTTGAAGATTACCGGCTTGCCGAGGATGACTTCGTCTCCGCTGATCTCGATCGTGCCCAGGCGGCCGGCCTGGACGCTCGTGGCGCCTGCCTTGAGGGTTCCCTGCACGAGTTGGGTGGCCGCATAGACGGTCAGGTAGCCGAGGTCGTGGGTGTTCCAGAGGACCACGGCCTGGACGACGCCCTCGTGGACGTAAGGTTTGCAGAGGCTGGGGAGGGAGAGGCCGATGACGTCCACATCGGCGCGGGCGGCCTGGCGGACGGCTTCGGCGGAGCCGGGGACGGCGGGCGCGGCGATGTCCATGATGAGCTTCACGTCGGGGTAGACCTTCAGGACGGTCTGGGTTTCGGCGAAGGCCTTATCGCGGTCGTCATCGCTGGGGCGGATGGCGGCGAGTTCGAGCTGCGGGTACTTCTCCTTCAGGCGGCGACGGATGGCGTCAATCCAGAGGTTCTGATTCGCGGCGCTCAGCGCGCCGGTGATCACCACGAAACGGCCGCGCGCGCCGAGCAGGCGGGCGGCCTCGTCCGTAAGCGTGTTGCCGATGCCTTCGGGCGTCGCCTGGTCGATGAAGAAGTCGCGGGCGTCGCGGGCGGCATCGGCGTCCCAAGTAACGACCTTGATGCCGCGGGCGCGGGCTTTGCGCAACACGGTGGAGATGCCGGCCTGGTTTTCGACAGCCACCGCAATGGCGTCGACGTGCCGGGTAATCCAGCTTTCGACCACTTCGTTTTGCTTGGCCGCATCGAGCCCGGTGGGGCCGTCCCAAATGAGATCGATATTGAGCTCGCGCGCGGCTTCTTCGGCACCCTTGCGGCAGGCGACGAAGTACGGGTCGCCTTTGGCTTTGGGCATCATGGCGATGACGGGGCGGGCCGCGGTGGCGGCGGCTGCGGCCGATCCGGCGCCGCGCAGGCCGTGGACGAGCCACACGTTCGTTGCGGCGACGATCAGGGAGCCCGTGAGGATCGCGGCGCAAAGGATGGCGAGTTGGGAGTTGCGCATTTCGGGTCTCTCTTCTTGTACCACCTCGCGAGGGGCCGCGCCGCGCCGCCGCAGGCTGCCGACGGCGATGGAAGCGATGAGGACTACGCCCGTGAGGACGCCGGTCAGTTCGGAGGGCAACGCGGCCAGCCGGAGCCCGTTCTGCAGGACGGAGATCGAAAACAGGCCGAGAACGGTCCCCCAGATGGTGCCGCGTCCGCCGAAGACGGAGGTGCCGCCCAGAACCACGGCGGTGATGGCGGCGAGCTCGTAGCCGGTGCCCGCGTCGGATTTGGCCTGGCCGAGGTGGGCGACGTACAGAATCGCCGCGAGGCTGGAGACGACGCCGGAGAGCAGGTACACCAGCGCGAGGCGGCGGCGGACGGGGATCCCGGCGTAGCGCGCGCCCTGGCCGCTGAAGCCGATGGCATAGAGCGTGCGGCCGATGACGGAGCGGTGCTGGAGGACGTAGTAGCCGGCGATGGCGAGGAGCAGCACAGGGAACTGTACGGGGATGCCGGCCACGTAGCCCTGACCCAGCATGAGGAAGCCGGTGGGAAAGCCGCTGTAGTTCACCGCGCCGTGCGTCAGGCCTTCGGCGATGCCGCGGAACATGGAGTAGGAGCCGAGGGTGACGATGATCGGCGGGATATCGAGTTTGGTGATGAGCGCGGCGTTGAGCGCGCCGCCGGCGGCTCCGGTAGCGAGCGCGAGGGCGGCGGCGGCGGGGATGGGCAGGCCGCCATCGCGCCAGGCGGCGCCGAAAATGACGGCGGCGAGACCCATCATGGAGCCGACCGAGAGATCGATGCCGCCGGTGATCATCACGGGCGTTGTGGCGAGCGCGAGCAGGCCGAGTTCGACCGAAAGCCGGACGATCTCGAAGAAATTAGCCGCGGTGAAGAAGCTGGGGGCAAGGACGGCGAATACCGCGGCTTCCAGGGCCAGGGCGGCGGCGAGCACCCATTCCCCGTTCGGAAAGGCAGTCTCGCGCCACGATCTATGCACTTTGAGCGGCGCGGATGCCTGCATATTTCTCCGGACGGGCGCGCAGCCCGTCGAGGGCTACGGCAGCGAGGATGATGGCGCCCTGGAGCGCGTGCTCCCACCAGGCGCTGATGCCGAGGAAGGTGAGAGCGGGCCCGATCATGCCGAGCAGGACGACGCCGAGCAAGGTGCCGGCGACGGTGCCGCGCCCGCCGTTGACGGATGCGCCGCCAACAATGACAGCGGCGATGACCTGCAGCTCGAGGCCGATGCCCGCGTTGGCCGGGATCTGGCTGAAGCGGACGGCATTGAAAAATGCGGCGCAACCGGTGAGCGCGCCGGTAATGGCGAAGACGGAAAAGATCACGCCGCCGGGAGAGATGCCGGCAAGGCGGGCGGCTTCCGGATTGGAGCCGGCGGCATAGACAGCGCGTCCGGCGGCGAGTCCGGCGAGGGCCCACCAGGCGATACCGAAGAGCGCCGCCGCGGCGGCGATGGTGACGGCCTGGCTGGCGGATTGCGAGAGGCCGAACCATTGGAAGCCGGGCGGCAGGTCTTCGATCCACGCGCCTTGCGTCAGCCAGCGCAGGCCGTCGCGGAGGGCGACCATGGTGGCGAGCGTGACGACGATCGAGGGGATGCGCAGCCGGGCGGTGAGCACGCCGTTGGTCGCGCCCATCAGCGCGCCGGCAAGGCACGCGGCGGCGCCGGCGAGGACGACTGGAAGTCCGGCTTTGGCGGCGGCGCCGGCCAGAACGCTGCAGATGGCGAACTGCGAGCCGACCGAGATATCGATCTGGCCGGTGAGGATCACGAGCAGCATGCCGATGGCGACGATCAGGACGGGCATGTTGGCCATGAGGAGATCGCGGAGGTTTTCGGCGCCGAAGAAGCCGGGGGCGATGAACGCGAGGACCGCGGCGAAGAGGGCGATCGCGAGGGCGAGGGAGACTTCGCGCGGGTTATTCACCGCCGAGACGCCGAGACGCCGAGTCAAGGCAAAAGGCTGGCGCTCCGGAGGGCGTGGAGGATTCGGGGCGCTCATGCATGCGTCTCCGGCGGGCGCAAGGAGCCGGCGAGGCCGGCCGGCTCTCTGTGGACCGCGGCGCTGCTGGTTGTTTCCACGCCCAGCGCGAGGCTGAGGATGCGGTCCTGGGAGGCATCGGCGCGGTCGACGATGCCGGCAAGGCGGCCGGCGTGGAGCACGGCGATGCGGTCGGACATGCCGAGGATTTCGGGGAGCTCGGAGGAAATCATGAGGATCGCGACGCCTTCCTGGGCGAGATCGACCATCAGGCGGTGGATTTCGGATTTGGAGCCGACGTCGACCCCCTGGGTGGGTTCGTCGAGGATCATGACGGAGGGGCGGATGGCGAGCCAGCGGGCCAGCGCAACCTTTTGCTGGTTGCCGCCGGAGAGCGAGCCGGCTTCGGCGAAGAGCGAGGCGGTCTTGATCTGCAGACGCTCGACGAAGCCGCGGGCCACATCGCGCTCGCGGACGGAGTCGATGAGGCCATGGCGCGACACGGCGTCCAGGCTGGCGAGTGTGGCGTTCTCGGCAATCGGCATTTCGAGGACCACGCCGTGGCAGCGGCGGTCCTCGGGAAGATAGGCGATGCCCAGCCGGATCGCGTCGGCGGGCTCGGCGATGCGGACCGGCGCGCCGCGCAGCAGGACGGTGGCGGCGGGATCCGGACGGATGCCGAATAGCGCTTCGGCGAATTCGGTCCGGCCGGAGCCGACCAGGCCGGCCATGCCGAGAATTTCGCCCGCGCGCAGCGTCAGCGAAATGCCGCGGAGGTCGCGGGTTTCGAGCACTACCGGGCCGATGGGGACCTCGCGTTTGGGGAAAATGGCGGAGATTTCGCGGCCGACCATCAGGCGGATCAGCTCGGCGCGGTCCACGCCGGCCATGGGGCGGGTGGCGATGGATTGGCCGTCGCGCAGGACGGTAACGCGGTCGGCGATGGCGGCGATTTCTTCCAGGCGGTGGGATATATAAACAATGCCGACGCCGGAGGCGCGGAGGCCGGCGATGACGCGGAACAGGCTTTCGACTTCGCGCTCGGAAAGCGACGCCGTGGGCTCGTCGAGGATGAGGATGCGGGCATCGGCGCCGATGGCCTTGGCGATTTCAACGATCTGCTGTTCCGGCATGCTGAGGGTGCCGGCGAGGCGGCGGGGGTCGATCTCCGACGCGGCGCGGGCGAGCAGGTCGCGGGCGCGGGCTTCGCGGGCGCGCCGGTCGATGCGGCGCCAGAGGCCGGCACGCTCGAGGGAGAGGGCGATGTTTTCCGCCACACTGAGCGAGGGGAACAGCGCCGGCTGCTGGTAAACGACGGCGATCCCCATGGCGCGGGCGAAGGCGGGGCTGTTGTGCGGGATGTCGCGGCCGGCGATGGTGAGCGTGCCGGAATCGGGCGTGACGGCGCCGGTGAGGATCTTGATGAGGGTGGACTTCCCCGCCCCGTTCTCTCCGATGAGGGCGTGAACTTCGCCGGGCTGAAGGTCGAAAGAGACGGAGCGCAGCGCGCGGACCCCGGAGTAGGTTTTGCTGATACCCGCGGCGGAGAGGAGGGTCACGGTAAGGAAATATTGTATACGGCGAGCGGAGGGCGACGGGCGG
>DATGMB010000289.1:0-35078 GCA_035293845.1 Bryobacteraceae bacterium
TTGTGCAGCGAAGCATCGAGTTCGGCGAGCCCCGGCCCGGTCAGCACATCCCGTCCCACGTTGCCGTACGTTCCGGAGGCCGGCGGCAGAAACGCCGCCGGATTGAAGTATTGCGCCGGGCTGCCGGTAATCAGCTTCCCCGCGAAAGCCGGGTTCCATGACGGCCGCACCGGATTCCGGCTGTCCCCGTTGTTCGACGGGTTATACCCCAACTGCGGTGTAAACGGGAATCCGGACTGCGCCGCCTCGATCGCGCTTACCGACCACCCGCCCGCCAGCCTCTCCCTCCAGCCGTGCAGCCGCTTCCCGAACCCCAGCTCGTACGTCGCATTGACGCTCGCCAGGTGCCGCACATCGGAAGTGGCCAGGCCCCAGTCGAGCTTCGGATCGAGCGGGAACATCACAAACCCCGGCGCGTTGGCCCCGACGCTGCTGTTCCATGCCGTGCCGTCGTCCAGGCTCTTCGAGAACGTGTAAACCGCGCGAAATTGCAGGCCGCGCGCGAAGCGGCGGCTGGCGTCGAGCGAAACGGCCTGGTACGAGCTCAGCCCTTCGGAAAACCACGTGGTCGTGTTCGCCACATTCGGATTCGCCAGGGGCGCGCCCGCTGGGTAATAAACGCTGCCGTTCACATAGGACGGAAACGGCTCGTTGGCATCCACCGAGAGCATCTCATGGTAACCGTGCGACCCGGTATAGGCAGCGCTCACCGCCATCGCCGCCGAGATCTGCTGCTCGATCTTGAACGACCAGCTCAACACCGTCGGAGTATAGGCGTCCGGCTGGATGCCGCTCGGCGAAATCCTGCTGCCCGCCGGGATCGCGCTGCCGGGCGCGAAATGCAGGCTCGCCACGTCGATGTTCTTGATGCTCGCGGTCGTATTGAACGGAGCCGTCTGGTCGAGCCGGTAATCGAGATTGTCGAGCAGTGCGCGGTAGATGCCGAAACCGGCGTGGATCACCGTGCGGCCGTGGCCGAACGGATCCCACGCCACGCCCACCCGCGGCTCGGGCAGAAATTTCGCGCGATTCACCGTGAATACCGAATCGCCCACCGTCGGATCGCTCCGGATGACACCTGCGTCGAACAGGTAGTTCGCCGCGCGGCCGTGCGCTTCGTTCCAGCCGTTCGTCGATTCGAAGCGGAATCCAACCCGCAGTTGCAGGTTCGGCCGCAACGAGATCACGTCCTGCGCGAACCCCGCGGTCTCGATCGAGCGCCAGCTCAATGGCGTCGGCGCGGTAACCACCGTGAAGGTCGAAACCGTCCCCTGCAGAAACGCCGCCAGGCTGCCGAACGAAGCTTGCCCGTACTGATCCTGCGCCAGATTGTCATTCGCCTGGATGCGCTGAACCCAAACCCCGGCCTCGACCTGATGCCGGCCGCGCGTGAACGCGATCTGGTCGTCGTAGGTGAATAGGTTTCGTACCGCCCGCAGATTGCTTCCCGCATTGGTCCCCGCGCCCGAAATAGAGGACGCCCCGTTGAGCGCCGTTCCGCCGCCGATCACCACCGCGCCGATCGGGTCGCCGGCCACCCATCCCGGCAGGCTCACCGGTGTCTCGCCGGTGAAGAAATAGCTCGCGCGGGAAAAGCCGGCGCGCGCCGTGTTCAGCAGCGAAGGCGAAAACACGTGCTGCTCCTGCGCGCTCCCCACCTGTTCGCGCAGCGTTTCATAGACCGTGCTGAGCGGATTCGCGCTGGGAGTATGGGCCCCGCTGTCGTCCACCGTGTAGACGAAAAACAGGCTGTCGTTCCGCCCCAGATTGCGGTCGAGCCGCGCCGTTCCGAAATCCTCCCGGATGCGCTGCATGGGGTGACTGAACGCCTCCGCGATCCCGCCGCCCAACTCCGGCCCGTTCGCCACCGGCCATAGCGCCAGAAGCGGCGCCACCGGCGGCGCGGCCTGCGCGCGCGCCGCATGATCCGGCACCAGCGTGACGTCGCTCAGCCCCAAATTCTGCCGGTAGCCTTCATAATTGCCGAACAGAAACATCCTGTCGCGCTCGATCGGACCACCCGCCGCGGCGCCGAATTCGTTGCGCTGGAACTGCGGAATCGGGCCCTGATCGAAGAAATTGCGGGCATCGAGGGCGCTATTTCGCAGAAAATCGTACACCGATCCGTGCAACTGGTTCGTGCCCGATGCCGTCACGATGCTGACCTGCCCGCCCGGCCGCTTGCCGTATTCCGCGCCGTAGGTGTCCGTCACCACGTTGAATTCCCGCACGGCGTCCACGCCCAGTAGCTGGCCGCTCGTGCCGCCCGGCGTGTTGTTGATCAGCGACGCTCCCGTGTACTCGATCCCGTTCAACAGGAACAGGTTCTCCTGCGGCCGCCGCCCCGATACCGCGAACATGTTCCCCACCGACGAATTCGACGTCCCGATGCCCCCCGAGCGCTCCGCCGTGTAGTTCACCACCGCGGCGTTGAGCGTCATCAGTTCATCGAAGCTGCGGCCGTTGAGCGGCAGATCCTTGATCTGCTTCTCACTCACCAGCCCCGCGTTCGGCTCGGTCGTGAGCGTCACCGGTGAGGGCGATTCCTCCACCACCATCACCTCCGTGCGGGAGGCGACCGGCAGGGTGACATCCAGGTTGCGGCTCTCGCCCACCGTCAGATGGATTCCCGTCCGGGTTTGCGTGGCGAATCCGCTCTTGGCCGCCGTCAACTCATAGGCCCCTGCCGCAAGCTCAGGCGCGGAGTAGCGGCCCGCGGCATCCGTTACGAGCTTCCGTTCCGCGGCCGTTTCCGTATTCCGGATCGTGACCGCCACATCCGGCAGACCCGCGCCGGATGCGTCCTTCACCGTCCCCACCAGGGAGGCGCCGATGTTCTGAGCCGGTAGCGGCGCGAGCAAAGCGAGAAGAAGCAGCACGAAGCGACGTATCACCATATTGTCCATCAAGTATAGGGTGATTATTGACGGAACGCAATACCAAAGAGACGAATGCCGTGACCCTTCGCGCGCAGACACAGAAATGCCCGGCTCAGCCGAGCCCGAGATTCACCTGGATGTTATTGGATTTGTACGAGATCCCGGTCCTGCGGCGCTTCCTGTGCCGCAGGCGTGAGATCCTGCTTGCCGCGCCAGAAATCGATATACGAAATCTGGTGGACGCAAGCCACCGTGCAGCGCGGCGCGCAGTCCTTGGCGGTGCGGTACTCGCGCCGGATGTCCGCCACCGTGTATTCGGCCAGCGGCTTGGCAGGGTAGCCGCGCTGCTGGGAGCAGTAGTGCACCAGGCCGTTTTCGCAGATGTAGAGATACCGCGCGCCGGCGCGGCACCGCCAGTTGTTTTCCCGCCCGTGCGCGATATTGTCCTGGAAGAAGTTGATCCGGGCGTAGCTCGATTTCTCCATCGCCCGCATCGTCGTGTAGACCTCGCGCTCGGCGGGACTCAGCGGCTGCAATTGCCCGTCGTCATCGTGGATGATCCCCACCGTCGACGTGAACCCCAGTTCTAGCGCGCGCCGCCCCACCTTCAGCGCGTCGTGCGGATCGCGGATGCCGCCGCCCACCACGGAGTTGATATTGACGTGAAAATCGGCGTGTTCGGCCAGCAATTGCAGCTTTTTATCCAGCACTTTGAGGCTCTTTTTCGAGACCTCGTCCGGCATGACGTTGTCGATCGAGATTTGCAGGTGGTCGAGCCCCGCCCGGTTCAGCCGCTGGATGCGCTCCGCCGTGAGCAGATAGCCGTTCGTGATCATGCCGGCGATCATTCCGCGCTGGCGAATGCGCGCAATGATCAGGTCCAGTTCGGGATGCAGCAGCGGCTCGCCGCCCGAAATCGTAATGATGTTCGTCCCCAGGTCGGCCAGCCGGTCCAACCGCTCGTACATGGTATCGAGCGGCACTGGCTTGGAATGATCGTCGTATTCGTTACAGTACGCACACGATAGATTGCAGCGCCGCATGGGAATCACGTGCGCCAGAACGGGGTGCTCCGTGGATGCCAGGCCGCGCGCGATCATGCGCAGCTCGCGAGCCAGGCGATGCGCCCGTTTCCATCCTCTTCTGATGCGTGTCGCCGTGTCCGGCATGGTGGAAGTTCATTCATTACAACACAAATGCGCGGCGAGTCCGAGAATCGGGAGGTAATCGGGGGTTATCCGGGGTTGAATGGTTCGGAAGGGGAATTCAGTGTCAGCGGGCGCGCGGCCCGCCGGGCTGTGCGTTAACTTGCGGCCATGCGCCGGCCCGGTCCTGCCGCGTCCAGAGCTTCCCGCACCTTGGCGGCGAGCACGTCCGGCCGCAGCGGCTTCTGCAGGAAGGACATCCCGGGGCTCAACGCGCCCGTGCGCACCAGAACATCGTCCGTGTAGCCGGACATGTAGATAATTTTGATGCCGGGACACATCTCTTCGAGCAGTTCGCCCAACTGGCGTCCGCTCATATGCGGCATCACCATATCGGTCAGGACCAGCCCGATCTCGGCCGAACGCTCCGCGAAGATCCGCAGCGCTTCTTCGGCATCGGCGGCCGCCAGAACCTTGTAGCCGCGCCGGCTGAGCACGTGCGTCAGCAGGCGGCGCACGCCTTCTTCATCTTCCACCAGCAGCAGCGTCTCCGACCCCGCACCGCTCTGCGCTGCATAGGCCGGGCGCTCGGACCGCTCCGCCGCCCGCGCGCACCGCGGCAGGCAGATCGTAAATGTCGAGCCCTCGCCGGGCGCGCTGTGCACGCGGATTTGCCCGCCGGCCTCGCTCACGATGCGCTGCACCGTGCTCAGTCCGAGGCCCGTGCCGCGGCCCTTCTCTTTGGTCGTGAAGAACGGCTCGAAGATGCGATCCAGCGCGTCTGGGGCGATGCCGTGACCGTTATCGCTGATCGACAGCGTGACGCATGCGCCCGCCGGCATCCCGCTCTCCCGCGCCATGGCCTCGGAGATCTCACGGTTCGCCGTTTCAACGCGGATGCGCCCGGCGGCTGGAATCGCGTCCCGCGCGTTCAGCACCAGGTTCATGATCACCTGCTCCATCTGGCTCGGGTCAGCCATGACGGGATCGAGATCCGGGCTGAGGGCCAGATCGAGCTCCACCGATTCGCCCGCGACCAGCCGCAGCATCCGCTCCAGGTCCCGCACCACTGCGTTGAGATCGACCGGCCGGCGCTCGGATTTCTGGCCGCGCGTGAACCCGAGAAGCTGCGCCGTCAGACGCGCGCCCCGGTTGGCTGCCTCGCGGATCTCATCGAGCTCGGGACGCAGCGGATCCTTTTCGCCGATCCGGCCGAGCAGGATATCGCTGTAGCCGGAGATCATCGTCAGGATGTTGGCGAAGTCGTGGGCAATACCGCCTACCAGCCGCCCGACCGTTTCCATGCGTTCCACTCGTTCGATCCGCTCGACCGGCTCTCTGTGCTCGGCGTGCGGTAAGCGCTCCGGCTGGGGCACTCGGGGCGGTTCCGGGCTGCCCGGTACGCCCTCCGGCGGACTGGCCTGTTTCGACCGGGCCCCGGTTACTTGGAAATCTGTTGCCATCGCCATCCGGCTCTTTTCCCGCAGACCGTCGAAGCAATCCGCGGGCCAACCGTCCTCAGGCCTGTATCAGACTGAGAACAAACAGACTCCGAAAACTCGCGCACCGATTGTGAAGCGGTTCACAGCTCGCGCGTGGATGGAAAACACGCAAAACCCGGAAAATGTTACCGCGGGTAAGTGCCCGATGCAAATGGAAAGGGGCAGGTCCGCGGCCCAGACCGCAGCTCTGCCCCCGGCTGATTGCTACCGCCCTTTACCGCCAGTTGCGGCCGGCGCCGCGGTACCCCATGTCGCCCCGATAGGCCATCTCGCCCCGATTGCCCGCGTCACCCCGATTGCCCATCTTGCGGCGATCCATCTGCCGGAAGTCGCGGCCGCGTTCGCGGGCATGGCCGTAGCAGGTTTCGGTGTATGCCGCGGTGTAGCGGTTGTCCGCGCGATCGCGGGCCGCCGCCGGGATCGCCAGCACACCCGCCGAAGTCGCCAGCAAGCTAATGATTCCAAATGCCTTCTTCATTTCTCTACCCTCCACTACATGAGACGCGGCGGCCGTCGGAAGGCCCGTAAGGATTCGGTAAACCTTTGTCCGCGTTTGTAGCGGGAGCGGGTGGTCGCTTGCGATCCGCCCCTGAGGCCCCGGTGCGATCCGCCGCGAGGGGCCGCGCGACAGCGCGGCGACCCAGTGGACTCGGCGGCCAGAACCCGGACAGCGAATCGCGCTCGCAACCTGGGGGTCGCCCGGCGGCGCGGGCGCCGCGCGACTGCTGCGGGCCCGGTGCGATCCGCCGCTGCGGGCCCGATCCGCCGCTGCGGACCCATCGCAACGGCCGCTATAGGCTGCGCGACGGCGGCCAGAACCCGGCGAACGCGGCGGCCGGAAAGCTGTGGACCCGGCCGTGGAGGCCGCCGCGCGCGAGCGGCCGGCGAGTGGGATCTGCCCCCGTTACATCAGCCGGTAAACGACGGTATTCGCCGACTTCCGCTCGATCGCGAGCGCCACGTTGCCTCGTTTTTCTGGCGCCATGCCGTCGCGCGGCAGCGCTGTGGACTGCTCGACCGTCAGCGCCGCGTCCACAAGCCGCACCGTGCGCTTCCAGCCCTGCCCGGCAAACTCCAGCGCGTCGCCTGCGGACCGTACTTCGACCGGCCCGGCGCCGGCCAGCGCGCCCTGCTCCGGCAGGAAGTTGACGTTCGTGTCTTTCCAGGTGAATTCCATCCAGCGGCCGCCATCGCGGCTGGAAAAGACGGCGCGCGCGCGCGGCGATTCGAGCACCCACTCCGGCGTGCCGTCGCCATCGAGGTCCGCGCTCCAGGCCACCGTCTGGCCGCGCGGCACCAGGATCGCCCGCATCGGCAGATCCAGATCGGCGCCGCCGCTCACCCGCAGGCGCCACTCGCGCAGGCCGGAGGCCCCCGGATTCCCGAGCACCCGGATGGACACGGTCCGCTCGGCCGCGCCGCCGACCGCGATCTCCGTCTTCGCCGGAATGAACTCCAGTCCCTCGCCGGCCGCTTCCAACCGGAAGGTCTGGATATCCGGAGAGTTGTTGCGCAGCGCAATCTCGAGATTCGTGCCGGCGCGCGGGTCGATGGTAGCCGTCGCGGGCTCGACGGCGATCTCGGTGCGCGTCCCGAAGTGCAGTCCGATGGCGGCGTCCCGCAGCCGCACCGAAAGCGGACGGAAAAGCTGCACGCGCGCCCGGCCGAGCAGCACGCCATCGGCCTCGAGAGCCAAATTCGCCCAATCGCCGTGCAATGCGGTGTCCGGAACGGCCACGGCGTACTCGATTTCATTCGGTGTCTTTTCGCTGCGGACGGCCGTGTAGCCCGGCGGGAGCAGCAGGCGCGACCGGCGGGCGATCTCCGCAGAGGAATACGTGGTCGAAACCGTATTGGTCTTGCCGATGACCAGCCGGTGCGCCTCATTGAAGAAGCCCGAGGTCTCCGGCTCCTCGATCGCGATCCCGACCCGCACGCGGCGGCTGGCGTCCCGGCCCGCCGGGATGCGCAGGCGCGCGCGCAGCGTCTTGTCGTCCCATTCGAATTCCACCGGCTTGCCCGCCGCGAGATACGGTCCGACCGGCTTGCGCGCGAACTGCAGCACGGCTTCGCCGGCTTCGGGCGCCGCGAATTCCATGGCGAGAATGCCGTTTTCGTACTCGATGGCCAGCAGCTCGGCGGTGGCGTAAACGATGTGCTCGGCGCCCGAAAAATTCGAGCATTCGCGGCACAGCGCGTCCGGGCCGAGCGATACGCCGAGCGGCAGCCACAGCGACTCTCCCGGCGGCACCTTGACGCCGGGAATGATCATCGGCTTTTTCGACCACGGTTCCAGGACGTGCAGGTCGTCCGCGAACGGCGTGGCGCCGCGATTCGTTACGCTCACGGCCGAGGCGGCCGGCGATATGGCCTCGGAGACGGAGACGCCGTCCGGCAGCTTGCTCCCAGGCCCTTTGAGCGGCAGCGGCGCCATCATGGAGAGCAGCGGCCACCAATTGCGCAGGAGCGCGGCCGTGCGGCGCAGCGGCGCTGTGGCGACTTCCTCTCCGTTCAACCCGACCGCGCCCCGGCGCAGCCAGACTCCATTCAGCCCCCACCCTTCCGGATAGAGCGAGTCTTCCACTCCGCGCCACAGCAGCGCGCCGCGGCCACGGGCGATCGCTTCGCGGCTGGCCGCGAGAGCATCCGGCGCGATCGCCTGCACGACTCGGATTGCGGACGGCGCGGGCGACGCATCGATCCTCAGATCGC
Source organism: Bryobacteraceae bacterium (assembly GCA_035293845.1). Classification (GTDB taxonomy): domain Bacteria; phylum Acidobacteriota; class Terriglobia; order Bryobacterales; family Bryobacteraceae; genus DATGMB01. The sequence continues at coordinate 8,239 of DATGMB010000289.1, forward strand.
CGCCCTCGACGTACGCCACCGGACCGCCGTGATTGATCGTGCGGGTCGCCAGGAACTGGCCGAGCGCCTTGCGCCACGCCCGCTCCGCCGCGGGATCCGCAGGCGAAGCCGGCCAATCCTCCGAGCCGCGCCCCGGCGGCAGCGCCGGCGCGACCCACGCCCGGAGATCCAGCCGCCGCAGGATGCGAATCAGGCCGAGCAGGTCGCGCCGCGGGCTGGTTTCGCCCGTGAAATCGTAATGGCCCGGCCCGGTTTCATGCCAGTTTCGCGGAATCGAAAATTCGACCGTGCGGATGCCGATCTCTTTCAGCCACACCAGCTCCCGCTCCCACTGCGCGCGCGGATACAGGTAATAGGGAAACTCGACGGCCTGCACGAACTCGCCGCCCGCCGCCGGCGCATAGGCCGGCGCGGAGAGGGACAACGCGGCAAGCAGCAGGAGGGCCGCGGCCCGCATCAGAAGGTCTTGGCCTTTCTCAGCCGGTAATCCTCGATGTTCGGCATCCGGATCACCGTGCACATCTCGAACAGGCGCGAACGCGCCCGCGGCCCGATACGCTCCGCCAGCGTGGTCCGGTACTCCGGCTTGCCCAGCGCCGTTGGCTGCGTGAGCGGGCTGCCGGCGTCGCCATCCGGCAGGTTCGTGGTGGCGATCAGCGCCTTGCGGTTGTTGCAGCGCCACGTGACGATCGAGGTAATGGTGTCCTCCACCCAGTCCGTGACGCGGTGCGCGCCGAGGTCGTCCAGCAGCAGCACTTCGGCATCGAGCGCCACGCGGTACGCTTCCTTATCCGCCGAATTGGAGGTCGAATCGTAGCCGGAGCGGATGCGGTCCAGCAGGTTCTGATAATCGCAGAAGAGGCCTTCGAAGCCCTTCTCGATGATCTTGCGCAGCACCGCCACCGCGAGGTGCGTCTTTCCGGTTCCGGGCTCGCCGATCAGCAGCAGCCCCGGCCGCGTTTCATTGGGAAAGTCGCGGACGTAGTTTTTCACCTGCAGCAGCACAGTGGTGAGGTCGCGCCGTCCGATGGGGTTATCCGGCCCCGGCACGACGAAATTCTCGAGCGAGGCGTTCTGGTAAAGCGGCGGGATCTGCGCCCGCTCTTCCATGCGGCCGGCCCGCCCCTGCAGGCGGCAGTCGCAGGCTTCGGCGCCCGAAATATGGGCGCGCTCGACGATGATCCAGCCCGTGCCGCCGCACTTCGGGCAAACCGCCTCGGTAGCCATCGGTTTCTATTATCGAACAGCGCGGGAAGCCGGGAGCGCGGGCGGCCAACACCCGTTTCCGCTACGAAAAACCGCCGAGCCTCGGCGGTTGCTCTCTTATGAAATCAACTACTTACGTGCAAAAACCGCCGATCTTCGGCGGTTTTGTGTTTTTCCGGCGCGATTTCGGGCGGCTACAATCGAAGGAATATGATCGCTCTGCTGCGCGGCTCGCTGCTCGAAAAGCACCCCAACCAGGCCATCGTGGATACGGGCGGCGTCGGCTACGACGTCACCATTCCCGTCTCGACCTACACGCATCTTCCCGACGCCGGCGCCGAAGTCCTGCTCCGCATCCATACCCACGTCCGCGAGGATGCACTTTCGCTCTACGGCTTTCTCACGCAGGACGAAAAGGCGCTGTTCGAGAAGCTGATCGGTGTGAGCGGCATCGGCCCGAAGCTGGCGGTCACGATCCTTTCCGGCCTGGCCGCGCCGGATCTCATCAACGCGATCCGCCGCGGCGAGGTCGAGCGGCTGGTGCGGATTCCGGGGATCGGCAAGAAGACCGCCGAGCGCATGGTGCTCGAGCTGCGGGATAAGCTCCCCGCCGTCACGGGAGAAGAGCCGCCCGCTGCCGCGGCAGGCGCGCTTTCGCCGGTCGAGCAGGACGTTCTTTCCGCGCTGCTAAATCTCGGCTGCGCGCGCCCACAAGCCGAAGCCGCCGTGCGCAAAGCGAAATCCGGCGCGCCGGCCGCTGCGGCCGCCGATTTCGAGCCGCTGTTCCGCCGGGCGCTGGAGCTGGTGCGGTAGACGAGGCTGAGTCTTTGGTCGATGTACTAAGCTGGTACTTCCATGCCGAGCCGGGAACTGATCTCCGGAGACCGCCAGGCCGAGGATCTGCAATTCGAAGCGGGCCTGCGGCCGCGCCGCCTCGCCGATTTTACCGGACAAACGAAGCTTAAAGAGAACCTCGACATCGCCATCCGGGCCGCCAAAATGCGCGGCGAAGCGATGGACCATGTCCTGCTCTACGGGCCGCCCGGGTTGGGTAAAACAACGCTCGCCTCGATTATCGCCGAGGAGCTCGAAGTCCCCTTCACCACCACCTCCGGCCCGGTGCTGCAGAAGAAGCTCGACCTCACCGGCATCTTGAGCAACATCCGGCTGCATCAGGTCTTTTTCATCGATGAAATCCACCGCCTCATGCCGGATGTGGAGGAGATGCTGTATTCGGCGCTCGAGGATTTCCGCGTCGATATCCTGGTGGGCACGGGCCCCGGCGCGCGCACGGTGTCGCTGCCCATGCCGAAATTCACGGCCATCGGCGCGACCACACGCCAGGGGCTGGTGAGCGCGCCGCTGCGCGGGCGCTTCGGGCTGGTGCTGCGGCTCGATCCCTACACCGTGGACGAGCTGAAATCGATTGTCGAGCGCTCCGCGCGGCTGCTCAATGTGACGATCGACGACGGCGCCGCCGCGGAGATCGCGCGCCGCTGCCGCGGCACGCCGCGCATCGCCAACCGCCTGCTCAAGCGCGTGCGCGATTACGCCCAGGTCCGCGCGGACGGCCGCATTACGCCCGCCGTCGCCCAGACGGCGCTCAACCTGCTCGACGTGGACCGCTACGGCCTCGATGAGATCGACCAGAAGATCATGATGACGATCCTCGAAAAATACCGCGGCGGCCCGGTCGGCGTGAACACCATCGCCGCGTCGATCTCCGAGGAGGCGGACACCATCGAAGAGGTCTACGAGCCGTACCTGATCCAGCTCGGCTTCCTCAACCGCACGCCGCGCGGCCGCACCGCAACCGAGCTGGCCTACGAGTACTTCAATGTGAAGCCCAAGCTGCGGAGAGAGGACCAGCCGGGGCTGTTTTAGGGGATGGACAGAAACGACCTGCAGGCACTCGCGCGAGTCCGGCTCCGGGAGGCCAGGGTCTTGCTGGCTTCCGGATTGAGCGATGGCGCGTACTATCTGGCCGGCTACGCCGTGGAATGCGCGCTGAAGGCGTGCATCGCCCGAAAAACGGCGCGGTACGAGTTCCCGGACCGCGCCCGCGTGAACGCCTGCCACACGCACGACCTATCGGAGCTGGTGAAGCAGGCTGGCCTCGAATCCGCCCTCGATCGACAGACGCGTGATACCGAGTTCGCGCGAAAATGGGGGATCGTGCGATCATGGTCGGAGCGGAGCCGGTACCAGCGCATCCACGCCTCCGATGCCGGGAATATGGTCCGGGCAGTGGGCGACCGCGGGCCTGGAGTTTTGTCATGGGTAAGGCGTTACTGGTAAATCTCGATCTCGAAGCCGGATCGGAGGTGCTTCGCGCCATCGAGGCGGCCGGAATCCGCGTCAGTGTCGCCTTATGGGCCAAACTGGAGGAATACGCGGACTGGCGCCTCATCGTGGCATCGCGCGATCTGGATGCCGCGGGAATGTGGGACGGGTACATGATCATCATAAAGGCAACTCGTGCCGCCGGCATCCCTCAGCACAAGAGCGACTCACTCATGATCCTGCGTATGAAGGACCCGTTTATCCGCGAGCTGCGCAAATTATTCAAGGGAGCCAAAGACGTCGAAGGCATGCGGCTGGGCGGGCAGGCGATCGGCGATCGCTTCCTCGAAGACGCTTACGTGTACCGCATTTCCTGACAGCACGAAGCGGGTATATGAGAAATCTGGCCTGTCTGGCTGCGTTGTTCTGCGGGATCGCGCTGGCGCAGACCGCCCTGCCGGAAATTCAGGGGCAAACGCTCTCCGGCAAGGCGGTCACGCTGCCGGCGGCGGCCGGAGGCAAGCCGGCGCTGCTGATTCTCGGCTTCACGCACGGGTCGCAAACGCAGACGAAAGCGTGGGAGGCGCGCGCGGCCGGGCTGGGACCGGTCTGGTCCATCGCGGTGCTCGAAGACGTGCCGCGGCTGGTGCGGGGCATGGCGCTGCACGGGATCAAGAGCTCGATCCCCAAGGAGCGGTACGATCGCTTCGTCGTGGTCTATCGCGGGGAGAAGGAGCTGAAGCAGGCGGTGGGCTTCGGGCCGCCGGACGATGCTTATCTGCTGGCGATCGATGCCGGCGGCGCCATCCGCTGGCGCTATCACGGCCCGGTGACGGATGCCGCCGTCGAGGAGATTCGCAAGCAGCTCGCGCCGTGAACGCGCCGCGCTCCGGCTGATATAATTTCGCGGGAGTGCGGGCGACGGGCCTGCGCCACGGGAGATCGGCATGAGGCGGAATCCATTTGGAATTTTTGTTTTGATGACGGCGATTTCGGCAGGCACAGCAGCCGGCGCGAAGCCCGACCGCGTGCGGACAGCGAATGGCGTAGTGGAAGGGCTCGGCGCGCAGGCAAACGGGGTGCGCGCATTTCTGGGCATCCCGTTCGCGGCCCCGCCGGTGGGCGAGCTCCGATTCGCGCCGCCCGCGCCGGCCGGGAGCTGGAGCGGCGTGCGGCCGGCGAAGGCGTTCGGGCCGCGCTGCATGCAACTGCCGCTGTTCGGGGACATGAACTTCCGCTCGAACGGCATGAGCGAGGACTGCCTCTACCTGAACGTGTGGACGCCGGCCAGGTCCGGGCGCGAGAAGCTGCCGGTGCTGGTGTACTTCTTCGGCGGCGGCTTCCAGGCCGGGGACGGCTCCGAGCCGCGCTACGAAGGCGCAAGCATGGCGGCGAAAGGCATCGTCGCGCTGACGGTGAATTACCGGCTGGGGGTGTTCGGATTCTTCGCGCATGCGGACCTGACCCGCGAATCGCCGCACCACGCCTCGGGCAACTGGGCGCTGCTCGACCAGAACGCGGCGCTGCGGTGGGTGCGGGAGAACATCGCGGCCTTCGGCGGGGACCCGCAGCGGGTCACAATCGCCGGCGAATCGGCGGGCTCGATCGCGGTGAGCGCGCAGATGGCCTCGCCGCTTTCGCGGGACCTGATCGCGGGGGCAATCGGGGAGAGCGGGTCGATCCTGGGCGCGCTCTCGGCGGTGCCGCTGGCCGAGGCGGAGGAGCATGGGGCGAAGTTCCTGGCGCTGGCGGGAGCGGCGGACGTGGCGGCGCTGCGGAAAATGCCGGCGGATGCCTTGCTGAAAGCCTCAGGCCAGCAGGGCGCGGGGCGGTTCAGCCCCACGGTGGACGGCTATTTTCTGCCGGAGGCGCCGGAGGCGATCTTCGCGGCCGGCCGGCAGGCGCATGTGCCGCTGCTCGCGGGCTGGAATTCCGAGGAGATGAACGCCCGTATGGTGCTGGGGCGGGACGAGCCGACGCGCGAGAATTTCGCGAAGGCGATCGAGCGGCTGTACGGCGCCGATGCGCCGCGGGTGCTCGCCGCATGGGCGCCGGCGAGCGATGCGGAGGTGTTGGACGCGGCGACGGAGCTGGCGAGCGCGCGCTTCATTGCCTTGAGCACGTGGAAGTGGATCGATCTCTGCGCGGCGACCGGACACGCTCCCGTGTACCGCTACTACTATTCGCGTCCGAGGCCGCGCATGCGCCCGGAAATGGGCGACGCCACGCCGGGCCTGGCCGGCGGGGTGATCCGGGGCCGGGGCAACGGCGCGCCGCCCCCGCCGGCGCGCGGCGCGGTGCATTCGGCGGAGATCGAATACGCCATGGGCAACCTGGCGAGCAACCACGTCTACGACTGGACGCCCGACGACTACCAGGTATCGCGGACCATGCAGGAGTACTTCGCCAATTTCATCAAGACCGGCAATCCGAACGGCCCCGGCCTCGCCGAATGGCCGGCCGTGAAGGCCGGCGAGGCCGCCCGGTATCTGCACATCGACGTCGAGACCAAAGCAGAGCAGGAGGCGCACCGCGACCGCTACACGGTGCTGGACGGGCTGAAGCGGTAGCGGCTCGCCGCTACGCCCAGCCGGTGTCGGAAGAGCGCGCGCGGCTGGCCAGCAATTTCGCGATTTCGCCGCCAACCTGATCCAGAAAGCCGTTCAGCGTGGAGGGCTTGTGGATGTAGCGGGGGACCTCCAGGCTGCGCGCTTCTTCGAGGTCCCGCGGCGATTCGGAAGAGGTCAGGATGGCGAGCGGCACCTGCCGCAAGCGCGCGGAACTGCGCAGAAACTTGATCACGTTCATTCCCTCGCCTTTCGGGAGATTGAGATCGATCAGAACGGCGTCTGGGAGGGGATTTTCGGAGTTTTCCAGACCGGCGATCGCGTCCGGAACGTCCGAGTAAGCAACCAGGTCCACTTCGATGCCATGAGCGCGGATGGCTTCGCGGACCAGCAAAACATCGGCGGGGTTATCCTCGATCAGTACGAGGCGGGGGTTATTCATCGATCTTCCTTCGGGTAAGCGGCGCTAAAGCGGAAAGTGGTGCCCGCGCCCGGCGCGGATTCCACCCAGATGCGGCCTCCCCACCGCTCCACAGCAGCTTTGCAGATGGCAAGGCCGATTCCCGTGCCCTTGCCGCCGCTCTGGAGGCGTTTGAAGAGGCCGAAGATGCGGTCGTGGTATTCCGGCGCGATTCCAATTCCGTTATCGCGGACGGAAAAGATGCACTCCGCGCCGTTGGGCGCGGCAGAGACGTGGATGCACGGCGGTTCGCCGGGCTTGGCGTAGCGGATGGCGTTGGCGATCAGGTTTTGAAAGACCTGAGCCAGCGGCACCGGGGCGGCGAGGACGTTCGGCAGAGGATCGGACGTGACACTGGCGCGGGAGTCGTCGATGGCGGATTGCAGGTTGGAGAGGGCGAGGCTGAGGGAGTCTTCGGCATCGGTGCGCTTCACCTCTTCGCCGCCGGAGTCGCTCACCTGCATGTAATCGCGGAGAGCGGCCAGGAGGCTGTTCATCCGGGAACCGCCGGTCTCGATGAATTCGAGAAACTGGCGGGCGGTTTCCGGCAACTGCGGGCCGAAATCGCGGGCGAGCCATTGCGAATAGGCCACCACCATGCGGAGCGGCTCCTGCAGATCGTGGCTGGCGGCCCAGGCGAACTGCCGCAGGGCCTCATTGGAGCGCATGAGCTCGGCGGTGCGCTGCGCGACGCGCTCCTCCAGTTCGGCATTGAGGCGGCGAATGCTCTCTTCGGCCTTGCTGCGCTCGCTGATATCGCGAATGACGCTGGTGATCAGCAGGCCTTCTTCGGTTTGCAGCGGGCTGAGGCTCATTTCGATGGGGAAAATGGAGCCATCCTTGCGGACGGCCTGCAAACCGGGAAAGGCGGATGCCGCGGGGGGCGGCGGAAACGACCATGCCGGCACGAGGATGCGGATATTGCGGTTGCGAATTTCCCCGCGCTCGTAGCCGAACAGGTTGTACATGTGGGCGTTGACCAGCACGATGGAGCCGTCGGCTTCCGTGATGAACACGGCATCGGGAGCGGCTTCGAGCAGGGTGCGGAATTTGAGTTCGGCCTTGGCGAGCGTCTCGGCCTGGCGGCGCAGAAGCTGGTTGGTGCGCGCCAGCTCGACAAACACCGAGACCTTGGAGCGCAGGATTTCGGGAACGACCGGCTTGAACAGGAAATCGACGGCGCCGAGGTCGTAGCCGCGGAAGAGCTGGTCGTCGTTGCGGTAACCGGTCAGAAACAGGATCGGCGTATTGCGGTTCTGGCGGCGCGAGCGGATCATCTCCGCGGTTTCGAAGCCGTCCATATCCGGCATTTTGACGTCCAGCAGGATGGCCGCGAAATCGCCGTAGTCGAGGACGTGGCGAAGGGCGTCCTTGCCGGAGCGGGCCAGAACCAGCTCGTCGGTGAGGCCGTGCAGCATGGCTTCGAGAGCGACGAGGTTCTCCGGGCTGTCGTCCACGAGAAGCAGACGGACCTTGTCATCCTCGCGGGCGCGTTCGGTCGGACTGGGTGCGAGCGCTGTCAGCATAGGGCCCTGCCGCCGTCAATCCGCAAAGCTGCTGGTCTGGCCGGCGCGGTCGATCCAGACGCGCAGCACGCTGAAGAGATGCTCGAGATCGACGGGCTTGGTGACGTAATCGGTCGCGCCCGCTTCGATGCATTTCTCGCGGTCGCCCACCATGGCCTTGGCAGTGAGCGCGATGATCGGCAACTCGCGGAACTCCGGCATCTGACGGATGGCGCGCATGGTTTCGAGGCCATCCATATCCGGCATCATGATATCCATGAGCACGGCGTCGATATCGCGGTGCTGCTGCAGCGCTTCAATACCGGCGCGGCCGTTTTCGGCGTGGATGACCTTCAGATTGTGCTCCTCGAGCACGCTGCTCAAGGCGAAGATGTTGCGCAGATCGTCGTCGACCACCAGCACCTTGCGGCCGGCGAGGACGCGATCGTTCTGGCGAATCGAGGCGAGAATGCCGCGCTGCATCTCGGAGAGATCGGCTTCATTGCGGTGCAGCAGCAGCACGGTTTCATCCAGCAGCCGTTCGAGCGAAGGAGCGTAGCGGACGGTGCTGGCGCGACCGAGCCGGCCGATTTCCTGGGCGTCGGCATCGGTGAGGCCCTGGCCGTAGACGATCACCGGCGGCGTGTATGGAGTCACGCGCTTCTGCAGCTCCTGAATCAATTCGGCCGCCGTGCCATTTTCGAGGCGGTGGGCGATGGCGACGCCGTCCAGGTATTTTTCGCCGATGATGCCGAGGGCTTCGACGACATTGCCGGTTTCGAAGATCTCGAGATCCTCGCCCGCGATGGCGGCGCGGATGGTGTCGGACTCATCCCGGGAACTCACCAGCAGCAGCTTGCGCACCCTGCGGCTGGCGGATTCGCCGATGACGCTGAAAGCGCGAGCGAGTCCTTCGCGGCTGACCGACTTTTCGAGGTAGGTCATGGCGCCGAGCGCGAGGCCGCGGCGGCGGTCCTCATCGCCGGAGATGATGTGAACCGGGATGTGGCGCGTTGCGGGGTCGTGCTTCAGGCGATCGAGGATCGTCCAGCCCATCATATCGGGCAGGCCGATATCGAGCGTGATGGCCTCGGGCTTGAACTCGCGGGCGAGGCTGAGGGCGGTGTTGCCGCGCAGAGCAACCACGGCTTTCAGATGCCGCTCATGCGCGATATCGACCAGAATGCGGGCGAACGTGGGATCGTCCTCGACGATCAGGAGCACGGGATCGCCAGGCTGGATGGACGTGCGATCGTCATCGATCATCACGTTCATCGGGTCGGCGGGACTGGGTGGGGGAACGCGGCGCTGCGGCTGGGATTCGGCATTCCCCGGCGGCAGGGCGCCATTCGCGGCGCTCAGGGCGGAGGACGTTTCCGCGCCCGCGCCGATCCAGACGCGGAGCACGCTGAAGAGCTGCTCGAGATCGACGGGCTTGGTGACGTACTCGCTGGCGCCGGCCTCCAGGCACTTTTCGCGGTCTCCCTTCATGGCCTTCGCGGTGAGGGCGACGATGGGGAGGCGGCTGAATTGCGGAATCTGGCGGATGGCCCGCATGGTTTGGTAGCCATCCATTTCCGGCATCATGATGTCCATGAGCACGGCGTCGATATCGGGATTCTGGCGGAGGAGTTCGATGCCGTCGCGGCCGTTTTCAGCGTGCAGGACGCGAATATTGTGCTCCTCGAGCAGGCTGCTGAGGGCGAAGATGTTCCGAAGGTCGTCATCGACCACGAGCACCTTGCGGCCGGCGAGCACGACATCCCGGGCGCGCAGTTCGGCGAGCAGGCTGCGCTGGCCGTCCGAGAGCTCGGCTTCATTGCGGTGCAGCAGCAGCACGCTTTCATCGAGCAGGCGTTCGAGCGAAGCGGCGCAGCGGATGGTGCCGGAAAGGGCCTGGCGGCGGATCTCCCGCGCATCGGATTCGGACAGGCCTTCGCCGGCGAATACCATGACGGGCGGCATCTGCGCGCCGAGCTTTTCGTGCAGCGCGGCAATGAACGCCGAGGCGTCCATGTCCGGCAGGCGGACGGTCATGCAGATCCCGTCGGCCGGGGACTGGTTAAGGAGCTCGAGGGCGGCGGCGGCGTTTTCCGCCTCGCGGATTTCGAGGTCGGGGCCGCCGATCGCCACCTGGATGGCCTCGGCCTCCGACGGATTCCCGCAGACCAGGAGCAGGCGGCGCGTGCGGCGGCGGGCGAACTGTTCGATGAAGTCGAAGGTGCGCTCCAGGCTATCGACCGTCAGGTTTTTCTCCATGTGGCTCATGGCGCCGAGCGCGAGGCCGCGGCGGCAATCCTCATTTGCCGAAATGATGTGCACCGGAATGTGGCGCGTGGCGGGATCGTGCTTCAGGCGATCCAGAATGATCCAGCCCACCATGTCGGGGAGCAGGATGTCGAGCGTCACCGCGGCGGGCTTGAATTCCCGGACCAGGCTGAGCGCGGTGTTGCCGCGGAACGCCACCAGGGCTTTCAGGCTGCGCGCGTGGGCCATGTCCACGAGGATGCGGGCGAACGTGGGATCGTCTTCGATGATGAGCAGGACGAGATCGTCCGGCTGAATATTGTTGCGGTCATCGTCGACCATCTCCGCCAGATCCTCTTCGGCGAGGACCGTCTGGACCTTGGGCTTGGACGGCATCAGCACTTCGACGCTGGATTCCGCGGCGAAGGATTCGGCGGTGCCGAACGACGCGGTTCCGGACTGGCTGTCGCTCTTCGGCTGGACGACAGCGCCGAGGTAAGTCTGAGGCAGATAGAGCGTGAAGGTGCTGCCGGCGCCGGGTTCGCTTTCGAGCGTGATTTCCCCGCCGAGCAGACGCGCGAGCTCGCGGCTGATGGAAAGGCCCAGCCCGGTGCCGCCGTACTTGCGGCTGGTGGTGCCATCCGCCTGCTGGAAGGCTTCGAAGATGATCTTCTGCTTCTCCTTGGGGATGCCGATACCGGTATCGATGACCTTGAACGCCACCACGGTTTTCGCGCGGCCGAGCACCGGGTGGCCGGCGCGCCAGCCCTGGGCGGCGCGCTCGATGCGCAGCTTGACGAAGCCGCTCGCGGTGAACTTGAGGGCGTTCGAGAGCAGATTCTTGAGGACCTGCTGGAGGCGCTTGGCGTCGGTATGGATGGAATCGGGCAGCTTGGGATCGAGCTCGACGCTGAATTCGAGGCCCTTGCCATCGGCCACATGGCGGAAGGTGCGGGCGCAGTAGTCCTGCAGCTCGTTGAAGCGGACGCTGCCGATTTCGACATCCATCTTGCCGGATTCGATCTTGCTGAGGTCGAGGATGTCGTTGATGAGCGCCAGCAGGTCGGTTCCCGAGGCGTGGATCGTCTCGGCGTAATTGACCTGTTTGGGCGAGAGATTGCGCTCCGGGTTTTCCTGGAGCATTTTGGCCAGGATGAGCAGGTTGTTCAGCGGGGTGCGCAGCTCGTGGCTCATGTTGGCCAGGAATTCGCTCTTGTACTTGGAGGTCAGAGCGAGCTGCTCGGCCTTTTCCTCGAGCGCGGCCTTGGCCTGCTCGACTTCGCGGCTCTTGGTTTCGACTTCGGCCTTCTGCTCGGCCAGAAGCTGGGCCTTTTCCTCGAGCTCGAGGTTGGTCTTCTGCAACTGCTCGGCGAGCGCCTGCGACTGTTTCAACAGTTCCTCGGTGCGCATCGTCGCGGCGATGGTGTTCAGCACGATACCGATGGATTGCGTGAGCTGATCGAGGAAGGCCAGGTGCACGTCGCTGAAGCGGCGGAAGGAGGCCAGTTCGATCACGGCCTTGGCCTCGCCTTCGAACAGCACCGGCAGGAGCACGACGCTGGCCGGCGCCGCTGCGCCGAGGCTGGAATTGATCTTGATGTAGTCGCCGGGAACGTCGGCGACCAGAATGCGGGCCTTATCGCGCGCGCACTGGCCGACCAGGGACTGGCCGATGCGGTACTGGGAGGGCACTTCCTCGGGGTTGAAGCCGAAGCCGCCCAGCAGCCGCAGGACGGTTTCGCCTTCGAGCTTCTCGGCCATGTAGAACGTGCCGAGGTGCGCGCCGACCACCGGCGCGAGCTCGGAGAGCAGGAGCTGCGCCACAGCCAGCAGGTTGCGCTGCCCCTGCAGCATTCCCGTAAATTTCGCGATGTTGGTCTTGAGCCAGTCCTGATCCTTGTTCTGGCGGGTGGTCTCCGCCAGGGTTCCGATCATCTGGTTGATGTTGTCCTTGAGCGCGGCCACCTCGCCCTGGGCTTCGACGGCGATCGACCGGGTGAGATCGCCGCTGGTGACCGAGGTGGCGACGTCGGCGATCGCGCGGACCTGCGTGGTAAGGTTGGCGGCGAGCTGGTTGACGTTGTCCGTGAGGTCGCGCCAGATGCCGGCGGCGCCGGGCACGCGCGCCTGGCCGCCGAGCTTGCCCTCGATGCCGACCTCGCGCGCCACGCTGGTGACCTGGTCGGCGAAGGTCGCGAGGGTATCGATCATGCCGTTGATGGTGTCGGCCAGCTCCGCGATCTCGCCCTTGGTTTCGAGGACGAGTTTGCGCTTGAGGTCGCCGTTCGCCACAGCGGTCACGACCTTGGCGATGTGGCGGACCTGCGTGGTGAGGTTCGCCGCCATGATGTTGACGTTGTCGGTAAGGTCCTTCCAGACGCCGGCCACGCCGCGCACTTCGGCCTGGCCGCCGAGCTTGCCTTCGGTGCCGACCTCGCGCGCCACGCGCGTCACCTCGCTCGCGAAGCTGTTGAGCTGGTCGACCATCGTATTGATGGTGTTCTTCAGCTCCAGGATTTCGCCGCGCACGTCGACCGTGATTTTGCGGCTGAGGTCGCCCTTGGCGACGGCGGTGGTGACGTCGGCGATGTTGCGGACCTGGTTGGTCAGGTTCGACGCCATCGAGTTGACGGATTCGGTGAGGTCTTTCCAGGTGCCGGCGACGCCGTACACGTCGGCCTGGCCGCCCAGTTTGCCTTCCGTTCCGACTTCGCGCGCCACGCGCGTCACTTCCGAGGAGAACGAGCTGAGCTGATCGACCATCGTATTGATGGTGTTCTTCAGCTCGAGGATTTCGCCGCGCACGTCGACCGTGATCTTGCGGCTGAGGTCGCCCTTGGCGACGGCCGTGGTCACGTCGGCGATGTTACGGACCTGAGCGGTGAGGTTGGACGCCATCGAGTTGACCGACTCGGTGAGGTCGCGCCAGACGCCGGCCACGCCTTTCACGTCGGCCTGGCCGCCGAGCTTGCCTTCCGTTCCGACTTCGCGCGCCACGCGCGTCACTTCCGAGGCGAAGGAGGAGAGCTGGTCCACCATGACGTTGATGGTGTCCTTGAGCGCCAGAATTTCGCCGCGGACGTCCACCGTGATCTTGCGGCTGAGGTCGCCGCGCGCGACGGCGGTGGTGACTTCGGCGATGTTGCGGACTTGGTTGGTCAGGTTCGAGGCCATGGAGTTGACGGACTCGGTCAGCTCCTTCCAGGTTCCGGCGACGCCGGGCACGTTGGCCTGGCCGCCGAGCTTGCCTTCGGTTCCGACTTCGCGCGCCACGCGCGTGACTTCCGAGGCGAACGAGGAGAGCTGGTCCACCATGACGTTGATGGTGTCCTTGAGCGCCAGAATTTCGCCGCGGACATCGACGGTGATTTTGCGGCTGAGGTCGCCCTTGGCGACGGCCGTGGTGACGTCGGCGATGTTGCGGACCTGCGCGGTGAGGTTCGACGCCATCGAGTTCACGTTCTCGGTGAGGTCCTTCCACACGCCGGCGACGCCCTTCACATCCGCCTGGCCGCCCAGTTTGCCTTCCGTGCCGACTTCCTTGGCGACGCGCGTCACCTCGGAAGCGAACGAGTTCAACTGGTCCACCATCGTGTTGATGGTGTCCTTAAGGGACAGAATTTCGCCGCGCACGTCGACGGTGATTTTGCGGCTCAAATCGCCGCGCGCGACGGCGGTGGTCACGTCGGCGATGTTACGGACCTGGTTGGTCAGATTCGACGCCATGGAGTTGACGGACTCGGTCAGCTCCTTCCACACGCCCGCGACGCCCGAGACGTTGGCCTGCCCGCCCAGCTTGCCCTCGGTGCCGACTTCCTTCGCCACGCGCGTGACTTCGGAAGCGAACGAGGAAAGCTGATCGACCATCGTGTTGATGGTGTCCTTGAGGGCGAGAATTTCGCCGCGCACATCGACGGTGATTTTGCGGCTGAGGTCGCCCTTGGCGACGGCCGTAGTCACGTCGGCGATGTTGCGGACCTGCGCCGTGAGGTTCGACGCCATGGAGTTCACCGACTCGGTGAGGTCGCGCCACACGCCCGCGACGCCCTTCACATCCGCCTGGCCGCCGAGTTTTCCTTCGGTACCGACTTCCTTGGCGACGCGCGTCACTTCGCTCGCGAAGCCGTTGAGCTGGTCCACCATGACGTTGATGGTGTTCTTGAGCGCGAGGATTTCGCCGCGCACGTCGACGGTGATCTTGCGGCTGAGGTCGCCGCGCGCGACGGCCGTGGTCACGTCGGCGATGTTGCGGACCTGCGCGGTGAGGTTCGACGCCATGGAGTTGACCGATTCGGTGAGGTCTTTCCAGGTGCCGGCGACGCCGCGGACGTCGGCCTGGCCGCCGAGCTTGCCTTCGGTACCGACTTCGCGCGCCACGCGCGTCACTTCCGAAGCGAAGGAGCTGAGCTGGTCGACCATGACGTTGATGGTGTTCTTCAGCTCCAGAATTTCGCCGCGGGCATCGACCGAGATCTTGGTGGTGAGGTCGCCTTTGGCGACGGCGGTGGTGACTTCGGCGATGTTGCGGACCTGAGTGGTCAGGTTCGCCGCCATAAAGTTGACGTTATCGGTAAGGTCCTTCCAGACGCCCGCCACGCCGGGCACACTGGCCTGTCCGCCGAGCTTGCCCTCGGTGCCGACTTCGCGCGCCACGCGGGTGACTTCGGAAGCGAATGAATTGAGCTGGTCCACCATGGTGTTGATGGTGTCCTTGAGCTCGAGAATTTCGCCGCGCACATCGACGGTAATTTTGCGGCTCAGGTCGCCCTTGGCGACGGCGGTGGTTACGTCGGCGATGTTGCGGACCTGCGCCGTGAGGTTCGACGCCATGGAGTTGACGTTTTCGGTGAGGTCCTTCCACACGCCGGCGACGCCCTTCACATCCGCCTGGCCGCCGAGCTTGCCTTCGGTTCCGACTTCGCGCGCCACGCGGGTGACTTCGGAAGCGAACGAATTGAGCTGGTCCACCATGATGTTCAGGGTGTTCTTGAGCTCGAGAATTTCGCCGCGCGCGGTCACCGTAATCTTGGTCGAGAGGTCGCCCTTGGCCACGGCGGTGGCCACGTCGGCGATGTTGCGCACCTGGTTGGTGAGGTTGCCCGCCATGCTGTTGACGGAGTCGGTGAGGTCTTTCCAGGTTCCGGCGACGCCCGGCACATTGGCCTGGCCGCCCAATTTGCCTTCGGTACCGACTTCCTTGGCGACGCGGGTGACTTCCGAAGCGAACGAGGAGAGCTGGTCCACCATGACGTTGATGGTGTTCTTCAGCTCCAGGATTTCGCCCTGCACATTGACGGTGATTTTCTTGGAAAGGTCGCCGTTGGCGACGGCGGTGGTCACATCGGCGATGTTGCGGACCTGAGCGGTGAGGTTGCCGGTCATGGAGTTGACCGTATCGGTAAGGTCTTTCCAGACGCCGGCGACGCCTTCGACCTCGGCCTGGCCACCCAATTTGCCCTCGGTGCCGACCTCGCGCGCCACGCGCGTCACTTCGCCGGCGAAGGCGTTCAACTGGTCGACCATCGTGTTGATGGTGTTCTTCAGCGCCAGAATTTCGCCGCGCACATCGACGGTGATCTTGCGGCTGAGGTCGCCGCGGGCCACGGCGGTGGTCACATCGGCGATGTTGCGGACCTGAGCCGTCAGGTTGCCCGCCATGAGGTTGACGTTGTCGGTCAGATCCTTCCAGACGCCGGCCACGCCTTTCACGTCGGCCTGGCCGCCCAATTTGCCTTCGGTGCCGACCTCGCGCGCCACGCGCGTCACTTCGCCGGCGAAGGCGTTCAACTGGTCGACCATCGTGTTGATGGTGTTCTTCAGCTCGAGGATTTCGCCCTGGACGTTGACGGTGATCTTCTTGGACAAGTCGCCGCTGGCGATGGCGGTCGAAACCTCGGCGATGTTGCGCACCTGAGCGGTGAGGTTCCCGGCCATGGAGTTGACGCTATCGGTGAGGTCTTTCCATACGCCGGCGACGCCGGGCACATTGGCCTGGCCGCCGAGTTTGCCCTCGGTGCCGACCTCGCGCGCCACGCGCGTCACTTCGTTGGCGAACGAGTTGAGCTGCTCGACCATGGTGTTGACGACGCGGGCCGTGTGGAGGAACTCGCCCTTGAGGGCGCGGCCGTCCACGTCGAGCGTCATGGTCTGGGAGAGATCGCCTTCCGCCACGGCGCCGATGACGCGCGCGACTTCCGTCGAGGGCCGCACCAGATCGCCGATCAGCTCGTTGACCGACTCGACGCAGGCGGCCCAGCCGCCCGCGCCGGCCAGCGAGGCGCGCTGCGTGATCCGGCCCTCCTTTCCGACCGCGTTGCTGATGCGGTCGAATTCGCCGCGCATGCGGTCGTTCATTTCAAAAATCGCGTTCAGCGTGTCGGAGATTTTTCCGGCAATACCGATCTGGTCTACGGGCAGGCGGACCGAGAAATCGCCCTTCTGGAAGGCGACGAGAGTCCGCAGGAGGAGACCGGTATCGAGCCCGTCGAGCGGCGGATGGCCGTTCGTTTGCGAACGGACGGCCGCTTGGGGACGCGTACGGGAGCCATTGGTTTTAGGCGTGGTTGGGGCGGGCATAGGAGTGCTTCTTCTGCCTTGATGATATCGTCAGTGTACGGAAGCTCGCTGGATGGGCTGCTCCGTAAGGTGGCAAACCTCACAATCCAGAAGCCGCTCCGGGCCGGCCGGCGGCGGCAGTTTGGGATTGCGGTAAACGGAGCCGGAATTCGGCTCCGTGGGCTAACGGGACGGCGGTAAGCTCTCCGCCGTGCAATTTGGCAATGTGGCGGCAGATGGTCAGCCCGATCCCGGGCCGGGCATTGGCATCCCGCTTCGCCAGGGGCCGGAACACGCGGCTGGGGTTCTGCTCCGGCAGTCCGATTCCGTTATCGGCAATCGAGATCTGCCACTGGGTATCCTGCTCCACCGGGGCCGCGGCAATTTCGATGCGCAGCGCCTCGCCGGAGCGGAACCGGAGCGCGTTGCCGATCAACTCCTCAAACAGGACGGTCATTTGCGCGCGATCGCCGTAAATCACCGGCAATTCGCGGTATGTCACCTGAGCTCCCGCAGCGGCGATCTGGGACGTGAGCCGCGCCACGGCCCCATCCACGGCCAACCGCAGCTCAAAATAGGCCGGCTGGAAACTCAGACCCACGGCGTTGGCGAAGCGCCGGACCGCTTCCAGCACGTTTTCCGCGGCCGTCGCGGAGCCCTCGATGTGGTGCACCAGCGTGCGCGTCTCCTCGGGAAGATCGGGCGTCTGGCGAACCAGCAACTCTCCGAGAATGCGGCAGCGCGAGACTGGCCCTCTCAGATCGTGGAGGAGGACCTCCAAAAATTCGGCGTCCATGGAACCTGGCTTTCTAGACTGCGTGGTGGCTGTTCATGGGTGTGTCAGCGGTTCGCAGATGCAATGCCACCTTCTCCCGCAGGATCTTTGATGTAAACGGCTTCTGCACGAAGCCGGAGACGGACAAACCCTCGGAGCGCTGCCGCATCACGGCTTCGCTGTAGCCGCTCGCCAGCAGGACCGGGACATCCCGATCGAGCACCCGCAGTTCGGCGAGGGTCTCCAGCCCGCTCATTCCCGGCATGCTGAGATCGAGCACAATCAGATCGAAGCTGCCGGCGCGCGGCCGCAGAATCTCGACGGCTTCAGCCCCACTGGCTGCCACGTCGACCTGGTATCCGGCCCGCTCCAAGGCCGTCCGGGCCACCTTGAGAACGGTCTGTTCATCATCGACGACCAGGACTTTCGCCGCCGTCCGCGGCGGCACCTCAGGAAGCGGAATCGCGGCCGGAACCGGCTCCGCTGCCGCCGCCGGCCGGAACAGGATCTTGAAGCTGGTGCCTTCCCCCGGAGTGCTCTCCACCACGATGGCGCCCCGGAGGTTGCGAACAATGCCCTGCACAGCGGCCAGGCCCAGGCCCCGGCCGGTGAACTTGGTCGTGAAGAAGGGATCGAAGATGCGGGATTTGACGGTTTCATCCATGCCCGAGCCGTTGTCGCGGATTTCGAGCACGACGTAGTTGCCGGGTTCGAGGTCGGAGGCGACATTGGCCATGGGCTGCGCGAGACGCTCCGAATCGGTCCGGACAATGATTCTGCCGGGCCGGTTGGAGGGAATGGCTTCCGCGGCGTTCAGCAGCAGATTCATGACGATCTGCTCGATCTGGCTGGCATCCGCGAACAGGGGCGGCAGGCCGTCGCGGGTCAAAAACTGCACCTCGATCGAGCTCGGGATCGACGGGCGGACCAATCCCCAGGTGTTCTGCACCACCTGCGAGAGATCGATCCGTTCCATGAGGAACGACCCCTTCCCCGCATAGGCGAGCATCTGGCGGATCAGGTGCGCCGCGCGCTCGCCGGCATTGAGAGCCACTTCGAGCATCGGGCGGTTTTCATTTTCGGCGGGCAGCGAATCGAGCGCCAGGCTGAGCGCGCCGATGATGCCGACCAGAAGGTTGTTGAAATCGTGCGCGATGCCGCCGGCCAGCAGGCCGATGCCCTCGAGCTTCTGCTTCTGGCCGATCAGTTGTTCCGCGCGCTTCTGGTCCTCGAGATCGGTGAACGTTCCCAGCCACGTAAGGGGTTTGCCGCTCTTGACGACCGGGACCGCACGGATCAGATTCCAGCGAAATGTTCCATCGGCGGAGCGCAGCCGGCACTCCGATTCGAATTGCATTCTGCCGTTGCGCGCCGCGCTCCATTTCGCTTCCACCTGGGCGCGATCGTCCTCGTGCAGCAGCTCCGTCCAGCCGTGGCCCATGGCCTGCGAAGCCGGCGTGCCGGTGGCGCGGCACCACCGCTCGTTCACGTAGTCCAGCTCGCCGGAAGGATGCAGCGCGGTCCAGACGACCTGCGGCACGGCCTCGGCGAGGGTCCGGTACTTCCTTTCGCTCTCCTCCACCTGGACGCGCGCCAGCCGCTCGCGCGCGAGCGCGGCTTCGAGCTCGCGGTTGCGCTCCTCGATGTGCAGGCGCTGCTCTTCCACCTTCCGCCGCAGAGCCTCCCGCTCGAGAACGTTCTCGATGGAGTGGGCGAGCGTGCTGGCGCTTAGCGAGCTCTTGATGAGGTAATCCGCCGCTCCCTGCCGCATGGCTTCAGCGGCAATCTGCTCGCTGCCGTAGGCCGTGATCACGATCAGCGGGCAGGCCGGAAATTCCTTCACCGCAGCCCGCAGCAGATCGAGGCCGCGCATGTCCGGCAAATTCAGGTCCAACAGGACACAGTCGGGGCGCCAGGCGCGGATGCGGTCCAAGCCCTTGCTGCCGCTATCGACGGCTTCCAGCTCGATGTTGTGCTCGGCGACCTGGCTCAGTTGACAACGGAGGATATCGCGATCCACCGGGTCGTCATCGATCAGGAGAATACGTAGGGCGCCAGTGGACATTCACCTCCACCATACTATCTTTCGGACTCCATTGTGCGCAGCTTATCGTTCGGTTGGCCCGGGTTTCGGTGCGGTTTGGCACGTTCGAGGCTGTCCCCCGGTGCTGCGGAAGCCCCGTCAGATAAAATAACGTTGAACTCAGGACGATGCCACGTTTGCTCCTTTGCGTTCCGGCCCTGTTCGCCGCCGTCTGCGCCGCATCCGCGGCCGAGGTGACGATTGTATTCGATTTCGATGGGCCGCACTCGGAGCGTTCCATCGAGCAGATGAAGCGCGAAGCGGGGGACATCCTGAAAGAGGCCGGGCTGCGCCTGGAGTGGCGGGAGAGCGGCGAGGCGGCACGCGGCTCCTACGAGAATCTGGTGGTGGTGCACTTCAAGGGGAAGTGCATGCTGGAGCCGGTGCCGATGCTCTACGATGAGCGCGGCCCGTACGCATTCACCTACAACTCGGATGGCGCAGTTCTACCCTACAGCGAAGTGGAATGCGGCCACGTGACGGCCTCGGTGCAGACGGCGATGGCGGGCGACGATTTCGGCCGGCCGGATTTCCTGATGGGGCGCGCGCTGGGGCGGGTGGTGGCGCATGAACTGGTGCATATCCTGACGCGCTCGGGCGTCCACGGACGCGATGGCGTAGCGCAGCCCGCATTTTCCGGGCGGGAACTGATCGGCGCGCCGCTCCGTTTGAGCCGCGAGGATGTGGAGCGGCTGCGCCGGATCCGGTGAGCCGGGCAGCCCCCGGTGGCTTACGATTGGCCACTTGCGATTTGGCAATCCTTTAAAATCAATACTTTGCGATGGCGAGGCGGCCAATCGTTGGCCACCTCGGCCTCAGAAAGAGAAACGCAGCGCCAATTGCATCTGCCGCGAGAAGTTCGCCTGGCTGGTGATCTTGCCGAAGGAACTGCTGCCGAACGAAACGTTTGGGCCGTAAAACAGCGGCGTATTCATCGCGTTCAACGCCTCGCATCGGAATTGCGCCTTGACCGCTTCCTTAATGCTTACGTTCTTGAAGACGGAGAGATCCCAGTTCGCTTGTCCGGGGCCGCGCATATCGATAGTGCGGCCAAGATCGCCGAAGGTGAATTGCGGCGCCGTGGAGAAGGCCGCCGGATTGAGATAGCCGCCCAGCCGCTGCTCGAGACTGCCCGAAGTCACCGGAGAGATGCCGGTGGCGTTCGGCCGCTGGCTGGCGTAGCCGAACGCGGAGTTGAAATTCGTCGCCTGGGTGATCTGCAGCGGAAAGCCGGTCTGGTAAATCGAGACCGCGTTGACCACCCATCCGCCCACCAGGTAGTTCGCCACCGCGCCGTTCCTCAGGAATGACTTGCCTTTTCCGAACGGCAGCTCGTAGGAGAGGGCGGTCGACCACCGCAGCGGCGTATCGATGTTGGAGAAGGCATATTCGGCTGCCATATTGTAGGGATTTTGCGGGCCCTTGTTGCCGCTGTTCAGCGTATTGCCGGGACCGCCGCCGCTCTCATCCCAATTGCGGGACCACGTCAGCGTCGAAAGCAGGCTCATGCCCCGGCTGAAGCGCTTCTGCGCCTTGACCACCAGGGAATCGTATCTGGCCTTGTTGTTGTCATCGAAGAGCTCGGTGATGGCGCTATAGGTGGGGTACGGCAGCAGGAGCTGCGAGCGCTGCACATTGGCGGTTCCGATCACGCCGGCGCCGCCGTGCTGGTAGAACGGATTGGCCACGGACTGCGTCAGGGCCGAGCCCATCGCCAGCAGACTCGGGTAGAGCGCATTCAGATTGATGCCGGCGGTGGTGGTGGTGAGGTGCGTCGATTTGGAGCCGACGAAGCCGATCTCGCTCGCAATGCCTCCCGGCAGCTCGCGCTGGATATCGAACGAAAACTGCTGGACATACGGCGATTTCGCGGTGGGATCGACGAGGCTGAAGCTCTGGCCGATGCCGGTGAGACTGCCGAGCGTATTGCCGGCCGGCTGCAGAATGCCGGAGAGGAACGGATTGGTCAGACTGAGCGCCGGGGTCTGGTTATTATCGACCGAAGCGCTCGGGCTGGTGGTCTGGTTGTATCCCACGGTTGCAATCGGCGATCCGATGGCGAATTGCGGCGCCCAGAAAATGCCGTACCCGCCGCGCACCACGGTCTTGTCATTCAGCTTGTACGCGAAGCCGAAGCGCGGCCCCATTTTGCTCGAGGTAGGGCTGCCGACCGTGTTGCGGCCATTTCCCGCATACTGCACGACGCCCTGCGGCGCGATGCCGGTCACTCCGGCGGCGAGCGGATTCGTGGCGGCGCCATCGAAATTCACCACCATGCCGTTGTGAGCTTCATATAACCCCGGCTCATGCTCCCAGCGCAAGCCGAGATTCAGGGTGAGCCGGCTGCTGGCGCGGAAATCGTCCTGCAGGTACAGGCCGTAGTAATTGGCGATATCGGTCAGCTTGGTGGAAGTGTAAATGGCCGCGGAAGAGGGATACCCGAGCAGCATGTCGGCCAGATCGGCGCCGCCCGTTCCGGAGCTGACCGGCGCAGATTTGGTGAAGATGCCGTTGAAATTGTAATTGCCGGCGGCGTCATTGGCGTCATTTCCGGCGGCCTTGATCCGCCGGTAATCGAAGCCCGCCTTGAGGCTGTGCCGGCCCAGGTATTTCGAAACCGTGGCGGAAAAGTTGTTCGAGGCGTGCACGTAATAGGAGTTATTGTCCGCTCCGCCGAGGCTATAGAGGTTCGTCATGCCGACATCGGGGAATTGGGCGAGCGCCCTTGGGACCTGGCTGACCAGCGCCGGGCTGAAGTGGAGCTGGTTGAGATCGTAGCCCTGGCTCATCTCATAGGTGTAATTCGGGAAGCGGTTGAAGCCGTAGCGGACCGCGACGACGGTCGTCGGCGTGACGGTGAGCAGGTTGTTGAGCTGCGTCGCGTCCACGCGGCGCTGCAGCCGCCACTGATTGGGGCTCGAAACGTTGTTGGGGAACTCGGTGTTGCCCGGCTCGAGCGAGAAGTAGCGAAGATAGCTGAGGCTCGCGCGCCACCAGGAGCGTAGATCCTCATCGAGCTTTCCGGTGTACTGCGCGGCGCGGCAGGGCAGACGGCCGGGCGCGTTGAGGTCGTTCGCGCCATAGTAGCTCGGGGCGGCGGTCGAAGGCTGGAAGAAGGACGCGATGGCGAGCCCGGTGGGATTCAGCCGGCTGGCGGGAATCACGTTGCCGGGGAACGGCTGGCGCGCGGCGCCCACGACCGTGAGCGGATCGTAGATCAGCCGCAGGCTTCCATCCGGGTTGAGGCTATGGGAGAAGTCGCCGGTCTTCTCGGCCGCGGTGGGGGTAGAGAACACGGACGAGGAGGATTGAATGTCGTCGTAATGTTCGAAGCCCAGATAGAAGAACGTCCGGTTCTTGCCGTTGTAAAGATGAGGAATGCGCACCGGGCCCCCGAAGCTGGCGCCCCAGGTATCGTTGGGCTGATCGGTGATCGGCACGCCGGCCGCGTTGTTGAAGAAGCTGTTGGCGTCCCAGGCGGTCCGGCGCAGATGGCCGTAGAGGCTGCCGTGATACGAGTTGGTCCCGGACTTCATCAGCGTGTTGAACATGCCGCCGCCGGTGCGCGCCATCTCCGCGTCGTAGGTGTTCGCCTGGATTTTGACTTCCTGAACGGCTTCGAGAGACGGAATGATGATGGCGCGGTTGGTCGCGTCGGTGATCGGGACGCCATCGATCAGGTAGTTGTTGCCGCGAACCGGGCCGCCGGCGATCGAGATCTGGGAGGAGCCGCTCTGATCCTCCATGCGGTTGTACGCGGGATTGCCCACCGGCACCACGTTCTGCGCCAGCTTGGACATCATGAACGGATTGCGGCCCAGGTTGGGCAGATCGGTGAGCTGCTGGTTATCGATCACCTGGCCTTGCGATGCGGTAGCGGCTTCGATGAGCGGCGCCGACTCCGTCACCTGAATGCTCTCCGAGACCTGCCCGAGCTCCATCTTGACCGCCATGGCGACCTGCTGCTGCGTGCCGACCAGGACATTCTTCTCCTCGAAGCGCTTAAACCCGGGCGCTTCCGTCACCACCGTGTAGGCGCCGGGAACGACTTCGCTGAAGACGAAGTCGCCGGCCGATTCCGTGAGGGTCGAGCGCTGCTCGCCCGTGCCCTCGCTGCGGAGCGTCACCTTGGCGCCGGGAAGCGCGCCGCCGTTCTGGTCCGTCACCGTGCCGCGGACCCCGCCGTAGTACGATTGGGCGGCGCACACCGTGGCGAGCGCCGCCAGAATCGTGCAGGCGAAGAGCCCGCGTCCCCACAGATGTTTCCCCGTTACGAATGTCATAAGGTTTCTCCTGCCGAAATTTGCAAGCCAGGCCGGCCTCACGCCGGCGCGACGTGGAACAGATACACGGCGCACCGCAACGGGGCGGCCAGGTTGAGGAGCGGCACACCGCTCCCTCGGTCGCGGCTGGTCTTGGCCGCGCGCCAATGTGTTTTTGCGGTTAGGGTGTCTCCCCTACCGAAATCCGCTGCCCCGCCGGTTCCAAGCCGCCGCGGCGGCGGAACAGGTACACGGCGCAACCCAACGCAACCGCCAGCACGGCGTTGAACACCAACACCGAAACGGCGGTAAACAGGAATGCGGCCGCATCGATGCGATTCATCTTCGGCAGCCGCCGCCAGGCGCTCCAATCGAGCAGGCACAGCCCCATCCACGCTGTCACCCCTGCCAGCGCCGGAAGCGGGATGTGCGCCACAAATCCGGCGCCCAGCCACAGAAACACAATCAAAAAGACCGCGTGGAGCAGGTTCGCGAGCCGGGTCGTTCCGCCGCAGCGGACCACGGCCAGGCTACGCGCCGGGATCCCCACGCTCAAAGGCGCCGCAAACAGGGCGGCGCAAAGATTGGCGAGGCCGTACGCGCCGAGCTCGGCATCGGCATCCGAGGGTTTCATCGGCTTGTGGCGGCCGCGGAAATGCTCCACCACGCGCGAAGTAATCAATATATTGACGGCCGAAACGAACGCCAATCCGAATGCGGAAGGCAGCACCGTGAACACGTCGCGCGAACTCCAGGAGAACCCCGCGAAGGCAGGGAGCGAAACCGGCAAATGGCCCACTTCCGCCTCCCGGACGCCCAACACGCGCGCCACCACTACCGCGAGAACCACTCCGGCGAGCGGCGCCGGCAGCCGCGGCGAGATGCGCGCCGCGAGTGTCGCGACGGCGATCACGATCAGCCCGAGCGTCACCGGAACCCATCGCGCGGCGGCCGCCTGGTGCAGCACCTTCATCAATTGGTCCAGCGTCGACCCCGAGGACCGCGTCAGCGGCGAAGCGATGCCGAGAATGATATCGAGCTGCGAGATCACCATCATGCCGCCGATCCCGCAGGAGAAGCCCGAAACCACCGCGTGCGGCACGCGGGCAATGTGGCGGCCCATCCGCATCACACAGAACGCCATCATCACTACCGAGGCGATCAAGCAAACTTTGGCGGCGCCGCCGATCCCCTGAGTCCGGACGGCAAGGGCAATAAAGGGGACCGTTGCGCTGGCCGTTCCGCCAATCAAAACCGGATTGCGGCCCAGCAGCGCGATCAACGGCGCCGTAAGAATCGAGGTGAAGACCCCCAGGACGGGAGGCAGTCCCATGAGCGACGCCATCGCCAGACCGTACGGCAGCGCGATCAACGCCGCGATGATGCCGCCGGAAGCGTCGCCCAGAAACTGCGGCCAACCGTATCCTGCCCTGCTGCGAGTTGTGCGCCACGGAAACGCTCGCGTCAAGCCATCACCTTGAGAAACGCGGACTTGAACTTATTCATTTCTTCCTGTGTCCCGATGGAAACCCGTACGTAGGTGGGCCAGCTCGGCCAGACGCGGCCGATGTAGATCTTCTCGTTCCGCATCGCCTCGACGATCTGCCCGCCGGGGCGGCCGACGTCGACCATGAATTTGTTTGAAACCGACGGAACATACTTGAACCCATGCTGGTCGAGGAACGAGAATACATCCTCGCGCACATTGGCAATGATTTTACGCCGTTCCGGCACCAATGTCTTGGATTTCAAACTGGCGGTGGCGCCGGCCATCCCGGTGACCGGCAGGGCGCCGGAGCTGTACGGCGCGATCTTCTTCAGCAGATCCGGGCGGGCGAGAGCGGCTCCGGCGCGCAGCCCGGCCATGCCGTAGATTTTCGAGAACGTGCGCAGGATGATGACATCCTTATCCTGAGCCACCAGGTCGGAGCACATCGGCGCGCCGGCGATGTGGATGTAGGCCTCGTCGATCATCACCACGGAGCCCGCCGGCTTGTTGGCGACCAGCCATTCGATATCGGCTTTCGGGGTCAGGGTGCCCGTCGGGTTATTGGGATTGCAGATGTAGATCAGTCCGGCGCTGGGGCTGGCCGCCGCCATCGCCTTCACGTCATGAGCATACGTTTTGGTGAGCGGCACGGAGATCACTTTGGCGCCAATGAAACGCGCGGCCCGCTCGCCCGCTTCGTAGCCGGGATCTGCCGTGACAAACGGCTTATCGGGCGATGTGAAGGCCAGGACCGCCTGATGCAGCGGCGCGCTCGACCCGGCATAGGGCTGGACGTAACCGGGCTTCAGCCCTTCCAGCTCCGCCATGGTTTCCTGGAAACCGAAGGTTTCTTCGTAGAGATACCGGCCGCCCCGCTGCACGATGGCATGGATGGCCGCGGCGGCCTCGGGCGCGGGTCCGAGCGGGTTTTCGTTCGCATTGATGCGGACCGCATCGGGCGGGATGTTGCCCCGAACCGCCGAGAGCTGCGCCAGCGCAGGCTCGTTGTAGAACGGCAGAGCGGCGGCGCCCGCTCCGATCATACTGGCGATGCGTCCGAAATGCCGGCGCGAAAAGCCGCGCCGCAGGAGATCGCGTTTCTGTTCTGCACGCAATTCGAAATTCATAGTTCCCTCTCGAGATGGATGTGTCGGGTGTTTGGCTGACGGAGCCAGGTTCGGTGCCATGACGCAGGGCACGGGCTCACAACCGGAGCGGCCCGCGTCCCCAAGGCCGCGGGCGCATGGAAATTAGGATGAGACTACCAGCTTAGAGGGGGAATGTCGAATCGAAATTATTTATGACGCACATCCGGTCCCTACCGGGTTTGTGCGCGTTCTTACTGCTCCAGCACGTCGTGAAGGTAATTGACCATCACGCGGCGCGGTTTCTTCGGCAATTCGATCTG
>DATGMB010000290.1:0-4117 GCA_035293845.1 Bryobacteraceae bacterium
GGCGCTAGCCAGTTCCAGTCGAGCCGCGGCGTCATCCGGCTCGGCCGCGGTGCGGTCGCGCAGAACCTTCAGTTCGTAATCGCCATTACCGGCATCGGAGGCATTGCGGATCTGCCGCTCCCACGCGGTGGTGGTCGGCGCCGGGAGCGTGGGCACAGGCTGCGCGTGCGCTTCGCGCCGCTCGTGGACACACGAAGCGCCCAGGAGACCGAGCATTGCCACCAGCAGCCGCTTCCACATCGCTCAATCCAGCTTTTCGAACACCAGCTCGTCCCCTACCGCGGTGCCGGTCGAAGCCACCGTGCCGGCCGGCAGCTCCAGCACCGAATGCGCCAGCAGACATGCCGACATCCGCCACGCCGGAACGGCATGACGCACCTTCCTGACCTTCTTTCGTTTATCGAGATAGATCAGATCGATCGGAAACTTCATAAAGAAAGTATGGACGGACTCGCAGGGCACGATCCACAGCCCTTCGCCCGGCTCCAGCCGCTCGTGTTTCAGCAGACCCGTGCGCCGCGTGGAGCTGGTATCGGCGACGTCGGCGGCCTGTGCCAGAACGGTCTGGCGGGTCTGATTCCGCACCTTGATTTTCAATTTTGTTGACTATAACACGATACGAGAGGGCAGGTTGCTGCTCAGGGAAACAGTTGGTACCGCCGGTCGGATTGGCGTATTACGGCAAAGGAGATTGGGGGCCGGTTCGTTTAGGCGCCTGTTTCACGTCCGTTCACGACCCACACTGGCAGACGAAGCCCGGATAGTACCACGTGGCGGTGGGCCGCGCCTCGAGAAACTTCCCTCATTCTTGGGAATTTAGGCTACACTGAAGCATTCCGCCGCGTCTGGGGAAGGATACTGCTCGTGAGCCCTCGGTGTACCAACTGCATTCGCTTCGTTGCTATCGCGGTGGCAGGACTGGCCCTGTCTCTGCCATCGGCGCGCGCCCAGACGACTACGGGCGCCACCTTTGGCAACGTGATCCGGTTGACCGGCGGCACGCCCTCCGATATCGTCCTCGATGAAGCCCGCCACCAGCTTTATCTCATCAACAACACCACCAGCCAGGTCGGCATTTACGATTACTCCGCCGGGCAGATCACCGGCAGCATTGCGGTGGGCAAGAGCCCGGTGGCCGGGGCGATCTCGATGGACGGCGCGTGGCTTTACGTCACCAGCGGCGCGACTCCCACGCAGACGGCCAGCGGATCGCCGCTGCTGAACATCATCGATCTTTCCCAGAACCGGCTGGTCAAAACCGTAGTCCTGCCCTCGATTCCGCAAGGCGTCGAGGTCGGCAACGACGGCCGCGTGCTGATCGCCATGCTCGGCAGCGGCGTCGTCTCCGGGGTACCGCAAAACACTCTGGCGATCTTCGACCCCACCCTCACCACCGGACAGCAGTTGCTCCCCGTCACCGTGCCGGCTCTGCCTTCGACGCCTGCTCCCCTGCCCACCACTACCTTCGCGCGCCCGTCCAAGATCTTCACCGGAGCGCTGCTGCGGACGCCGGACGGCCAGTACATCGTAGGCGTCATTCCGCCGACCAATTCGAGCACCTACATCTTCGTGTATGAGGTCGCTTCCGGCGTGGTGCTCCGCAACCGCACCGTGGCAGGCGCGTCGTCGGTGCTCTCCATGGCGCCGGACGGGTCGAAGTTCATGGCGGGCATGGCCATGTACGACATCACCACGCTCGACGTGATCGCGCAGGAGAACAACGCCAACGCGCCGTTCCCTTTCACGGGCGCGTTCAACACGCAGCA
Organism: Bryobacteraceae bacterium; assembly: GCA_035293845.1. Lineage (GTDB taxonomy): Bacteria > Acidobacteriota > Terriglobia > Bryobacterales > Bryobacteraceae > DATGMB01. The sequence goes on from DATGMB010000290.1 coordinate 1,767, forward strand.
GAACGTCGGCGGCAGCGTCTTTTCGCCGGACGGTTCCACCCTATACGCCGCTTTCAACACCGCCGCGAATACCACACCGCCGCCGCCGCCGCTGGCCAGCACGCTGCTGGTGAATGATCCCTCGAACCTCGCAATCAAGCTCGGGATCAAGCTGCCGGAAAGCATCGTGTCCAAGATGGTGATGCTCTCCGACGGTTCGCAGGCGTGGGGCTTGTCCGATTCCGGCATCCTGCATCTGCCGCTGGGACAGCTTTACGATTACCCGATCATCGCGCCCGAAACCACGCAGGTCTTCCTGGCCAATGACGATTGCAACCGCGGCATCGCGAGCGGAACGTTGAAGGTCAATAATCTCGGCAAAGGACGCATGACGTTCAGCGTGGTCAATCCCGGAACCGCCGCGGTCGTCTACCAACAATCGAGCGGCCTGGCCCCGGCCAGCATCACTTTCACCATGGAGCCCGGCCGCTCCGGCGTGGTGCGGCTGCCTGGCACCAATCTCTGGACCGGCGCCGGCACGCAGCAGGGCACCGCCATCAATGTCACATTGTCCTCGCCCGAAGCCATCAACATTCCGCCCACCATCCGGCTCTACATGAACTACCGCGGGCCGGACCAGCGCGGCATGATCTTCCCGATCCCCACCGGCCCTAACGGCGAAGGCTTGCAGGATATCGTGCTGGACGAGCCGCGCAACCGGCTCTACATCACCAACTCCGCGTACAACCGCATCGAGGTTTTCGACACCGTCAACCAGGTGTTCCTCAACCCGATTCCGGTGGGCCAGATGCCGCACCAGATGGCGATGTCGACCGACAGCAGCCGGCTTTACGTCGGCAACACCGGCGGGGAGTCCATCAGCATTGTCGATCTGAATTTGGGGCAGGTCGTGGACACGGTGCAGTTCCCGCCCATCCCGCGGCAGGGCAATAGCACCGTGATCAGCCCGCGCGCCATGGCGATGGGCCTGTTCGGCCTGCAATTCATCATGTCGGACGGTTCGCAGTGGGCGGTGCAGAACGGCGACCAGGCCACGGTGCGCCCGGCCGACACGGTGACGCCGGTGAAGTTCGCGACGGGCCCGACCGGTTACGTCGGGATGCTCGCCACGCCGGACAACCAGTTCATCGTCACCCTCAACGGCGGCGGCCTGGCGTACCTTTATGATGGCACGCAAGACACCTACGTCGGCTCGCGGCAGTTGATCACCGGCACGATCGAGGGGTATTACGGCGTGCTCGGCGCCGGACCGGCCGGCTCGTTCCTGCTGACCGACGGTTTGATCATGAACTCCTCGCTGGTAGTCGTCGGCGGCTCGGCGCAGCCCGGGGCGACGCAAATCACCATCACGCCCGGGGGACCCGGGATCGGCGGCATTACGACGACGGTGATCAACACCGGCAACCGCAACGTCGCGGCCGTGGCCCCGATGGGCGGCACGGCGTTTCTGCGCCTGACCACTCCCGTTCGACAGAGCATCACCACGGCGACGAAAGACGATCCGCGCACCACGCTGGAGCTGGTGGATCTGACCACGGGCGAAGATACGCTTGCCGCTATCGTCCCCGAAAATCCTCCAAGCGAAGTTTTCGGCACCGCGCGCGCGAACGTCAGCCCGCGCTCGATGGTGGTGAATTCGGCCGGCACGGTGGCTTACGCGATCACGCTTTCCGGTCTGAGCGTTATCCCGCTGCCCGCGGCCGGCGGCGACCCCGCGCCGGCGATTGCGGGCGGCGCCGCCGGCATCGTCAATGCGGCCGATGGCTCGGCCAACATCAAGCCCGGCTCGTTCATCACCATCACCGGCGCGAACCTGGCCGCCACCGCGGTCGCGCAGACCACGCCGCCTCCGAACGTGCTGGGCGGTTCCTGCGTCACCTTCGGCGACGTTGCTCTGCCGCTGCTTTCGACGTCCCCGGGACAGATCCAGGCGCAGATTCCCGACACACTGCCCGCCGGCACGCAGGTCGTACAGGTGCGGTCGCTCGCGACCGCGCAGGACAGCGCGCCCGTGATGATTACGGTGAAGGGGAATTAGCCTGCCTACGCCCGTCGCGGTTCGCCAAGCCACGGTCGCGGACCTGGATCTGATCGTCCCGCTGTTCGACGCCTACCGCCAGTTCTACCGGCAGCCAAGCGACCCGGATGGGGCGCGCCGGTTTCTCCTGGACCGATTCCGCTACAACCAGTCCCTCATCTTCCTGGCCTTGCTGGATTCGGCGGCCGCCGGCTTCACACAGCTCTACCCGAGCTTCAGCTCCGGCTCCATGGCGCCGATCCTGATTCTGAACGATCTGTTCGTAGCTCCCGAAGGCCGGCGCCACGGCATCGGAACCGCGCTGCTCGATGCC
>DATGMB010000291.1:0-4925 GCA_035293845.1 Bryobacteraceae bacterium
ATTGGCGCTAACCAGACTGGCCCCGATCAGATTGGCGCCGCTGAGGTCGGCCGCTACCAGGTATGCACCATTCAGATCGCCCGCACTGAGGTCCGGCACGACGTCCGGCCTCTGTTCCCGGGTAAAGTTCCAGGTGCGAACACTCTGCTTCAGGAGATTGAGGTGGTGCTCCTTTGCCATCGAAGCCTCCCCGGCTGGCGCCAGGAGTGACTCGCTCACCAGCGCCTTCAAAGTATCACGCTACTGTAACAGAACTTGCAATTCCGCAGCTCTTACCCCGGAGCGCCTGTGCGTTGAGGGTACCACCGGTTCCGGTAGTTCCGGGCCTGCATCCGGCTCGGGAGGCTCCGGATTTCGGTATCGCGAAAATGGGTTTTTCGTTACAGTGTTTTCATGCAGGACCACGGTAGATCCTCTCTTTTGCACCGTCTCGCCCGCTCCTTCGGCAGAGGGATCGCTCTGGGGATGGGAATCGCGCTGACGCAGCAGGCGTTGCGCCCGAAGACGAGGTACGCGCCCGCCGCGGCGCCGCCTGAGCGGGCGAATGGCGCGCCGCGTGTGCGGCTAGCGGCTCCGGCGGCCAAGATGGCATCTGCACCGCAGCAATTTGTGGAGCGAACCCCGTCCTTGCCGGCAGTGTCTTCGGTCCGACCGACACAATCCGTGCCGGTGGCCGAGCCCGCGGCTTCCCCGGCGCCGGTATCTTCGCCGCGGTCGACCCAATCGGTGCCGGCGGCCGAACCCGCCGCTCCCCCGGCGCCCGTATCTTCGCCCCGGCCGGCGCCATCCGCGCCGGCCCGCTCGCAGTTCGATCTCCGGGCGATTCAGGCGATCGTGACCGTCATCGAGCAGCGCATGGCGGAGCAGGCCGCCAGGACGGAGCGGCGGATTGCCGGGGTCGAAGCCAACCTGAAGACGGCGGCTTCGCAAAAAGTAGAGAGTGAAGCCGCTATTCTGCGGGGGCAGGTGGTCAGAACCCAGCGCGAGTTCGCCGAAGCCGTGGCGCGCATCGTGGCGGAACAGGTCGCGGTGCAGGTAGCGGAGCGGACGGCCGCGATCGAAGTGGCCGCCGAGCGGCGGATCGAGGCGGCCGTGGCCCCGCTGCGGGCCGAACTGCGCAGCTTGCGGCAGCGGCTGGCCGAGACCGAGAACACAATGCGCGACTTTGCCAATGCCATCAGCGACACGGTGCGAATGGCAAACACGCGTGCGGCGGTCGCCGCAGCGGAGCGGCCACAGCAACCGTCAACCGCCGCGCTGAGCGCGCAGGCGGTTGGCGACGAAAGGCTCGGAAAACACCTGGACCTTCGGATGCTGCGGCAGCGGCTGCGGTCGGCGGAACTGCAGAACGGCATCGCGCGGCCGGCAGCGCCGTTCGCGCCATCTCCGCGTCAGGCGCCGCTGGCGCGGCCCGCGCGCGTGGCGTAGCGGCCGGCTCGCTCACGAAAGACGGGCGCAAGGCGATCCCCGGTTTCCGCTACGGCGGGCTTCCGTGTGTCGCCGTGCTTGCGTGCTATTTTGAGTTTCGCCTCCCCATGAAAATCAAGAACGTCCGCTCGTTTTTACTCTCCTATCCCTTTCCGGAGCCGCTCCGGCTGCCTTTTTTCGGCGGCGAACGCACCATTTTGAAGCGGGACGCGATGCTCATCCGGGTGGAAGCCGATCACGGGCTGGTGGGCTATGCGCCCGGTCCGGGAAGCGAGAGGGCGCAGCAGGCAATCGAACGGGTGGTCGCGCCGTTCCTGGCAGACCGGACGCTGCGGGATCCGGATGCCCTGCGCGTGCAGTTCCTCGAAGGGCCCGGCCGCGACCCGGAGTTGGCGAAGATCTACTGCTGCGCCGAAATCGCGCTCTACGACCTCGTAGGCAAGGCGATGGGCGCGCCAGTCTCGGAGCTTGTGGGCGGGCGGGTGCGGGATCGCATCCGGCTCTACGGCAGCGCCGGTATGTACATGCCGCCCGAACGCTACGCCGAAGAGGCCGCGGCCATTGCGGCCCTCGGTTTTAAGGCTTACAAGATGCGGCCGGCGCTGGGTCCGGAAAAGGACCTCGAGACCGTGCGGCGCATGCGCGAAGCGGTAGGGCCGGATATCGACCTCATGGTGGACGCCCATACCTGGTGGCGCATGGGCGACCGCAGCTACAGCCTGGCAACGATCGAGCAGATTGCGCGCGACATGGCCGAATACCATATCGCGTGGCTCGAGGAGCCGCTGCCGCCCGACGATCACGCGGCATACCTGCGGCTGAAGGAAAAGGATATCGTGCCGCTGGCGAGCGGCGAGCATGAGCCGAACGAAGAACGGTATCTGGACCTGATCCTGACGCAGGCCGTCGATTACGTGCAGATGGATGTGTGCTGCCAGGGCGGCTACGCCCTGGGGCGGCGGCTGTTCGGTGAAATCGCCCGGCAGGGGCTGCGGTTCGCATTCCATAGCTGGGGCACGGCGCTGGAAGTGGTTGCGGCGGCGCACGTGGGGATCTGCTGGCCGGAAAGCGTCGTCGAGTGGCTGGAATACCCGTGCTATTCCACGCCGACGCGCGCCGGCATGTACCCGTTCCCGCTCGCGGCGGAAATCCTCAAGGACCCGCTCGAATTGGATCACGGCGACCTGATTGTGCCGCGCGCGCCCGGGCTGGGCGTAATGGTGGATGAATCGGTCGTCGAGCGGTACCCCTGGATTCCGGGCCCATGGTCGTACTTCGAAATCGAAAGCCCGGCGGAACGGCGGGCGGTGATGTCGGATCACAGCGTGCAGTGGGACGGAGAGGGGCGGTAGAATCAGGCAGGATGTCCACGCTGCGCAAGCCGCGGCTGACGCCGGAAGAATACCTCGAAATCGAGGAATCCGCCGAGTATAAGAGCGAGTACTACCCGGGCGAAATGTTCGCCATGTCGGGCGTGAGCCCCGAGCATGACGGGATGGGCGCCAATCTCATTCGCCACCTCGGAAACCAGTTGGCCAATCGACCGTGTTTTGTCCACACGAGCGACATGCGGGTTCACACGCCCGCAACCGGTCTATATACCTACCCGGATGTAACGGTCACGTGCGGTCAGCCGGAGTTCCTCAGGCGGCCGGGAAGAACGGCGACGCAGCTCAATCCAACTCTGATCATCGAGATCCTCTCGCCGACTACCGAAGGCTACGACCGCGGAAAGAAGTTCGAACACTACAAGTCGATCGACTCGCTGCGCGAGTATCTACTGGTTTCGTCCGACCGCATGGGCGCGACGCTATGTCGCCGGCAGACGCCGGAACTGTGGTTGCTCATGACATTCAACACTCCGGAAGCGGTGATCGAGCTGGCGTCAATCGGCTGCCGGCTGGTGCTGCGCGATCTGTACGAAAAGGTCGAACTGCCGGCCGAACCGCAGCTTCGCGCCGCCGAAGAGGCGTGAGCCGCCGGTTACAATAGCCTCATGTCGGAATCCCTCACCATAGCGGGACGTGCGTTCCGCTCGCGGCTCATCGTCGGAACGGGTAAGTATCGGACTTTTCAGGAGATGCAGCGCTGCCACGAAGCCAGTGGCGCGGAAATGGTCACCGTGGCCGTGCGCCGCGTCAACCTGACGGACCGCTCCAAGGAATCGCTGCTCGACTACATCGACCGCTCCAAAATCTTCATCCTGCCGAACACCGCCGGGTGTTACAACGCGGACGACGCCGTACGCACGGCCATGCTCGCGCGCGAGGTAGGGCTCTCCAACTGGATCAAGCTCGAAGTGATCGGCGACGAAAAGACGCTGTTTCCCGATAACGCCGGCCTGCTCGAAGCGACGCGCATCCTGGTGAAGGAAGGGTTCGTGGTGCTTCCCTACACCAACGACGATGTCGTCAACGCGCGCAAGCTGATCGATGCCGGCGCCGCGGCGGTGATGCCGCTGGCCGCGCCGATCGGGTCCGGAATGGGAGTGCAGAATCCGGCGAATCTGCGGATCATGCGGGAGATGATCACGGAGGTTCCGCTGATCGTCGACGCCGGCGTGGGCACGGCATCGGACGCCGCGGTGGCCATGGAACTCGGGGCCGACGGCGTGCTGATGAACACGGCCATCGCGGCGGCGGATGATGCGGTGAAGATGGCGACTGCCATGAAGCTCGCGGTGGAAGCGGGCCGGCTGGCATACGAGGCCGGGCGGATGCCGAAGAAGCTGTACGCGAGCGCCAGCAGTCCGCTGGCCGGGGTCGTGGGACGCTAGCCGCGGCTATTCGAAGATTGCGGAGACCGCCAGGGAATCGCTGCCGAAGGCGGTGAGGGGGATTTCGTCGCCGGGACCGTAGACGGTAGTCGTACCATCTCTTCGGATAACGCTCACGGTCTTCTTCTTGCGATCGAGGAGCCAGCATTCGATGGCCCCGGTGGCCAGACAGAGCGACACGGTTTCGCGCAAATCGCGCCTGCGATTCGAGGCAGAAATCACCTCGATCACCAGGTCCGGTGCGCCCTCCAGATCGAATTCGGGATCGATGGCGTTCCAGCGGGCGTGTGCGACCACGCCGATATCCGCCACGCGCAGATCAAATTGGCCGACGGTGCGGAAGGGCAGTTCCACCCAGACGACGCCGAAGGTCGACACCTTCGGTTCCAACAGGCGCATGACGCGCCGCTGAATCAACCAGTGCCCCGGCTTTGGCCGAGTCATTGCAACAACTTCACCGTGATGCAGCTCATAGCAGTGTTCGCCGTCATCCGGCAGCTCGCGGAACTGCTCGACAGTGATGAGGTCCGGTAGTGCGGCCATAGCGTCTGCTTGCATTATACGCGCCGGCGCCGCTTCCGCACCGCGCGTGTTACTATTCCGTTTTAATCCGGTTTCAGCAGGTCGCATTCACCCCGGGGACCCCGCGGGTCTCCGGACGACGAGGGAGACAATCCGTGAAGGTCTACGAAAGCAAGGACATTCGGAACGTCGGTGTGGT
>DATGMB010000292.1:0-2695 GCA_035293845.1 Bryobacteraceae bacterium
GCTCGAGCGCGCGGTGAAGATCGAGCCGGAGAGCGAGGCGGCGCACTATGCGCTCATGATGGCCTACCGCAACGCCGGGCGCTCCGCGGAAGCGCAGCGGGAAAAAGCCATTTTCGACAAACTGAACCGGCCTCCCGAGGGGGAATTCACGGAATTCCTGAAAAAACTCGGCGAAAAGGCGCCAAAACAGTGAAATGGGCCGTCCTGGGAGCGCTATTTTTCGCGGGATCGTCCTACCGGCCTGATTTTCGCAACGTCGCGGCGGCAGCGGGCCTCACCGCCGTGTTTCCGAACGGCGGCGATCGCGCGAAGCGATTCATCGTCGAGACGACCGGCAGCGGCGCGGCCTTCCTCGATTACGACAACGACGGCCTCCCCGATATTTTCCTGGTCTCAGGCGAAGGCGGCGTCAGCCGGCTGTATCACAACGAGGGAAACGGCCGGTTCACGGACGTGACGGCGAAGATGGGGCTCGGCAATACGTCCGGCTGGGGACAGGGCGTGTGCGCCGCCGATTACGATAACGACGGCTTTACCGATCTCTTCGTGACTTACTGGGGCCAGAACCATCTTTACCGCAACATCGGCGGCGCGCGGTTCGAAGATGTCACCCAGCGCGCCGGACTGAAGCAGGACCGCGTCCGGTACAACACCGGATGCGCGTTTCTCGATTACGATCACGACGGCCACGCCGACCTGTTCGTAGCCAACTACCTGAAGTTCGACCCGGCAACGGCGCCGGAGCCGGGCGCGAACCCGTACTGCTACTATCGCGGGCTCCCGGTGGTTTGTGGCCCACGCGGCCTCGCGTTCGACCGCAACATCCTCTACCGCAACAACGGAGACGGCACGTTCACCGATGTTTCCGAAGCATCGGGCATCGCCGCCGCGGATGAGAATTATGCGCTGGGCGTGGTGACCGGCGACTTCAACGGCGACGGGCTTACGGACATCTATGTGGCATGCGACCGCACGCCCTCGCTGCTCTACATCAACCAGGGACACGGCAAATTCAGCGAGGAGGCGGTGCTGCGGGGCGCGGCGTACGACGAGAGCGGCAAAGCGATGTCCGGGATGGGCGTTGCCGTGGGCGACTTCGACGGCGACGGGCTGCCCGATATCTTCCGCAGCAACTTCTCCGACGAGCGCGAGACGCTTTACCGCAATCGCGGCGGCGGCGAATTCGACGACGTGACGATCCCGGCGGGGCTCGGGCGGAACACGAACTATGTGGGCTGGGGCTGCGGCTTCTTCGATTTCGATAACGACGGCCTCCCGGACCTGCTGCTGGTGAACGGGCACGTGTTCCCGGAGGTCGACCGGCTGGGCATCGACATTCACTTCCGCGACCACGCGATCCTGTATCGCAACCTCGGCGGCGGCAAATTCGCGGACATTACCGCAAGTGCCGGGCCGGGAATTCTGGAGCGCCAATCGGCCCGCGGCGCGGCCTTCGCGGATTACGACAACGACGGGCTGGTGGAGATCCTGGTCAACAACCAGAATGCGGCGCCTTCGCTGCTGAAGCAGGCGATGCGGCCGGGGAACCACTGGATCACGCTCCAACTCGCCGGAACGCGGTCGAACCGTAGCGCGCTCGGCGCGAAGGTGCGGCTGACGGCGGGCGGCCGCACGCAGGCGGATGAGGTGCGGAGCGGCGGTAGCTATCTTTCGCAGAACGATCTCCGGCTGCATTTCGGCCTGGGCGCCGCGGCCGCAGCCGTCCGCATTGAAATCGACTGGCCCTCGGGCGCGCAGCAGGTGCTGCGGGACGTCGCCGGCGACCGCGTGCTGCGCATCGAGGAGCCGAGGCAGTAGCGATCCGCCGCGCGCTTCGCCCCGGTCCGGGCGGCGGCCGGACGCAGCGGGATGGCCTCCGGGGCATCACCGGCGAACGCCGTGCGGATCATCGAGGAGCCGCGGAAGTAGCGATCAGCCGCGCGCGCTCCGCCTGCGTCCACTGGAATACCGCGTCGATATCGGCGTCGCTCAGGCGCGCATTGCGGTGAATGAATGTGTAGATGGGCAGCGGCATCTCGCGGTCGCGCACCTGGTTGGCGATTTCGGAGAGCAGCCGCTCCTTGCGAACCACTGGGTACGCGGGCCACTGGGAGAGGTTCAGGTGACGGCGCCCGCGGGAAATGTCGCTGTTGATGAGCAGCGAAACCGGAAGGACGTAGCTGTACCAGGGGTAGTAGGTGGCGTTGGAGTGGCAATCCTGGCACGCGCGGTGAAAGATGGCGAGCACGCGTGGATCGACCTGCGCTCCTTCGAGCAGCGGCGTGGCAGGCGCGGTCGATTCGCGCGGCGCCGTCGCTACGGAGCCCACCGCGAGGACGATCACAATCGCGAGCAAGATGTTTCGCAGCCGCCGACCGGTTCGAGACATGTCAGAAACCAGCTTAGCCGAGCCGGCCAGGCTGGTGGCTGCCCCCGTTTCGCGAACCGAAAACCGCTAACGATTAGCGGTTCGGGAATGCAAGCTATTGATTCTGCTATGCCGGAACGAGTGAAACCGCTAATTTTAGCGGTTTTTCGTTGGCTATTCCGCCCGCACTCTTTTCTCATACAAGATGAGCCTGAAATCGGGCTTGGATTCTCATACAAGATGAGCCTGAGGGGCAGGTCGGGGATGCTGGGAGTTGACCATCAGGATGGACGATTCCGAAGCGACGAGTCTGGAGCAGATTCGGGC
>DATGMB010000293.1:0-7446 GCA_035293845.1 Bryobacteraceae bacterium
GCGGCGTTGTTGACCAGGATGTCGATGCGGCCGAACTCGCGGTGCGTGGTCTCGACAAGCTGCCGGATCTGATCGGCGCGGCCGACGTGGCACGCGAGCGGGCGTAGCCTGCCGGGACAGCCCGCGGCTTCGGCCGCGACGGCGTCGAGAGTTTCCTGTTTGCGGCCGCAGATCACGACGGCGGCGCCTTCGCGCGCGAAGGCGAGCGCGATGGCGCGGCCGATGCCGCGGCTGGCGCCGGTCACCACGGCCACTTTATCTCGAAGCACGGGAGTCGGTATCGTCATTTGGGTTTGCGCCTCGCGGGTGGTAGAATGCTCGCACTTGACCGATCCCAAGCATAACCTGAAACAGACGCGGGAGTTTCTCAGCCGCCACCAGTTCAACTCGCTGCTGGGGCTGGAGCTGGTGCGCGCGCACAAGGACGGGCTGACCATTCGCTGCAAGCTGCGGCCGGACCTCATGAACAGCGCCGGATCGCTGCATGGCGGCGTGACGGCGAGCGTGGCGGACGCGGCGGTCGGCAGCGCGCTGCTCTACCACTGCGGCCTGGCGCGCCGGTTCACTACTGTGGAGCTGAAGGTGAACTATTTCCGGCCGGTCACGGAAGGCGTGTTGACGGCGCGGTCGCGGCTGTTGCGCGTGGGTTCGAATATAGCCGTGGGGCAGGTGGATCTCTCGAACGGCGCGCGGCGCGCGGTGGGAGTGGCGATTGCGACGTATATGTTCGTGGATTCGCCGGACGGCTGGCGTCAGCGGTAACTCCAGAGCGTTTCGTCTTCGAGATGTCCGATGCGGTTGAAGGCATCGAGCGTGAGGCGCGCGCGGTCGTAGAGGAATTCGGTGAGGCTGGCGTTGCGGATGCGCCAGTTGACGTCGAGGAAGACGGGCGGTGGCGAGTGCATCGCGACGTGCACGGCGAAGCCGATGACGCCGCCCGAAGTGAATACCGCGACGCGCCTGCCGGGCGAGCCCGATTGCACGCGCGCGAGCGCAGTGGAAACGCGATCGCGAAAAGTGGGCCAGGGCTCGATGTGCGGGCCGGCGAGTTCGCCCGCGAGCCAGCGGATCATGCCGGATTCGAGGAGCTTCTGAAAGCCGCGATTGTCTTCCGGGAGCGGCTGGCCGAGGGTGGCGAGGACCGCCGTCGCGTCGTATTCGTTCCAGGCCGGATCGCGCCGCGCCTCGGGCCAGTCGCGGCCGGCGGCGCGGAAGGCTTCGGCCACGGCCTGCTCGGTGCGGATCTGGCGGGCCAGGCAGCCGGTTTCGACTTCGTCGTAGGCGATGCCGTGCCGCAGCCACCAGGCGGCAAGGTGCGCGGCCTGCGCCTCGCCCAAGGGCGTGAGCGGCTGCTCCGGGTGAAACGATCGCGCCTGCCCGTGGCGGACCAGCGTGAGGCGGCCCACCGCTAGTGCACCGCCTCGAAGAGGCCCGCCGCGCCCTGTCCGCCGCCGATGCACATCGTGACCACGCCGTAGCGCGCCCCCGGCCGCCGAGCCATCTCGTTGGCCAGTGTGCCGACCATGCGCGAGCCGGTCATGCCGAACGGATGGCCGATCGCGATCGAACCGCCGTTCACGTTGAGCTTCTCCATGGGAATGCCGAGGCGGTCGCGGCAATAGACGACTTGCACCGCGAAGGCTTCGTTCAGCTCCCAGAGGTCGATGTCTTCGATCCGCAGGCCGCGCCGCTGCAACAGCTTGGGGACGGCGAAGACCGGCCCGATGCCCATTTCATCCGGCTCGCAGCCCGCGACGGTGAAGCCGCGGAAAATGAGGCGGTACGGGATGCCGAGCGTGTCGGCGCGGCTGCGCGACATCAAAAGGGTGGCGGATGCGCCGTCAGAAAGCTGCGAGGAGTTGCCGGCAGTCACGGAGCCGTGGCCGCTTGCGGGGTCGAAGTGCGGCTTGAGCGCGAGCAGGCCTTCGAGCGTGGTATCGGGGCGGTTGCACTCGTCGCGGTCGCAACAGACCTCGCGCGTGCCGATCCGTTCGCCGGTCCTTTTATCGAGCACGGCCATTGTGACCTTCATCGGAGCGATTTCGGCGGCGAAGAAGCCTTCCTGCTGCGCGCGGGCGGTGCGCTGCTGGCTTGCGAGCGCGTATTCATCCTGCGCTTCGCGGGTGATTTGATAGCGTTTGGCGACGACTTCGGCGGTATCGCCCATTACCATGTAGATGCCGGGGAGCCGCTCTTTCAGCACGGGGTTCGGGTCGTTATCGCGCGGCGTGAGCGAGATGCTTTCGACGCCGCCGCCGATCGCAGCTTCGACGCCTTCGTGGATGATCTGGTGCGCGGCGAGCGCAATCGCCTGCAGGCCGGAGGAGCAGAAGCGGTTGACCGTCGTGGCGGCGGTCGTCACGGGCAGGCCTGCGAGCATGGCGGAAATGCGGGCGACGTTCTGGCCCTGCGCTCCGTGGGGCTGGGCGCAGCCGAGGACCACGTCTTCGATTTCGGCCGGATCGAGCTGCGGGACTTTGCGCAGGACGGAGGCGATGGCGTGCGCGGCCAGGTCGTCGGGCCGCGTCATGTTGAACGAGCCGCGAAAGGACTTCGCGAGGGCAGTCCGGCAGCTTGCGACAATGACGGCTTCGCGCATGAGAGTGAGGACAGTATAGCGCAGGCGTGTATTTGACAGTCTAACCGTTCGGTCGGTAGACTGGCTGGCGTCATGGCAGACCTGGTGTCCGTATCGGTCGAGGAAGATGTCGCTGTCATCACCATTAACAACCCGCCGGTCAACGCGTTAAGCCCCGGCGTGCCGGAGGGAATCCGGAGTGCGATTGCGGCTGCGGCGGGCAATCCGAAGGTGCGGGCGATCGTGATGATCGGCGGCGGCAAGACGTTCATTGCCGGGGCGGACATCCGCGAATTCGGCAGAGTCGTCTCCGGGGAAAAGCCGCGCGTCAGCCTGTTGCCGCTGCTGGCGGAAATCGAGGATTGCCCGAAGCCGGTCGTTATGGCGATTCACGGCACGGCGTTCGGCGGCGGCCTCGAAGTCGCGATGGCGGGGCACTACCGCCTGCTCGCGCCGGATGCGCAGGTCGGCCAGCCGGAGGTGAAGTTGGGGATCATCCCCGGCGCGGCCGGCACCCAGCGGCTGCCGCGCCTCGCGGGTGTGGCGAAGGCGGTCGAGATGTGCGCGTTCGGCGAGCCCATCGGCGCGGCGGAAGCATTGTCCGTGGGGATCGCGGATCGCATCGTGGAGGGCGACTTGCGCGCCGGGGCGGTGGCGTTCGCGCGCGAGGTGGCGGGCAAGCCGGCGCCGAAGACGCGCCGGTGCAATAAGAAGCTGCGCGATTTCGACCCGGGCATCTTTGAGCGCGCGCGCGCCCAGGCGCGCAAGACGCGGCGCGGTATGCAGGCGCCGCTCGCGGCCATCGACGCTGTGGAAGCGGCGACGCAGATGACGTTCGATGAAGGCTGCGCGCGCGAGGCGGAGATTTTTCAGGAGCGGCTGCACTCGACGGAATCGCGGGCGCTGATCCACGTATTTTTCGCGGAGCGGGCGGTGTCGAAGATCCCCGATGTGCCGCCTGCGACGCCGGTAATGGAAATCCGCCGTGCGGCGGTGATCGGCGCGGGCACGATGGGCGGCGGCATCACGATGAATTACGCTAACGCGGGAATTCCGGTGATCGTCAAAGAGAGCACGCAGGAGGCGCTGGATCGCGGCATGGCGACCATCCGGCGCAATTACGCGAGCAGCGTCAAGAAAGGCAAGCTGACGCAGGCCGCGATGGACGAGCGGCTGGCGCGGATTACGCCGCAGTTGACCTACGAGGGCTTCGAGGACGTCGACATCATCGCGGAGGCCGTTTTCGAGAACATGGCGCTCAAGAAGCAGGTCTTCGCCGAAATCGACCGCATCGCGAAGCCGGGCTGCATCCTGGCGTCGAATACCTCGTACCTGAATATCGATGAGCTCGCGTCCGTAACCGCGCGGCCGGAACTCGTGGTCGGGCACCATTATTTCAGCCCGGCGAATGTCATGCGGCTGATCGAGATCGTGCGCGGACGGGAGACGTCGAAACCGGTGCTCGCGACGTCAATGGCGCTCGCGCGCCGGATGAAAAAGATCGGCGTGCTGGCGGGGAATGCGCGCGGATTTATCGGTAATCGGATGGTGACGCCGTACCTGCGCGAGGCGCAATTCCTGGTCGAAGAGGGCGCATCGGTCGAAGATGTGAATGCGGCGCTGTTCGAATTCGGAATGGCGATGGGGCCGCTGGCGATGAGCGACCTGGCGGGCCTCGACGTCGGCTGGCGCGCGCGCCGGGAATTCAAGCACCTCGAAAAGCCGGGCGTGCGTGTGCCGCTGGTCGCGGACCGCCTGGCGGAGATGGGGCGCTTCGGCCAGAAGACCGGGCGCGGGTTCAGCCGGTATGACGAAAACCGCAATCCATCGCCCGATCCGGAAACGGCGGCGCTCGTCGAGCAACTCGCGCGCGAAGCCGGGATTACGCGGCGGGCGATTTCCCGCGAGGAGATCGTGGACCGCTGCGTCTACGCGCTCGTCAATGAGGGCGCGCATCTGCTCGGCGACGGAATTGCGCTGCGGGCGTCCGATATCGACGTCGTCTATCTGAACGGATATGGATTCCCGGCGTGGCGCGGCGGGCCGATGTTCTACGCCGATACCGTGGGGCTGAAGCGGGTGCTGGATCGGATCGAGGAGTTCCGCGCGCGCCACGGCGACGATCTGTGGCCGCCGGCGCCGCTGTTGCGCGAGCTGGCGGAAGCGGGCGCGACGTTTGCCGAATTCGACCGGCGAAAGGGAATGGCGGCGGAGGCTTAGAATGGCTACTCCAACGAGTTCGATTGCCACGACGCGCGGCGGCGCGTTCTTAACCGAGGATCGCGCGCCGGCGGAGATTTTCACGGCGGAGGACCTGAGCGCGGAGCATCGTGCGATTGCCCGGACCGTCGACGAGTTCTATGCAAAGGAGGTCGAGCCGCATCTGGAGGCGATTCAACATCACGAGCCGGGCGTCGCGCGGGAGGTCTGCCGCAAAGCCGCGGAGATGGGGCTCGCGGCCATCATGATCCCGGAAAAATTCGGCGGCATGGAGATGGACTTGACCGCCATGATGGTCGCGGCCGAACACTTCGCCGGCGATGCGTCGTTTTCCGGGTGGATCTCCGCTCACGTCGGGATCGGCACGTTGCCGCTGCTCTTTTTCGGCAACGAGCAGCAGAAGGCCAAATACCTGCCGAAGCTCGCGAGCCTCGAGATGCTTTCGGCCTACGCGCTCACCGAGCCGCATGCCGGGTCGGACGCGCTCGCGGCGCGCACGCGGGCGGACCTTTCGCCGGACGGCACGCACTACATCCTCAACGGGCAGAAGATGTGGATCACCAACGGCGGCGCGGCGGATCTGTTCACGGTGTTCGCCAAGGTCGGGGGCGAGAAGTTCACCGCGTTTCTGGTCGAGCGCGGCTTCGGCGTCAAGAGCGGCGCCGAAGAAAAGAAGATGGGGATCAAGGGAAGCTCCACCACGGCTCTGTATTTCGATAACGTGCCGGTGCCGGCCGAAAATGTCCTCGGCGAGATCGGGCGCGGGCACATCATCGCACTGAACGTGCTGAACATCGGGCGGCTGAAGCTCGGGCCGGGGACGATGGGCGGCGCCAAGAAGGTGCTCGCGGCTTGTTTGAAATACGCGAAGGACCGGAAGGCGTTCGGCCGCGCGATCGGCGAATTCGGGGCGATCAAACACAAGCTCGCGGAGATGGCCATCCGGATCTACGCTGGCGAAGCCATGGTCTGGCGCACCGTCGGCATGATCGAGGCGCGGCTGGGTGGATTCTCCTGGGAGCGCGCCGACGGGGCGCAGATGGTGTTGAAGGCGGTCGAGGAGTTCGCGGTGGAATGCTCGATCGTCAAGGTGTTCGCGAGCGAGGTGCTGGATTACGTCACTGACGAGGGCGTGCAGATCCACGGCGGCTATGGGTTCCACCAGGATTACATGGTGGAGCGGGCCTACCGCGATTCGCGCATCAACCGCATTTTCGAGGGGACCAACGAGATCAACCGTCTGTTGATTCCGGGAATGCTGCTCAAGCGCGCGGCGCGGGGGCAGTTGGCGCTCGAATGGAGCGGGGACGATCTGCGAGCGGACGCGCCCGTGGAGGACCGGCTGGTGCGGAACGCGAAAGCGCTGGCCCTCGCCGCGCTGAACGCGGCCGGTCGCTACGGCGCCGCGCTCGACGAGCAGCAGGAAGTGCTGATCCGGATCGCGGATATTATCATTGAGACGTATGCGATGGAATCGGCCCTGCTGCGGGCCCGCAAACTTGGTGAAGGCAGCATGGCGGCGGAAATGACTTCCGTGTTTCTGCGCGATGCGATGGGGCGGATCGAGATCGCGGCCCGCGACGTGCTGCCGGTCGAGGCCGTGCGGCATCTTGCTGCGTGCGAGCCGGTGGACGCGATCGTGCTGCGGCGGGCCATCGCGGATCGTCTTTTGCGGGCCGGGAGGTACGTGCTATGAAGATGCCGCTGACGCCGGTGCGGTGCCTGTATCGCGGCGTCGATCTGTTTCCGCACAAAGTCGGGATCGTTTCGGGTCCGTGCCGCTTCACGTACCGCGAGTTCGGCGAGCGCTGTGAACGGCTCGCACACGGACTGCGGAGCGAGGGCGTGGTGCGCGGCGACCGCGTCGCGTTCCTCAGCTTCAACAACAATCAGTTGCTCGAAGGCTACTACGCTGCGCCGCTGATCCGCGCCATGGTGATGCCGCTCAACGTGCGGCTGCAGCCGGCGGAGCTGTCCGCGATTCTGAATCACGCCGAGCCGCGCGTGTTGTTCTACGAAAGCGATTTCGCGCCGTATATCGCCGTGCTGCGGCAGACCTGCCCGGCGGTCGTGCGTTGGGTTGAAATCGGGCCGGAATACGAGGAACTGCTGGGGCGGGGAAGGATCGAGCGGCCGGACATCTTCTCCTTCGATGAGGATGAGATCGCGGAACTGTTCTACACCAGCGGAAGCACGGGCACGCCCAAAGGTGTGATGCTGTCGCATCGCACGCTGTACCTGCACGCGCTGGCCGTCGGCGGCACGTTCAACCACGACGATAACGGCGTCGAGCTGCACACCATCCCGCTGTTTCACGCTAACGGATGGGGCCGGCCGCAGACCGCGGTGATGAATGGCCTCAAGCAGGTGATGGTGCGACGGTTCGAGCCGGCACAGGTGCTGCGGCTGATTCAGGAAGAGGGCGCGACGGCTATGTCGCTCGTGCCGACCATGGCCAACGCGCTGATCAACTGCCCGGATCTGGGAAGATTCGACACCTCGACGTTAAAGCAGATTCACATCGGCGGCGCCGCGGCCGCGCCGGAGCTGATCGCGGCAATGGAGAAGGCCTTCCGCTGCGAGGTGATCGCGGGCTACGGGCTGACGGAGACGTGCCCGGTCGCGACCTCGGCGCGCACCAAGAGCAC
>DATGMB010000294.1:0-16341 GCA_035293845.1 Bryobacteraceae bacterium
GTTCCATTCTGGGCGGCTTGACCCTCGATCCTGCCGCCGATAAGATAGCCCGTCCCGGTTTAGTTCGGGATTAGTTCCCTAATATCGAGGAGATTTCACGGTGGCGAGAATCGAGTTTTGCCTGCAAACTCTGGTTGTCCTGTGTATGGCCGGCACCGCGAACGCGGCTGCGCTCAAGCCGGTGGATCGCGGCCCGATCGAGGGGCTGGAGCGAAGGACACCCATTTCGGTCACGGTCGCGCTTTCGCTCCCCAGGTTGACCGAAGCCGAACAACTGCAGCAGGCGATTTACACGCCCGGCTCGCCGCAGTATCACCGCTTTCTTACGTCCGAACAGTTCGCGGCCCGGTTCGCCCCCGGCGACGCGGAGGTCGCGAAAATCGCGGCAGCGTTTGCGCGCTACGGGCTGAAAACCGAGCGAAGCACCGCCACCACGCTCAAAGTCACCGGCATGCCGGCCGATATCGAGCAGGCTTTCTCGGTGAGCCTGCACCGTTACGAAGTCGCCTCCCAGGGCAAGCAGCCGGGCTATACCTTCCGCGCTCCGGCAAACCGTCCCATAATTCCCGCCGAGGTCTCTTCATCGGTCCGCGCGGTACTGGGTCTGAGCGATCGCCCGATGTTTCATGCGCACGTGAGGACGCTTCCGGGCAGCATCCATGCGGGACCAGGGAGCACGGCGTCGGCCAAGACGGGCCATGCTTTCGGATCCCTGACCGTCACCGACTTTGCCGACAACTACGACGTACAGCCGCTTTACCAGGCAGGGATAACTGGCAGCGGCCGCACCCTCGGCATCGTCACGCTGGCTGCCTTCACGCCGAGCGACGCCTACGCGTACTGGGCGGCGGTCGGGCTCAGCGTCGCGCCGGATCGCATCTCGATCGTCAATCTCGATGGCGGGCCGCCCGCGCCCAGCGACGCTTCCGGCTCGATCGAGACCACACTCGATGTCGAGCAGGCCGGCGGGATCGCTCCCGGCGCGAAAGTGATCGTCTATCAGGCACCGGACACCGACCAGGGTTTCGTCGATGCCTTTGCCGCCGCCGTCGAGGCCAACCAGGCGGACAGCATTTCGACCAGTTGGGGCGAATGGGAGTGGCTCGAAAGCGTTTCTCCGGTCAACGATCCCTCTGACAACGAGCTGGCGCCCTTCGCTCAGGCGTTTCACGAGCTTCTGCTGCGGGCATCGTTGCAGGGGCAAACGGCCTTCGGGGCATCGGGTGACGGCGGCGCTTACGACGTAAATCGCGATTTTAGCTGCTGGGGCCCCTACGCGGCCTCCGTGAAGAACAGTTGCAGCCTCACGCTGAGCGTGGACTATCCGGCCAGCGATCCCTTGATCACGGCCGCCGGCGGCACCACCCTCGCAGGCCATCAGGTGTACTGCCTGAATTCCGCCTGCACCGCGCCCCACTACCAGATCCAGATCCCGCAGGAGAGCGTGTGGGGCTGGGATTACCTCAACGGCCTGTGCGCGAAGCTGGGCTACGATCCGATTTCCTGTGGAACGTTCGGCGGCGGGAGCGGCGGCGGCGTCAGCATCCTGTTCGCGACGCCCCCGTATCAGTCCGGCATCGCCGGAGTGCAGCTCAGCCAACCCGGCCAGGCCTTTTATTTGCAGCCGTACGGATTGCTCTACAATCTGCCGGCGAATTTCGCGGGCCGCAATGTGCCGGACATTTCCCTCGACGCCGATCCAAACACCGGCTACGTCATTCTGTACACCTCCAACGTTTCCGGCCCCGGCGCCACTTACTTCGCCGGCGGCACCAGCTTTGTCGCGCCGCAACTGAACGGGGTCGCCGCGCTGCTGGCGCAATATGCCGGCGGGCGGATCGGGTTTCTGAACCCCGCGCTCTACAGCCTCGCCGAATTGCACAAGGCATGGGCCGGCGCGAACGCTCCATTACGCGAGGTCGCGTTCGGCGATAACTGGTTCTACGAAGGCGCCCACGGGTATAACCTGGGCAGCGGGTTAGGGACGCTCGACGTCTATCACTTTGCCCAGTATCTCCGGGGCCAGCTTCAGTAGGTACGCGGGCTACCGCTTCGCCAATTTCGCTTCGGCCAGCAGCCAAATATTCGGATCGAGCAGGACCGTGCCGGGGTCCTGCTCCGCGGCGATCTCGAACCGCTGCCGCCTCTGCGTCATCTCGAATTTGCTGGTCTGCGCGCCCACGGCGACCTCGATGGGCAGGCGGTAGATCTCGCCCGGCTGCGTCTGTTCGAGCTCCAGCACGACCTTCTTCGCCGCCGCGTCATAACGCCAGCCGCCCTCGAGGACCGGCGTGCCCGCGCGGTACACCCACTGCGCGAAGAACCAGCCCAGATCGGCTCCCGAAACTTCCTCCATTACGTGCCGGAAGTCCGCGGTGGATGCGTTTCCGTCGCGGTAGCGCCGGTAATATTCCCGGATGCCCTGCCAGAACTTCTCCGTGCCGATCTGCCCGCGCAGCAGGTGCAACACCCAACCGCCCTTCTGATACACGATCGCGTTCGGAATGCCGTTCCACGGACTCGTCTGTACGACGGCCACGTCCGGCAGGCGCTTTTCGGCGGCGAATACCTGCTTCCGCGAGCGCTTGAGGCCCGCCACGAACGCATCGCGGCCGTCGTAATGCTCGGTGGCCAGCAGCGCGAAATACGTCGCGAAGCCTTCGCTCAGCCAGACGTCGTCCCAATCCTTCTCGGTCACGGAATCGCCGAACCACTGGTGCGCCGTCTCGTGTGCGACCAGGCCGTAGGCTGGCCGCCCGTTTACCGAACGCTCGCCGTAAAAGATCGCGCTGGCGTGTTCCATGCCGCCGCTATTGCCCGCCGACTGCACATCGGCGAGCTTCTGGTACGGATACGGCCCGACGCGCGCGCTGAAGAACTCGATGGCGCGGCGCGTCGCTTCCTCGAACGTGCCGATCCCAGCATCGCGGTCCTGATGATACACCCAGGTTTCGAGCGGCACTCCGGCCGCCGTCCCGAAATGCCGGGACGCGAACTGCGCCACCCCGATGTTGTACAGCCAGGTCGCGATCGGCGCGGCCTGGCTCCAGTGCGTGAGGCGGCGGCCATCGCCCAGGTCGATCTCCTCTTCAAGCGCGCCATTGGCGACGACCTGGTAACGCGCCGGCGCGGTCACAAGGAATTCGCCGGTCGCTTTATCGTATGGATGGTCGATCGTGGGCAGCCACTGGTGCGCCAGATCCGGCCAGTTGGAGCTGAAAAAACACCGCTCACCGTACCGGTTCCGCACGATTTTCAGCCCGCCGGCCGGAACGCCGTGATACCGGATGGTGAATTCCCGCAGGCTGCCCGGCGGTCCATCGAGGGGCAGGAGCAGCCGGTCCCCAGCGCGCTCGAAGCGCGCGGCCGCGCCCCCCGCGGTCACGCCGTCGACGGTCATCGGCTGCGCGAGATCGAGCGCCATCTCCCGCACGCCGCCCTGCACCAGGCGCACCCGCACGGTGGTTTCACCGGCGATTTCGTCGGTCGTGTCGCTGAGCGTGACGCGGAAGATGTAGTGCTGGACGTCGATGCCGGGCTGGCGCGGGTAGTTGTCCGCGAAGGCAACGCCGAGAAACAATCCGGCGAGCAGAAGCGATTTCATGGGTCAATGATAGCGTTGACCGGGACGCCGGTCAGGGCGACGGTTACTTCGCGCTCGCATTCACCGAGCGGTATGCTTTGATGAACCGTCCGGTGAGATCCTCGATGCTGTCCTGGCTCGCCTGGTGCAGCACCTTCGGGGCGGCCAGGATGACAGTTCCGATCTCCCACGTCTGGGTTGCGGTGCGCACGTTGGGGTCGCGCACGAGCTGGACCGGCTGGTAAAAGGCCAGCGTCATGGCCACCGCGAATTCGGCGAACGGCCCCCGGCCGCCGCGCGCGGCGGTGAGCCGCACGCCCACGAACTCCGGCCGCGAGGTATCGATCACGATTCCGGCGGCGCGCAGCAGGGTCTCGGCGCGCTCCCGCAGATCGGCGCGCGTCACACCGGCGGATTCGATCTGCGGATCGAGGGGATCCACCACTACGTTGACAGCCTGGATGCCGCGCAGCGTCGCTCGATCGAGCGGCGAATCGCCGGCGGCGTGAACCGCGGCCGCGGCGGCCAGCACGAAGAGAAGATTCCTGAGCATAACCGATTGTAGGTGCGGCGTATCCGGCGGCGATGGACGGTATCGCACGCGGGGTTGGGGGCGCGGGCCGGGGGTTGGGGTCGGGGATCGGGGATTGGGGGCGCCCGCGGTGCGCGAAGTCTGACGCCGCTTCCGCGCGCCGTGCTGCGCTAGGGCTTCTCGGGCCACGCGTGCTTGGGGTAGCGGCGGCCGAGTTCCTTGCGCAACTGCGGATAGAGGCGTTCCCAGAAGCCCGCGAGGTCCGTGGTCATCTGCACCGGACGGTTATTCGGCGCGAGCAGCCGCACGACCACGGGCACGGCTCCGCGGGCCACCGCGGGGGTCTGGCGCATGCCGAAGAAATCCTGCAAGCGGGAGGCGATCCACGGTGGCTGGCCGGGCTCGTAGTGCACGCGTACCTGCCGTCCGCGGGGCAGCCGGATGGTCTCGGGCGCAATTTCATCGAGCAGCCGCCGGGTGGCCGGCGGGATTTGCGCGGCGAGCGCCCGAGCGAGGCCGCCATCGCGCGCCGCCGCCTCCAGCTCGGCCAGACTCCGGCGCCCGGAGGCCAGCGCGCGGAGCGCGGCATCGGCGGAAAGCTCCGGCATAGGCGCGTGCTGCGCCGCGAAGCGCACGCGTTCGAGGAGCGCCTGCGATTCCTCGGATTCGCCGAGGCCGGCTTCCCTGCCCCGCTCGGCGAGGAGCGCGGCGGCTGCCTCCGGATCGGGGGTGCCGCGGCTCTGCTCGATCGGGATGCGATCGAACAGGAGCGCGCTGACCGCCTCCACGCGCCCGGCGGCCCGGTTCCATTCGACTTCGGAGACCTCGCGTACGCGGTCCGGGAAGAGGTCGATCAGCCATTCGGGCTGGATGGCGCTGGCGAGGCGCACGAGCGGCGCCCGCTGCTCGCGGCGCTCCTCCGCCTCCACCGCGACCAGGAATTCGGCTTCCGTTACGGTGCTCGCAGGCGCAAGCTGCGCCGCCGTACCGTTCGCAAGCTGCAATTCCGGGCCCTGCCTCCGCCGCGCCACGCGGTCGGGGAAGGCGGCGAGGACGGAGATCAGCAGTGCGTCTTCGTCGCGGCGGGCCTGCCGTGGCGGATTGACCAGTCTGCGGATTTGCCGCACGATCTGGGCCGTTCGCGGCTCCCATTGCGATTCGAGCAGCACCAGAAGATCCGACCGTGTGGCGTGATCCGGGCGCGCCGGCAGGCGCTCGCCCGCGTTCAGCAGCGCAGCCACCGTACAGCCGTCCTCGGCCGCCCCGCGCAGCCGCG
Source organism: Bryobacteraceae bacterium (assembly GCA_035293845.1). GTDB lineage: Bacteria > Acidobacteriota > Terriglobia > Bryobacterales > Bryobacteraceae > DATGMB01. The sequence goes on from DATGMB010000294.1 coordinate 5,392, forward strand.
CCTCCACGATGAGCCTGGCGAGCCGCGGGTGCAGCGGATAGCGCGCCATTTCCCGCGCGAGTGACGCCGTGGGAGCAAGCTGCGCCAGCAGCTCTTCGGCGTGCGCGAGCGCCGCGGCCGGTGGCGCGTCGAGCCATTCGAGTTCGGGACCGCCCATGGCGCGCAGCAGGAGCAGCATCGGCGCGAGGTCCGCCCGCGCGATCTCCGGCACGTCCTGCGCCGGACGCCGCGCGAAATCTTCGAGCGGATAGAGTCGCACCGCGCGGCCCGGCCCGGTGCGTCCCGCGCGGCCGGCGCGCTGGTTCGCCGAAGCCTGGCTGATGCGCGCCACGGTGAGCGTCGGCAGCCCGGACCACGGCGAGTGGCCGGCGACGCGCGCGAGGCCGCTATCGATGACCGCCTCCACGCCATCGATGGTGATCGAGCTTTCCGCCACGTTGGTCGAGAGAATGATCTTGCGGCGCTCGGACGCCCCGACGGCGCGGTCCTGCTCCTCGGGAGATTGATCGCCGTGCAGCGGAAGCACCAGCCAGCCGCGGCGCGCCGCGAGCGCCGCGCATGCCGACTGCGCGCGCCGGATCTCCGCCGCGCCGGGGAGGAACACGAGCACGTGGCCGCGGCCCTCCGGTAGTGCCTCCACGGTCGCCGCCGCCTGCTCTTCGAGCGGCGCGGGCGAGTGCGGGGTGTAGCGGATTTCGAGCGGATGCTGGCGCCCCTCGGAGCGCATCACGCGAGCGCCGCCGAGATATGCCGCGACCGGCGCGGCGTCGAGAGTGGCCGACATCACGACCAGCCGCAGGTCCGGCCGCGCGGTCCGCTGCAGGCGGCGCAGCAGCGCGAGCGCGAGATCGCCCTCCAGATGGCGCTCGTGGAATTCATCGAGCACCACCGCCGCCACGCGTTCGAGAGTCGGATCGGAGAGCAGACGGCGCGTGAGCACGCCTTCGGTCAGAAAGCGCAAGCGCGTCCGCGGCCCGGCGGCTTCTTCAAAGCGCACCTGGTAGCCGGCGGTTTCGCCCACTGTTTCGCCGAGGGACGCCGCGACGAACCGCGCCGCCAGCCGCGCGGCCAGCCGGCGCGGCTCGAGCACGAGGATTTCGCCGGGGGTGAGATCGAGCAGCGCCGGCGGCACGCGCGTGGTCTTCCCGGCGCCGGGCGGCGCTTCGAGCACCAGGGAATTGTGCGCGCGCAGGTGCGACAGGATTTCGGGAAGGAGGGAATCGATGGGAAGCGGCACGGGGCTCAGACACCATTCTCGCAGCCTCCGGGTGCGGGCCGCTGTGCAGACCATGCGCCTGAGCTACGGACTGTGCGGCCCCGGGGATGATCGCCGCGGCCGCCGGGGGCGGAGTGCACGGCGAGCAGCGGCCCACACGCGTGCGGCGGACGGCCGGCGCGTGCCAGGTTGCCGCTGGCGACGCGCGCCATGCCCTTGCGTCGTACCGCGGCACGGCAGCGCATTGACCGCGTGCCGGCGCCGGCCATGGGCCCGCCACGCGCGGATGCTACCGGCCGCGCCAGGCGGCGATCTGCTCGCGCATCTTCGCCGCCTGGGGCCAATCGGGGTGATGTTGCAGGAAATCCTGCAGGTCCGCGGCGGCCGTGCGGGTGTCGCCGCGGCGCAGGTCGATTTCCGTCAGGAAGAGCTGCGGGTGGGAGAAATGGGCGGGGTCGAGCCGGACCGCGATGCGGAAATATTTTTCCGCCAACTCCAGATTACCGAGGCCGTAATACGTCATGCCGAGCTGCGCATTGGCCAGCGCATCATTGGGCCGCGTGAGCACGGCGTGGAGGTTGTAGTCCCAGGCCTCGTCGAGCTTGCGCAGATTGACGAGCACGCCGCCCAGATTCACGAGCGGCTCGTAAGCGGTGGGGTCCTGGCGCAGGGCCTCGCGGAAACATTCCTCCGCGCGCGCGTAATTGCGAGTCTGGTAGGCGATGGTGCCGAGATTATTCCAGGCGGTTGCAAACTGCGGCGCAAGTTCCACGGCCCGCTCCAGGCGGCGGGTTGCCTCGAGGACGTTGTGGCGCGACAGCAGCTTTTGCGCCTCCTCGTATTCACGTACGGCCTTATCGGGGATGGCGAGCTGCCGGGTGCTGACCGAATTCCGCCGGCGCATGGGATCGCCATAGACGAAGTCCGATTCCTTGAGGTGAACGGTAAGGGCTACGCGCTGCCGCGAGTCGGCGCTGGCGGGGCCGATTTCGATGGTCTGGCGCGCCTCGCCCTGGGCCGGGATGAAGACCGCGACGGTATAACTGCCGGGCGCCAGTTTGCGGAACGTGAAGCGGCCGGAATCGTCGCTGAGCGTGGAGGCGGTGAAGGGGCTGGAAACGCCGAAAATGGACACGGATGCTGCGGCGGGCGGATCGAGCCGGGCAGTCAAGTCGTAAGTCTGCGAGGCGGTTTCGCGGGTTGATGGCGCGGCTGGATCGACCTGCGGCGCGGGCTTGCACACTGGTGGCGCAGCCAGGAATGCCCACAGCAGAAAACTGCGCATGGCGCCCTTAATTTTAGGGCATCGCGGAGGGTTTGGTGTATCGGAGCCGGCGGCTCAGCGCCGGGCTCCGACTGGTTTGGAGGCCTCCATCTTCCCCGAACCGGGGAAGTACCAATCGAGCAGGCTGGCGAACGTTGCACGACGTTGGGTCCGAACTTAGGTTGCCCTGGCCATGTTGGGCATCGGACGTCGCTCCGGTACGGGCTGCATCTCGCCTAACGAGCAGCTCTTTTTCGATTACGACGGTAGCACGCGCGTAGCGGGCTTCCCGGCCCCGGCGCCCATAAGTGGTTGAGGCGCAGGCGAATACAGTTTTCGACTTTGCGTCACACGCCGACGCGTTTCACGGCTTCGGCGCGGTGACGGTCAGGGTCACTGCGTTGCTCTGGACGCCGCCGACGGTGACGACGACCGGCTGCGGACCGAGCGGCGCATTCGCCGGGACCGTGAAATTGATCTGGGTGACGCCGACAAATCCGCTCGGGATGCCGTAGAACAGCGGCGGCCCCACATCCAGGCCGCCGACCGAGACGCTGAGCGGCAGGCGCGGTTTGGGCAGGTTCTTGATGGCGGTGGTGACGGCCGGCGTGGCGCCGGTGGAGACGAACGGTGTCGCGTCCCCATCGCCGGTGATGTAGGCGACCACTACCTGGCCTTGCTGGACCGTGGTCAGCGGGTTGCCGGTGGCATCCCATATGCCGAACAGCCCGGGAGCGGCGGCGGCGATTTGAAAGTTGTAATACGAGACCGCGCCGTTGTTGTTGAGCGCCAGCACGGCGGGGCCGGAACCGGCTTCGTACGGAATCTGGAGATTCACCTGGCTGGAAGAGGGATAGATGCCCCAGATCGGCGCGGAAATGCCGTTGACCGTGGCGGAGAGCCCGGTGAGGCTGAGCGGCAGCGGGATGTTCGAAGCCTGGGCGGGCGTGTTCAAGCCCGCGGCGTAAACGGCCGCGAGCATACCCGGCGCGGCCACGGGCTGGAACGATGCCGCATTCACAAGGGCGCTGATCTTGTAGTTGGATGCGCCGACGACCAACAGCACCGGAATCGCGATGTGATCGGGAAGGGCGCCCGGGGCGGAGATCACGAGAGTCGCCTGGTAAGCGCCCTCGGAGAGCCCGCTGGTCACGGCTTGCACGGCGATGCTTCCTACGCCGGTGCTGGAGAGCGGCGAAACCTTGAGCCATGCAGTCGTGGAGTTGGCGGGCAGCACCGAAACCTGCCAGGAAGGCGAGCCGGTGCTGAACGCGAGGGTCACGTTGATGCCGGCGTTCTGGGTGTTGTCCGGCACGGTGAGGGTGATGCCAGTGCTCGATGCGGTGAAGCTGGGCGGATCGCCGGGCACGGCAGCCTGGTACTGCACGGTGGCACTCGCCGAAGCGCTGAGGCCGGTCGTGGCCGTGCCGGTGATGGTGAACGTTTTGCTGGAGCCGGGCACGGTGTTGCTCGAGCCCCAGCACATTGTGCCGTGAAGCGTGCCCCAGGGCGCGAGGCGCGTAGTGCCGAAGATGGATTGGATCTGGCCGCTGAAATCGGCCTGCCCGACGGTGAATTTGGTGAGCTGCATGAGGAAGCCGGCGTGCTCGTCGATGATCAGATCCTGCTTCCACTGGCAGGAAGGATCGGCCTGCGGGTTCTGCTGCAGGGCGGAGGGCGCGCCGGCGAGGCCGATGGCGGGGACATCGTACGCACCGGGGGCGGCGACGAAGGTAACGGTGAGTTGCCGGGTCCACGTGGTGCCGTCCGCATCCTGGCCGGTGAAAACGAAGGTCCGGTCGAGGGGCAGGCTGCTGCTGCCGAGATTGCCGACCAGGTTTGCGCCGACGAGTCCGTTGGCGGGAATCGAGCCCTTGTTGAAGAGCGCGATATTGGCGCTGTTGTCGGCCCCGTTGATGGTGAAGCCGGTCAGCTTCGTCGCCATGCCGGCCTTCTCGGCCAGCAGCACAGAGTAGGGCCAATTGCCGGCGGGGCCCTGCGGCACCGGATTCGGCGAAATGAAGGGAACGACCACGGAGTGGCCGCCGCTGGTGTCGGCCGCCACGGTGGTGCTGCCCGAAGAAGGGCTGTAGACGCTATCGCCGCTGTACAACGCGTAGACGGGAGACTGGTTGAAGATAACGAGATCGGACTGCATGGCGACGGTGGCGGAAGCGCCGGAGCCATCGGCGGCCGGGGCGAGCGTTGCGGATCCGATGGTGGCCTCTCGGGTAACGAACGTGACGGCGCCCGTGGGCACGGCTTTGCCGCCGCCGGTGACCGTGACAGTCAGATGGACCGTGGCGCCGGGTTTGGCGGTGGAGGTATCCGCGGAGAGCGCCGTCTGGCTGGCTGTGCCGGTGGTCCACTCGGTGATGAGATTATTGGCGTCGACCGTGCCGAGGCCGGTGGCGAGATCGTAGCCGGGAGCGGCGGCGTAGCCCATCTTGCCGTTGACGCACATCGGGCTGCCTTGGACGCACATCACGTCGATGTTGCCGCCGGTGATGTCGTGAAAGACGTCCTTGGTCGATTGGGCGAGGCGGTAAAGGGTGGGATTGATGTTGCCGAGGCCGGGCTGGGCGATCGCGTTCTGCTTGAGCAGATACTGGTTGAGCAGGGCGACAACGCCGGCAAAGGCCGGAGAGGATGCCGAGGTGCCGCCGACGACGGCGAATGCTCCGTTGGCGAGGCTGGACGTGGTCCCGACCAGGTAGCCATCGTGCGTGCCGGCGGTCAGCGAAACATCCGGTACATCGCGGACCTTGTCATCCGGCGTGCCGATTTGCCACGACGGTTTGGCGAAAAACGCGCTCGGGCCGCCGCTCGCGACGCCCTTGAGCGAGTTGAGCGGCGAATTGTTCCAGACTACTTCCGGGATGTAGCCGAGCGCGGAAGCGCTATTGGCATCGTTGCGCGAGGCCCAATAGGTAGAGGGAGAGGAGCCCTCGTTGAACTGTGTGCCGCCGAGGGCGGTGACTTCCGGGAAACTGGCGGGCGCGCCGACGGTGGGGCCGAGCGAGGCCTGGGGAATAGGGGAGTAGATGTAGTCGCAGGTGGCCGCGCCCCAATCGCCGGAGGCGGCCATCCAGGTGATGCCCTGGGCATTGGCCTGCTGCGCGATCGAGCGGAGGGTGACCTCGAACTGCTCGCAGCCGATGAAGCTGTACGTGATAATCGGGGCGAGGTTCTGATCGATGGCGTATTGCACGGCGTTGACGACGCTGGTGGAGTTCACATAGATGATGTGGGCGCCGCGCGCGACCGCGCCGGCCCATTCCACGTCGAGGTCCGCTTCGGTCTCGGCGCCGGTGAACCCCGGGTCAGGGCCGTAGAGCCGCACTTCCGGGTCGTTGGCGGGGAGATTGAAGAATTTCCGGAACTGCTGCATGTTGGCGATGTTGATGTCGCTCTCGCCGGCGACAGCGATATTCACGCCGGTGCCGTCGATACCCGCGGCGTAGAGCGGCTTGACGTCGTAGATGGTCGCGAAATCGTCCGGCGCCAGATAGTGGGAGGAGCCGCTGGTGGTCTGCGGCGTGGCCGGCGCAGAGGCCTGGACGAGCGCCGAGGCCTCGTGGAAATCGTCGAGGCCGTGAAACCCCGCGATGACGCCGGCGAAGGCGGCGGGTACGGACGGATCGGAGGAGGGCGCGACATGCAGCTCGCCGCGGACTTCGTAACGGTGGAAATCGGTGTGGAGCGCGCGCCCGAGGCGCTCGACGGTGCCGCTGAAGGTGATCCAATGGCGGCCGCGCGCGACGTCGTGGACCTGCAATCCGGCGCTCTGCAGCCAGGCGGTCAGCCGGGCGATGTCGTTGGTGCTGAGGCCGAAACGGTCGGCGAACTGCTCGGGCGTGAGCCAGCGGTGGTAATCGGGCGAGCCGGGGTTTTGCTGTCGCGCCAGAAATTCATCGAGGCCGGCCGCGGGCTGGAGGAGCAGCGTGATGTAGCGGAGCTCGCGGGCGGGATCGGCGAGGCCGCGGTCGTTGGCGGGAATCGCCGCCGGGTGGCGTCCCGGGACGGCCACGGTGCGGGCGGTGTCGACTGGATCGTGGATGCGGTCCTGTGCGGCGGCGAGGATGAACGGGAGAGCGATAACTAGCGTTAATCGAGTTAGGCGCGGCATCGGAATGTGTGCCAGCATACCACGGGGGTTGGGGGTTGGGGGGGTTGGGGGTTGGGGCGCGGGTACGCAGTTGCGGGCGAAGGGTGCGGAAACGGATGTGATAGGATCGGCTGCTTGTGAGTTCCGCCCTGCCCATCGGCGCGCCCGTGCGCGGCCGCACCCCGCTGAGCGCCGCCGAGTGGCGGATGCTGGCGCTGCTCACGATCTCCGCATTCCTGAATTATGTGGACCGGACGAATCTCTCGGTAGGTGCGACGGATATCCAGCGGGAGCTGCACCTTTCCGATTACCGGCTGGGGCTGCTGGGGTCGGCATTTTTCTGGAGTTATGCGGCGCTGCAACTGGCGGGCGCGGCGGGCTGGGTGGTGGACCGATGGAATGTCTGCTGGGTATACGCGGCGGGGTTCCTGGTGTGGAGCGGCGCCACGGCGCTTTCCGGCGCGGCGACCGGGTTCGCGATGCTGTTCGGCCTGCGGTTGCTGCTGGGGACGGGAGAATCGGTGGCGTATCCTTCGTACTCACGCCTCCTGGCCAGTCATTTCCCGGAGCACCATCGGGGCTTCGCCAACGCGCTGATCGATGCCGGTACCAAGACCGGCCCGGCGTTGGGCGCGCTGGCGGGCGGGCTGCTCATGAAGCACTTCGGATGGCGGCCGTTTTTCCTGGCGCTCGGCTTCGGCAGCTTTTTGTGGCTGGGGCCGTGGCTGTTGTGGATGCCGCGCGGGCGCGGCGTGGCGTCGCGAAAGTCATCGCGCCGGGCAGGAGCGGACGAGCCGGAAGCGCCGGGGCTGCGGGCGATCGTGGCGCTGCGGCCGGCCTGGTTCACGGCGCTGGGCCTGTTTTCCACCAATTATTTCTGGTATTTCCTGATCACCTGGCTGCCGGCGTACATGGAAAAAGAGCGCCACTTCGAAAAGAGCGAGATGGCGGTGTTCGCCTCGGCGGCATTTCTGGCGGTGGGGCTTTCGAGCGTCGCGTGCGGGTGGCTTTCGGACCGCTCGATTGCGCGCGGGGCCACGCCGACGCGCGTGCGGAAGACCTTCGTCGGCTGGGGGCTGGCGCTCTCGACCGTGATTCTGCCGGTGGCGATCGTACCGGATAACCGCATCGCCATGCCGCTGCTGATCCTGGCGTGCACGGCGTTCGGAGCGTTCACGGCGAACAATTTCGCCATTACCCAGACGCTCGCGGGCCCGCGCGCGGCGGGAAAATGGACGAGTTTTCAGAACGGCTTCGCGAACCTAGCCGGAGTGGCCGCGCCTTGGGTGACGGGATCGATCGTGGAGCGGACGCACGCCTTCTATTGGGCATTCGTGGCGGCGGCAGCGATCGTGCTCTGTGGGGCCGCGTGTTTCGTGGTGGGGATCGGAAAGATCGAGGAGGTGAAATGGTGAGGGCCTGGCTGGGATTCGCGGTCGCGGCGGCGGTGTGGGCGCAGAGCGCGCCGGAGAAACCATTGACGGAACTGCCGTACACGCCGAGCCTGGAAACGAAGTTCCTGGACCGTTCGGCCGACCCGTGCGTGGATTTTTACCAATTCGCCTGCGGTAACTGGAACAAACTGAATCCGATTCCGCCGGACCAGGCGCGCTGGGATGTGTACTCGAAACTGCACGACGACAATCTGCGCTACCTATGGGGGCTGCTGGATCAGGCGTCGCGGCCGGCAGCCAACCGCACGGCCAACGAGCAGAAGATCGGGGATTATTTCGCCGCGTGCATGGACGAGGCGACGGTCAACCGGCTGGGCGCCGCGCCGCTCAAGCCGCTGCTGGACTCGATCACGGGGATCAAGAAGGTTTCGGACATCGCGCCGGTGCTGGCGCGGCTGCACATCGAGACGGGAGCGGACGCGCTGTTCGGGTTCGGCTCGAGCCAGGACTTTTCCGATTCCGAGCAGGTGATCGCGTTCGCCGTGGCGGGCGGGCTGGGGCTGCCGGACCGCGATTATTACACGAAGACCGATGACAAATCCCGCGAGACGCGGGCACGGTACGTCGAGCATGTGGCGGCGATTCTGCGGCTGCTGGGGGATTCGCCGGCGGCGGCGCGTGGCGGCGCGCAGACCGTGATGGCGATCGAGACGGCGCTGGCGCAGGCATCGTTGACGCGCGTGGATAAGCGCGATCCGTACAAAGTGTTCCACAAACTGACCGCCGCGCAGCTCGCGGCGGCGACGCCGTCGTTCCGCTGGGCGGATTATTGGAAGGCATCCGGGCTGGCCGCGCCGGGAGCAGTCAATGTGACCGAGCCGGATTTCTTCGCGGCGCTGGAGCGCGAGCTCAAGGAAAGACCGCTCGCGGACTGGAAGACGTATCTGAGGTGGCAGGCCGCGCATGCGGCGGCGCCGTATCTTTCGGATGCGTTCGTGAAGGCGAATTTCGAATTCTACGGCAGGCGCCTGCGCGGGGTCGAGCAGATTCAGCCGCGGTGGAAGCGCTGCGTAAGCTACGTGGACGGGCAGCTTGGCGAGGCGCTGGGACAGGTCTTCGTGGCCCGTACCTTTACGCCAGAGACGAAGGCGCGCGCGCTCGAGATGGTGCGGCAGATCGAAGCGGCCATGGAACGGGACCTGCGCGAGATCACGTGGATGAGCGGCGCCACCAAGGAGCAGGCGCTGGCCAAGCTGCACGCCGTGACCAATAAGATCGGGTACCCGGACAAGTGGCGGGATTACAGCTCCGTGCGGGTCGAGCGCGGCGATTTCCTCGGAAACTTCGAGCGTGCGACGGCTTTCGAGTCGCACCGGCAACTGGCGAAGATCGGAAAGCCGGTGGACCGCGGCGAATGGGAGATGACCCCGCCGACCGTGGACGCCTACTACGATCCGCAGAAGAACGATATCAACTTCCCCGCGGGCGTGCTGCAGCCACCGCTGTTCGACCCGAAGATGGACGATGCTCCCAATTACGGCAACACGGGAGCGACCATCGGGCACGAGCTGACGCACGGCTTCGACGACCAGGGCCGCCAGTTCGACGCCAGGGGCAACCTGCGGGACTGGTGGACCAAGCAGGATGCCGAGGAGTTCGTGCGGCGCGCGGCGTGCGTCTCCGACCAATATTCGCAATACACGGTGGTGGACGATATCAAGATCAACGGCAAGCTGACGCTGGGCGAGGATGTGGCCGACCTGGGCGGGACGACGCTGGCGTATATGGCCTGGAAAGCGGCGACGCGCGGCCAGGAGCTGAAGTCCGTCGACGGTTTCACGCCCGAGCAGCGATTCTTCATCGGGATGGCGCAGTGGGCCTGCGGCTACGAGCGGCCGGAGAGCAAGCGCATGCACGCCATTACGGACGAGCATTCGCCGGACGAGTACCGGATTAATGGCGTGGTGAGCAACATGCCGGAATTCCGGGACGCATTCTCCTGCCATGCGGGACAGCCGATGGCGCGGGAGAATGCGTGCAAGGTGTGGTAAGTGGTTCCACGGGTATTAGCACCGTGCGTTAGTACCAGGAATCATTGACCCTACGGCACTGGCCGTATTACCCTTGGAGACTCAACCTGACTCTCGGAGGAATTCATGCCCCAGTCCCGGACGCCGCGCAGGAAATCGTCTCTCTCAAAACTGGATAGCAAGCTGGCACGGTATGCGCTTGCTGGAAGCGCCATTCTTGGCGCGCCAATGGTCTCGCACGCCGGCACCGTTTACTACAGCGGTATTTTGAACGATACCGTTTCGGGGAACACCGGGCCGGGCGATTCGGTGACGGTCAATTTTCCCGGAACCGCGGCCCTGACGCTGCTGACCAAAACCACCGGCGCCGCCAGCAGCTTTTATGAAAACTATGCTTCGGTCAGTGGCGCGTCGATGAATTTCGTGTCGGGTAACGGAGGGAATCCGGCAGCCCTGTCCTTCGGCAGCATCATTGCCACGGCAAACGCCACGACGTCCAACGGCTTGCTGCTGGGATACGGCCAGACCTACGGCAATCCTACCCCACCTCCAGGCTTCAAAGGCGGCAACTGGCCGCAAAACGGCAGCAATGCCTACCTCGGGATCATCTTCACGAGCAACAGCCAGCAGTACACGGGATGGGCGCAGATCAACGTGAACGTGAACGGCCCGTTCAACACGCAGAGCGCGACGCTGGTGGATTACGCTTACGACACGACGCCGGGCGAATCCATCACCGCTGGACAAGGGCAAACGCCGGAGCCTTCCTCGCTCGCGATGTTTGCGATGGGCGGCGTAGCCGGCCTGGCCCTGCTTCGCCGCCGCCGCGCGGCCGCCCGCAAGACCGAGTAACTCGTGCCACAACCGATCGCGAACCGCGTCCTCCTGGTGGGTTGGGACGCGGCCGACTGGAAGATTATCCACCCGCTGCTCGACGC
>DATGMB010000295.1:0-9571 GCA_035293845.1 Bryobacteraceae bacterium
TCGAGAACGGCATCGGAGATCTGGTCCGCGATCTTATCCGGGTGCCCTTCCGTCACGGATTCGGAAGTGAAGAGGTATCGGTTTTCTGCCAATTGAGTTCTCCTGCGGTAAGTTCAACTAAACTGTAACACCCTGGTAGCCGCGCGGCGCCGGCCCTAGTACCGGTAGTGGTCCGGCTTGTACGGCCCTTCCACCGCCACCCCCAGATAATCCGCCTGTTTCGGCGTCAGCGTCGTCAGCTTCGCGCCGATCTTTTCCAGGTGCAGCCGCGCGACTTCCTCATCCAGCCGCTTGGGCAGCGTGTAGACGCCGGGCTTGTATTCATCCCGGTGCTTCCAGAGGTCGATCTGCGCCAGCGTCTGGTTGGAGAAGCTGTTCGACATCACGAAGCTCGGGTGGCCGGTCGCGCAGCCCAGGTTCACCAGGCGCCCTTCCGCGAGCACGAAGATGCTGTTGCCGTTCGGGAAGGTGTACATGTCCACCTGCGGCTTGATATTCGTCTTTTTGGCCTCCGAGCCGTTCAGGCGGTCCATCTGGATTTCATTGTCGAAGTGGCCGATGTTGCAGACGATGGCCTGATCCTTCATCTTTTGCATGTGCTCGAGCGTGATGATGTCGCAGTTGCCCGTGCACGTCACGTAGATATCGCCGCGCCCCAGCGTGTCTTCGACCGTGGTCACCTCGAAGCCTTCCATGGCGGCCTGGAGCGCATTGATGGGGTCGATTTCCGTCACCACCACGCGCGCGCCCATGCCGCGCAGCGAGTGCGCCGAGCCCTTGCCCACGTCGCCGTACCCGCAGACCACCGCCACTTTGCCCGCCACCATCACGTCGGTGGCGCGCTTGATGCCGTCCGCCAGGGACTCGCGGCAGCCGTAGAGATTATCGAATTTGGATTTGGTGACCGAATCGTTGACGTTGATCGCCGGCACCAGCAGCTTGCCCGCTTCCTGCATCTTGTACAGCCGGTGGACGCCGGTGGTGGTCTCTTCGGAGACCCCGCGCCAGCCCTTCACGATCTCGTGCCAGCGCCGCGGATTTTCCTTGTGCACCTCTTTTAGCAGGTCCTTGATGACCTTTTCTTCGTGGCTGGCCGAGGGCGTGTTCACCCAATCCGAGCCCTCTTCGAGCTCGTAGCCTTTGTGGATGAGCAGCGTCGCGTCGCCGCCGTCATCGACGATCAACTCCGGCCCAAGGCCGCCCGGATGGCTGATCGCCTGGTACGTGCACCACCAATAATCTTCGAGCGTTTCGCCCTTCCAGGCGAACACCGGCGTGCCGGCGGCGGCGATCGCGGCGGCGGCGTGATCCTGCGTCGAGAAGATGTTGCAGCTTGCCCAGCGCACCGAGGCGCCGAGGTCCTTCAGCGTCTCGATCAGCACCGCCGTCTGGATGGTCATGTGCAGCGAGCCGGTCACCCGCACACCGGCCAGCGGCTGCTCCTTAGCGTACTTACGCCGGATGGCCATCAGGCCCGGCATCTCGTGTTCCGCGATCGAAATCTCTTTGCGGCCCCAATCGGCGAGCGAAAGGTCGGCGACTTTAAAATCGGTGACGTTCAGCGTTGCGGTGCCCATCTTTGTACAATTCCTCGCATCAACAAATCTTGATACATTGATATTAGACGGTCCGGCGGCATGGCGTCAATCCTCAAATCTTTGCGGCTGGCGGCCGATCCCAACCGGCTGCGGCTGCTGCTCCTGCTCGAAAAGGAGGAGCTCTCCGTGGCCGAATTGCAGGAGATTCTGGCGCGTGGCCAAAGCCACATTTCCACCTGGCTCGCGCAGCTCAAGCAGGCCGGCCTGGTCGAAGACCGCCGTACGGGAAAGAACAGTTTTTACCGTCTGCAAGCTCCGCCCGAGCTCATGGAACTGCTGCGCCGCGCAGCGGGCGAGGTCCCCGAAGCGGAGCAGGATCGCGAAGCGCTCCGCCTCATCCTGCGCAAGCGCAAGGACACGATGCGCCGCTACTTCGATGAACTGGCCGGCAAGTTCGGGCGCAAGTACGTGCCCGGACGCTCCTGGAAAGGCATCGCCGAAGCGCTGCTCAAGCTGATGCCGCCGATGGTGATCGCGGATCTCGGCGCCGGCGAGGGCACGATTTCACAGCTCATGTCGCAGCGCGCCAAGAAAGTCATCGCGATCGATAATTCCGAGAAAATGGTCGAATTCGGCAGCGAATTGGCGCGCCGGCACGGCATTTCCAATCTCGAATACCGCCTCGGGGACCTCGAAGATGTGCCGATCCGCACCGGCACCGTCGATCTGGCGTTTCTCAGCCAGGCGCTGCACCACGCGCAACACCCCGAGCGCGCCATCGCGGAAGCCTGGCGGATTCTCAAACCCGGCGGGCGGATCGCGGTGCTGGACCTCAACCGCCATCACTTCGAAGAAGCCCGCGAAATGTACGCCGACCTCTGGCTCGGTTTCACCGAGCTGGAGATGGAGAAGTATCTCAAAGCCGCGCCCTTCAAGAACGTGGAGACGGCAGTGGTGCACCGTGAGCCCGATCCGCCGTATTTCGAGACGCTGCTGGCGACGGGGGAGAAGTAGAGTTGCTCCGGCGCGCGAGACGTAGCGTGATGCTGCTGTACAGTTGAAATGATGCCGACCAACAGCGCCCCTCGCCGCAGACGGATCGGAGATCTAGCACTGCTGCCCGCCGGTGAAATGGCCGGCATAAGGGAAACGGCGCACCTCCTGCGCTCATCGAACAACGCCCGCCGGCTCATCGCAGCGCTGCGCCGGGCGGAGCGCGGAGGCGGCAGTCCTCTTTCAGCGGCCCAATTGCGTAAGGAGATCGATTCTCAGCCAACGCGCTGAGGGGAACTTATCCCGCGCGCGTGCCGCCACGTGTTCGCCAGCGTCGCGACGACAATGATGCCGCCGCCCGCGAGCGCCCACGCGCCCGGACGCTCGCCGTGCACGAGCCATGCCCACACCGGGCTGAGCGTCGGCTCCGCCATCAGCAGCGTGGTCGCTTCGACGCCCGGCACGAACCGGATGCCGCGCGTCAGGCACACGTACGCCAGGGCCACCTGAAACATTCCCAGGTACAGCAGCACCGCCAGATCCGCGCCCGTCGCGCCGCGCACCGGCAGAGCCAGCGGCAGGACACCCGCGCACGCCAGCACGTTCCCGAGGGTGGTTGCGGCCAGCGCCGCTTCTCCGTACCCCCTGCGCGCGAGCAGCCGCAACCCCGCGAGCATCAGGGCGTAGGTAAAGCCGCTCGCGAGCGCGAGCCAGTTCCCCAGGCGCGGATCGGGCGCGGTCGCCGATGTCACCTCCGCCCCCGCAAAGAACAACCCCACGCCGCCCAGCACCGCCGCCATATAAAGGACGTCCGCCGCGCGGATGCGCTCCTTGAGAATGAGCGGGCCGAGCAGCAGCAGGTAGAGCGGCGCCGTGGATTGCAGGAAGATCGCGTTGGCCGCCGTGGTGAGCCGGTTCGCGAGCACGAATAGCACCAGCGTCGCCGCGTAAGCCGCCGCCACCGGCACGATGCGCCAGCGCCATCCCCGGCGCGCCTCCGGCAGCGCTGCGCCGAGCGCCAGAGCCGCGATACCCGATCGGAAGCTCGCGACCTGCCATGCGCTGAGGGCTGTTGCCTTGAATGCCGCGCCGCCCGTCGAGAACAGCACCGCCGCGGCGAGCACCAGCATCCGGCTGCGGACAGGCGCTTGTTCCATAGAGCCGGCGCAGGCCATGGCCTGCGCTACCGCAGCGCGTCCTTGATCTTCTCCGAGAGCGAATCGACGAACAGGTCCGGCACGTAGCCGCTCATGCGGCTGAACACCTGGCCGTCGCGCCCGATGACGACCGTCGAGGGAATGCCGGTAATCTTGAGGGCGCGCGCGAGGCCGTCCTCGAAGTACACCGGGCCGGCCCACTTCACTTCATCGAGGAACGGCTTCACGGCCGCGCGGTCCTCGTCGCTATTGATCGAGAGGAATACGACGTCGCGGTTGCCGGCGAAGCGCTTCTTCACCTGTTCATAGAGCGGATGCTGCGCGCGGCACGGCCCGCACCAGGTGGCCCACACATCGAGAATGACGACCTTTCCCTTCAGCTCCGCCATGTGCATCGGCGCGCCTTCGACCGCGCTCAGCGTGAACTGCATCGGATCGGTGAGCTGCGCGTTGGGGTCGCTCGCCCGCATGCGGAGCTCGCGCGCGTGCACCAGCGCCAGATTGCGGTCATATGCCTCCAGCACCAGATCGCCGAGACCGGCCTCGGAACCGTGCGCTTTCCGGTACAGCTCGCCCATGCGCCCGCGGTCGCGTGCGCGGTCGGCATCCGTGTTGCGCGCGTCCGGCACCGTGAAGGCATCCGCCAGGGCGCGCGCCGCCTCTGTAGTGTGGCCGAGCCGCTCCTCGCATTTCGCGATCTCGCGGGCCGCTTCGGCGCTCGGAAACGTCAGAAACGCGCGCTGCGCCAAGCCCAGCGCTTCCTCGGCGCGCCCCAGCGTGCCCGCCGCCCGCGACTGGTAGGTGAGCGCGCGGGCAATCGCCTGGTCGCCCCGGTTCTGCCACTCGGCATCGTGCGGCCGCTCGGGGAGCATCCCGCGAGCCAGTGTCTCATAGCGGTGCGCGTACTTCAGCGCGCGTTCGGCGGCATCCCGGGAATCCCGAAGCGAGAGCGCCCGCGACACCGGATCGAGCATCTGCAGATCGTCCGGTTTCCGCTCCAGCACGCGCTCGCCATAGAGCACCAGGGCGGCGTCATCTTTCGCTTCGAGCGCCGCCAGCGCCGCCGCCCGCTCCAGTTCCGCCTTCCGCGGCGAATCGGGATACTTTTCGAGGTGCTTCTCGAGTCCCCGCAGATAATCTTTCGGGCTGCCGCCCGCATCCGCGAGGGCGCGCGATAGATCGTCCTGCTCCTGCTTGCTGAGGCCGTTCGTCTGCGCGACGCAGCAGGCCGCCAGCAGTAGCGCCACGGCGAGGCGTTTCATGGCTTGCTCGCCGGCTTCGCCCCGCGAATCGCCTCCGCCATCTCGGCCGCCTTCATCCGCGCCGTGTGCATGTAGGAATCGTTGTTCGCGATGCGGTCCAGCATCGGCAGGTATTGATCCAGTCCCACGAGCCGGTTACGGTCCATCGATGCGCGCAGGTTACGGAGCGCATGGTCCACGCCCAGCCGGTCGTACTTGGCCGCGCGCTCCAGCTCGATACGGGCCTGCGCGGACTCCGCCATGCGCTCGAACCAGTCGAGCAGCGCCTGCGCGGCGGGATCTTCCGAGTAATTGAATTTCACCTCGGGCTTCTCGGCGCCGGCTTCCCAGCGGAAGATCTTCGTCCCCATGAACGCCACCTTCAGCGGCGATTCGAGCGGGTGGCGGAAGTGATCGAGCTTGTCCGCCAACCCGAACACGGCCTCGGTTTCCGCATCCGTGAGACGGAATTTCAGCGGTTGTTCGTCATTCGGGGCTTCGCCGTATTCCGCGTTGCCGGCGCGGTCGAGCGTCACCTGCTCATAAGGCGGCGCGCTCCCTGGAAACGATTTCGACCAGAAGATTCGCGCCTCCTCGCCGGCCGCGGCCGCAGCGAGCGCAATCAGCAGCGCGAATGCCCGCCTCATAACCCCACCTTCCCATCGCTGCGGTTTTGCGAGCGCATTCCGGTCCTCCGGTTGGTCGCCTCCCGCGTGGCATGGCAGATCGCGACGGCCAGCGCATCGCACGCGTCCTCGGAATCGATCGGCTCGGCCAGGCGGAGCAGGTTGCGGACCATGATCTGCACCTGCCCCTTTTCCGCGCGCCCGTAGCCGACCACACTGGTCTTCACCTCGAGCGGCGAATATTCCGCCAGCCCGATCTCCGCCTCCGCCACGGCCAGCAGCGCCACTCCGCGCACGTGCGCCAGCTTGAGCGCCGTCTTCACGTTTGCCGAATAGAAAACGCCCTCGACGGCCGCCTGCTCCGGGCGGTGCTCGCCGATGAGCTGCCGCAGCGCCGCCGCGATCTCCGCCAGCCGCCGCTCGAATGCCTGCCGAGCGCTGGTCCGGATAACGCCTGCCGCAACCATACGATGCTCGACGCCGTCGCTCTCGATTACGCCGTAACCGGTGCGTTCCGATCCGCAATCGATGCCGAGCACCCGCACGACGCTACGCCAGCGCCTCCAGCTCGGTCTCGTCGATATCGAAGTTGGAGTAGACGTTCTGAACGTCGTCGTGGTCTTCGAGCGCCTCGTTCAGCTTCAGCATTCCCGATGCGTTCTTGCCTTCCAGCTTGATGAGGTTCTTCGGAACCATGGCGATGCTGGCCTCCTCGGGCGTGATGCCGTTGGCTTCGAGGGCCTTCAGCACCGCGTCGTGCGCTTCCGGCGCGGAGAGGATCTCCCATTGGTCTCCTTCGCGGCGCAGGTCGTCGGCGCCCGCGTCGAGCACGATGCCCATGAGCTGGTCCTCACCAGGCGCTTTATCCGCCGGGACGAAGATCTGGCTCTTGCGCTCGAACATCCACGCCACGCTGCCCTGCTCGCCCATGTTCCCGCCGTTCTTGGAGAACACGTGCCGGATCTCGCTCACGGTGCGGTTGCGATTGTCGGTCGCGACATTGACCAGCACGGCGGCGCCGCCCGGCCCATAGCCCTCGAACATCACTTCTTCGATCTGTCCGCCTTCGAGCTCGCCGGTGCCGCGCATGATCGCCTTCTTGATGTTGTCGGAAGGCATACTCACCGCTTTGGCGGCCATAATGGCGGTGCGCAGACGCGGATTGGCGTCCGGATCTCCGCCGTTGCGTGCGGCGATCGTGATTTCTTTGATGATGCGCGTGAACATCTTCCCGCGCTTGGCGTCCAAAGCCGCCTTTTTGTGCTTAATGGTGGCCCATTTGGAATGGCCTGACATGTGAAACCTCGCAGGTAGGCCCGGCGCCGCCCGTCATCGGGCCGCCGGGAGAGACAGTGTTATGAATTCAACCTATTGAGGATACCAGAATCCGCCAATCCCTCTCAACCGTGGAACCGCACACTCGTACCGTCTCAGGTGCACCGTCCCTCATGGCACCAAACGTGCCCTCAATGTATCGTCGGATGCCGAGTTCCGGTATCTTCGGAAGAGATCATGCCCGAGCCCACCGCCCTCGAAGCGCTGTTCCCATCGCCGCGACGCGTCGTGCTCTGTGCGATGTTTCACGAGCCCAATCGCTGGTGGTCGCTCCCCGAGCTCGCCGGACGCGCCGGCGTCCAGCCCGCCAGTCTCCGTCAGCACATGGCGGCTCTTCGTGAAGGCGGCGTCATCCGCGAAAAAATGGAAGGCGGTCGAGCATGGTTCCAGGCCGATCCCGGCTGCCCCGTTTTCGCGGAGATCCAGTCCCTTGTCGGTAAGCTCAGTCCCCGCGATGGCCATGCTGAGACGATTCTCGTGGTGGAAGATCAGCCCGCCACCGCGCAAATTACCCGCATTCTGCTCGAGAGCTGGGGCTACTGCGTCATCGAAGCCCACAGCGGCGACGAAGCTCTGGCCCTCTTCGAAGGCCATGCCGAGCGCGTCCACCTCGTTCTCACCGATTTGATCATGCCCGGCCTCACCGGCACCCAGCTCGCCGCAGAGCTCACTCGCCGCAAGCCTGGCCTCCGCATCGTCTTCATGTCCGGCTATCCCAACGACAGCCTCACCGGACCCGATGTCGCTTTTCTTCCGAAACCGTTCAACCCGGCCAGCCTCTCGCGCATGATCCGCCGCGAGCTTGACCGCCCCACTCCCGCCGTGCAGCCCGCGCGACACATGAAGTCTTCGTAACATTAACTTCGTTTCAGCCCTGCAACCCCGAATCCGCCTCCGACGTTCCAAGAACAGAGGGAGGATTTCTACCGATGAAACAGAAGCTGCTCACCGGCGCGCTACTGGTCGGAGGCGCCCTGCTGGCCGCCTGCGGTGGCTATGGCGGTGCGTATTATGCCCAATACGGACCGCCTCCGCCGCGTTACGCCGTAGTGGGCGTCGCGCCGGGCCCCGGCTATGTCTGGACACCGGGATGGTGGGATTGGCGCGGCCACAACTGGGCCTGGGTCGAAGGCCGCTGGCAGCGTCCGCCCCGCGCTCGCGCCGTGTGGGTCGCCCCGGAGTGGCGCCGCGAAGGCCACGGCTATCGGTACCACCGCGGCTACTGGCGCTAGGCTCCGCTCCCTCACGGTCGCGGCTCTGTCCGGAGCCCAGGCCAGGAGCGTTCCCACACACACCTGCCGGCCCGCCGGCGCTATCCTGAAGTCGTGGAGGACGTCGGTACGAATCGCCTTCGGACGATCAAAGCCGGTAGAGACCACCGATGAAGTAAGAACACGGGCCGCACCCGGCATACCCTCGCGGCATGCTGGGCCCTCCGGCCCGTTTTACTTTTCCGGAACAAATTCAGCCAACCCGCGTAATTCCTGGCATGAACCGAGCGTTCGTGCCTCTCTCCGCCGCCTTGGTCTGTCTCTCCGGCTGCGTCATTCATACCGCGTCCGGCCCTCCCGAGCACTCCTACCAGGTCATCGAGCGCGACTCGGCCAAGGAGCTCAACGCCATCATCCATATGGGCGCGGGCAATCTCCGCATCGGCAGCGGCACGGAAAAGCTCGTTCGCGCCGATTTCGATTACAACGTCCCCGAGTGGAAGCCCGAGGTCCGTTACACCAACGGCACACTCAACATCTCCCAGCCCGGCAACCACACCGCGCACTTCGGCAACTCCAAATATGACTGGGACCTGCGCTTCAACCGTGAAGTCCCCATCGACCTCCGTGTCGAATTCGGCGCCGGCGAAGCCCACCTCGATCTCGGCTCCCTCGATCTCCGCCGTGTCAGCGTGCAGATGGGCGTCGGCACCATCAACATGGACCTCCGCGGTCCCGTAAAGCACGACTACAACGTCGACATCCAGGGCGGCGTCGGCGAAGCCATCGTCTATCTCCCCTCCGATGCCGGCATTAGCGCCGAAGCCAGCGGCGGTATCGGCGAAATCAAAGCCAGCGGCCTCCGCCACGAAGGCTCCCGCTATTTCAACGATGCTCTCGACAAAGCGAAGTACACCGTGCACCTCAACATTCAGGGCGGCGTCGGCTCCATCAAACTCGTAGCCGAGTAACGCAGGCTTTCTACTATTGGCCTCGAATTGCCGTAGCCGCGTCCACCCGCAGCGCCCGTACAGCCGGCCATGCACTCCCCATCACGACCATGGCCGCTGCGACCAGCGCCGCCGCCCCAAACACCGCCGGATCGTCCGGCCTCACTCCCGCGAGCACCGATTCCAGGAGTCTCCCTGCGCCATACCCAGCCGCACATCCCGCAGCCACGCCCACACCCGCCGTTCTCAGCCCGTCCCGCAGGAGCATGCCCGCAATCACCCCCGGTCGCGCCCCCAGCGCCACCCGGATTCCAATCTCCTGCGTCCGCGTCGACACCGCAAACGCCAGCAGCCCGTGGATTCCCGCCGCCGCCAGCAGAAACGCCATCGCCGCGAACGCCCCCAGCACATACACCTGCACCCGCCGCGACCCGGTCTCCGCGTCGACCACGGCCCGCATCGTCTGCACGTCCGAAACCGGCTGAGCCGCGTCCGTCTCCCGCACAATCCGCTGCAGCGC
>DATGMB010000296.1:0-2675 GCA_035293845.1 Bryobacteraceae bacterium
CCTCGGGGGGCACCTGAAAACCGGCCAATGAGGGACACCTCAAAACCGGCCAACGGATGTTAGGCAGGATAGATCCAGTTATACTCCCGCAGTGCATTTTTCGGCAATCTTTTTCCGCTTTTCTCGCCGATGAGCCGTATACTGTTCGCACCTGGGCGGGGGATAGGGCAACGCAGGGATGCGACCCGAGCATCGACCCAGGCGCCGGAATACGGGGCGGCAACGCCGCCCCGTGCGCGAATATTCTGGCCCAACAGCGTTAAATCCCGGGAGCGCGAGGGCAGAGCCCTCGCAAGGCCGCAAGCTTACTCCGCGGCTGCGGTTTTGGTGCGCCAGCTCCGCGGGCCGCACTTGAGCACGTGGCCGTGATGCAGCAACCGGTCAAGCATGGAGCCAACCGCGGCCGTGTCGCCCAGCAGCTTGCCCCAGTCCTCGACGGGACGATTCGACGTCAGCAGCGTGCTGGCGCGCTCGTAGCGGCGCATGACGATCTCCAGCAGATCCTCGCCGGCGCTGGCCGGCAGTTTCCGCATTCCGAAGTCGTCGATGATGAGCAGCGGGACGGTCGAGACCGTTTCCATGTACCGCTTGCGGGTGCCGTCGAGCGCGGCGTCAGCCAGTTCTTCCAGCAGGATGTGCGTCTCGCGATAGAGCACCTTATAGCCTTGCTGAATGGCAGCGAGACCGATGGCTTGGGCGAGATGGCTCTTGCCGGTGCCACCGGGGCCGAGGAACAGCGCGTCTTCGCGGCGCTGCAGGAATCCGCAGGCGGCAAGGTCGAAGACGAGGCTGCGATTCATCTTCGGATTGAAGGTGAAGTCGAAGTTGTCCAGCGTCTTGTTCACGTCGCGGAAGCCGGCCTGCTTGCGGCGGCGTTCCAGCAGGCGGTCGGCGCGGCGTGTCAGCTCGTCGGAAACGAGGCAAGAGATGAGATCGATGGGAGCCATCGGCTCGGCCTGGGCCTGCCGTAAGCGCGTCTCCAGAACGGCGGCTATGCCGCCGAGCCTGAGGTGGCGCATGGCGCGTTGCAGTTCGATAAGGTTCATGACGGGTTCTCCTGTGTTTGATCGGCGATCAGATCGCGGTAAAGCGTGAGCTGGCGGATGATGGGGTCCACCTGGCGCAGCGTGATGGGGGGCCGGCGTTCCAGCCAGCGGCGGACGAAGCGATACGGGTTGGCCTGGATGCCGCACTCGATGGCGGCGGCGCAGCCGTCGTCGGCGAGCTTGGCACCGTGCTTCTTGGCCAGCGAGAGGATGCCCTGAATGCGGCGGATCGCCACCACGCCCTCGTCGCGGTACATGCGCTGGCAGAGCGCGCCGATGTGCGATCCGGCGGCTTCACAGCGGGCCAGCAGCCGCACCGTCGAGGGCAGCGCTCGTGAGGGCTTATCCTCTTCTTTGATGCGATGCAGACCGCGGTCCTGCCGCAGATGCTCGCGGAGCAACTGGCCGGTGCGCGGATCGAGAACGCGCACGGTGCGCTCGTCCCATTGCACTTTCACTTGACGGCCGATCCAGCCCGGCGGCGCGCTGTAATAGGCGGCATCCACCTCCACGCAGCCATCCAGGTTCACGCCGCGCTCGCCGAACTGGTAGAAACGGAACGGCTCGATCGGGAGCGGCAACAGCGAGGGCTTCTCTTCGGCGAACATCGTCGCCACCTGGCGCTTGGTGGTGCCGTGGATGCGCGTGTCGGCCCAACGCTCTTCCCAGCGGTCCAGATAAGTTTGCGCTTCCTCCAGGCTCTCAAAGCGCAAACCTTTCAGCGGGGTCTGCTTGGCGTGGCCGACGCTGCGCTCGACCTTGCCCTTGCGGTCGGGATCGGCGACGCGGCAGGGCATGGCGGATGCGCCGTAATGCGCCAGCAGATCGGCGTAGAGCGGGTTGGCGATGGGGTCATAGACGTCGGGCTTGAGCACGCCTTCGCCGAGGTTGTCGAGCACGATCAGCCGCGGCACGCCGCCGAGCCGGCGGAAAGCGCGCTCGTGGAGGTCGGCCCAGACGCGCGTGCTTGAATTCCACACCAGCAGGCGGACAGCCTTGCGGCTGTATCCCAAGGTGAGAACGAACAGCCGCGTGCGGCGATACCGGCCGGTGCGCTCATCGCGCACCATCGGCCCCGCGCCGTAATCGACCTGCGCCTCCTCGCCGGGCTGGGTCACGATGACGGCGCGCGGTTCGACGGCCATGCCGCCGTGCAACTGACGGACGAACCGCTTGACGCTGGCGTACCGGCCGGTGAAGCCGTGGTCATCCACCAGGTCCTGCCAGATCGCCTTGGCGTTTCGCCCTTTGGCGAGCGACAGCTCGATGAACGGCAGGAACGGTTCGCAGCGGCTGGCGGTCACTCGGCGGGACGCAGGCGGCGGCCCCGAGTCGGGGGACACCTCGTTGGCCGGTTTTGCCGTACCTTCGCCGCTTAACTCCGCGCCAAAGTCGGTGGTCACCTCATTGGCCGGTTTTGCCGGCGGACGGCGTCCCCATGCGCCTGCGGGCCGGACCGCCACGCCAGCCGCCTTCAGGTAGCTACCGGCGGTCTCGCGCCGGACTCCCGTCTCTTTCTCAATGCGCCGTAACGACCAGCCCAGCTGGCCCAGCGCAATCACCTGCAGTTTTTTGTCGTCGCCCAAGACATTGCTCACGGCGAGGAAGGTTATCCTTGCTCGCGTTTCA
>DATGMB010000297.1:0-4997 GCA_035293845.1 Bryobacteraceae bacterium
CCCTTCGCCGCGCAGCTCTCCGGCGACACGGAAATCTGGAATCTCGTCAATTACATTCACAGCCTCTGGCCGGAAAACATGCGGCCGCCCCTCGTAGAAGAGAAAAGCAAGGAGTGAGTTCCATGCCGAACGAAAACGATCGTCCCGCGACCCCTCCCGCGACCACGCGGCGGAATTTCTTCACCGGGCCCGCGGCCGCCGCGGCAGCCATCGGCGCCGCCGCGCTCACCTCCAAGCCGCTCCGCGCCGACGTGCCCATCCCGTCCATCACGATCCCCAAGGAGATCCCGGCCAATCTCGCCGAAGAGCCCAAACCCGGCAGTTTCCAGGGCCGCGGCATGTCCGGCGCCGAGGTCTTCGCCAAGCTCTGCGTGGAGGAAAATCTGGCCGCCCTGTTCTGCTGCCCCGGCAATTACACCGTGATCAATGCCCTCGCCGCCGCCGGCGTCCCCGCATACGGCGGGCGCACCGAGGGCGCCATGTGCGCCGCCGCCGATGGCTTCTCGCGCGTTACCGGCGAAGCCGTCGCCTGCTCCGGCACCGAAGGCCCCGGCTTCACCCACATGATCATGAACATCGCCGCGGCGCATTCGGCGCGCACGCCGCTGCTGGTGCTGGCGAGCAATATGCAGATCGCCGGGGACGACCGCGAGGCCTTCATCCAGACCGGATATCAGCAGCCCACCACCGAAGGCCTCAAGAAGTACGGAAAGCGCCTCATTGCGCCGGATCGCGTCTGGGAATACGGCGCTTACGCTTTCCGCAACCTCAAGAGCGGCGTCCCCGGCCCCGTCCACCTCGATTTCCCCGGCGAAGTCGCGCGCGCCCGCTTTACCGATCCGGCGAATCTCAAGGATTACTACAACAAATCCAAGTACCGCACTGAATCTGTGGCACATCCGTCGCCCGTCGACGTGAAAAAAGCGGTCGACCTGCTGACCAAGGCCGAGCGCCCCCTGATCGTCGCCGGCCAGGGCGTCTTCTACCGCAAGGCCACCGACGTCCTGATGGAGATCGCGCAGAAGGCCGACATCGCCGTCGTCGCCACCGGCCCCATGAAGGGCCACTTCCCCGACGAGCACCGCCTCAGCATTTCCCTTTCGCCGGACGCCATGATGTCTGCGGACTGCGTCCTCTTCGTCGGCCAGTATTGCATGCCGAGCCCCGGCGAGTATCACTTCAACCCGGACGTGAAGGCCATCCGCGTCCATCCCGTGCCCGAGGACCTCGGCCGCAACTGGCCGCTTGATCTCGGCATCGTGAGCGACGAGAAGACCTTCCTCGATGCCCTGAACGATTCGCTGCCCCGCAAGAAGCGCGAAGCGTGGGTGTCCGAGATCGCCGCCGCGAAGGTGAAATACGAAAAGACCCTCAACGATCAGGTCGAGCTCGGCATCAAGTACAGCCAGCAGACCAACCATCTGCACCCCGCGGTAATCTCCAAGGAAGTGCACGATTTCTTCTACACGGGCAAGATCGACCCCAAGCAGACCGTGATGGGCGGCGGCGGCTGGACGATCGGCATGTTCATGGGACGCTGGACGCGCGCCTACCGCCCTGGCCAGGTCATCACCTGCGGTTACCAGTACGGCGCGATCGGTCCGGATGTCGCGATGACCATCGGCGCCGGCGCCGCCGTGCAGCGCGGCATCGGCCCGCAGGCGCCATATAAGGGCGCGCCCGTCGCCTGCGTTTCGAGCGATGCCGGCATCGCCTATAGCCTGTTCGAGCTCGACACCGCGCAGAAATATAAGATCCCCATCATCGCGGTGATCTACAATAACAACTCCTGGGGTATGTGGCCGCAAGCCGTCGGCTCCGCCCGTTCCATGCACATGTATCTCTTCCAGGAAAACCTGCGGTACGACAAGATGGCCGAGGGCCTCGGCGCGCGCGGCGAATATGTCCGCACCCAGCAGGAGCTCAAGGACGCCCTCGCCCGCTCCTACACCGCCGCCGTGAAGGAGAACGCCTCCACGCTGATCAACTGCCAGGCGCTCAAGGAATTCACTTCCGCCCGCGACTATCCGCCGGGCGTTTACATCACTGCCGAGCCCGGCCCGGGAGCCTTCGCCCACTGATTCCGCGGGTGCAGCTCGTCACGGAAATCCTGCAATCCTACGCGGACCGCGGCATCTTCCGCGGTTTCAGCGCCGGCCCGGTCCGCAACGGCAAAGCCACTTATAAGCTCGTCTGGTTCCGCAATCGTGAGTATGAAATTACCGCGGATACGCGCAAAGGCGTGATCCGCTGCCCCGTCGTGCTCCCGCAAGTCCCGCCCGAAATCTACGCAAAGCTGAAGCTCTTCATCCAGTCCCGCCACACCGAAGAAGTCCAGACGCACCGCCGCATCGACCCCGCCAAAGCCCGCGCCAACTGCGCCATCCGCGCCGGCAACGTGTCCGTCACCGTGACAGTTACAGATGACGACTACGAATACGCCACCCGCCGCTTTGTCAACCTGCTCCACGAAATCTTCCTGGTATTCCTGCAGGAACACTTCGATTACCAGGTGGCGGCGTACGACTTAGATCCGGATAACCCGCTGTAGCAGGCATGCTGACGCTGCTTGGCGCGTTCGGAACCGCCCGAGAGTTCGTGTTGAACGCGGATTCGGTAATCTGCAGGGGAGGCTGCTACGGTCCGTCGGACTGCGACATTGGCTGCACTTGCAATCTGATCAACCAGTGTATTAACGCCAACTAAGCGAAGGGGCACAGGGCTGCGGGCGGCAGGTGCCCGTGTGCCCTGTGCTCCCCAGGCTTCCCATGTGGACCGCATTCCGTGCGCTTGCTCGAACACCGGGCTATACCATCGCATCGGTCGCGTCGATCTGTCTGGGCGTCTCGGTCAGCACGCTGCTTTTCGCGATTCTTAACGGCGCCTATCTCCGGCCCTTGCCCTACCATAATCCGGAACAACTATTCGTGATCCGGAGCGCGGAGACGGGCGAAGCACAAAAGGGCCTCTCTTTCTCAGGGCTGGATGTCGACGCATGGGAACAGGAAGCCAAATCGCTGCATGGCATCGCTGCTTTCCGGATGTCCTACGCGAGCGTCGAAACACCGGAAGGCACAACCAGAATTCGAGAGGCGGAGGTCTCAGAAGGCTGGTTCCGTGTGCTCGGAGTGTACCCGGCCGTCGGACGATACTTTTCCAAGCAGGATCAGAACGGCGCCGCGCCTCAGGTAGTTTTGATTAGCGATCACTTCTGGCGCGCCCACCTCGGCGGTAAGCCCAACATTGTCGGGCAGTCTTTGAAAGTCGGTCGCAGAACATTCAGTATCTGCGGTGTACTCCCACCGCACCTCCAGTTCTTCCGCCTGCTGTTTCACGAAGAACCGGAACTGATCTTCCCCATTTATCAGGACAGCATGTTTTGGAAATCGCGGGGCGCCCAGATATATCAGGCGATCGTCCGTCTCCGGCCCGATGCCAAACCCGGAATCGCCGCGGCCGAACTGAACCGCATCGCGTCCGGCGCCGCACCGAACCGGCCGAACCGCGATGCCGGTGTCCGGGTCGCGCTGGTTCCGCTCCGCAAGGCCGCGTTCGGCTCGATCGATCGGCAGATCGCCTTCCTCTTTGCCGCCGTCATGCTTCTTCTTGCGGTTTCGTGGTGCAACCTCGCCAGTTTGTCGCTGGCGCGGTCCGTGAGCCGGCACGCCGAATGGGCGACGAGGGCAGCCTTGGGCGCCCCAATCGCGAAGGCTATTGCCCCGGTCTTTCGCGAAGCGCTCCTGATCGCAACTGCCGGTGGATTGCTGGGAATCGCCCTCGCCCGATGCGGACTGGCCGCGGTTCT
The DNA here is from genome assembly GCA_035293845.1 of Bryobacteraceae bacterium. Lineage (GTDB taxonomy): Bacteria > Acidobacteriota > Terriglobia > Bryobacterales > Bryobacteraceae > DATGMB01. The sequence continues at coordinate 3,806 of DATGMB010000297.1, forward strand.
CGCCGTCCTGAGTGTCGGATCGGCGCTCGCAGGCTTGGAGGACCTGACTCTCGGTATCCGCGCGATCGCCTTCGCCGGCCTGGCCGCCATTTGTTCCGGCGCCTCCCTGGCGATTCCTGCCGCCGTGGAGGCCGCCCGCGCCGGCACGGCAGAGTCGATCCGCAGCTTCGGTTATTCCCGGCCGCTGCGCAGCCTCGGAGTCCTCGGCCGTCAGGGTTTGATCGCGATCGAGGCGGCGCTCGTCGTCGTGCTGTTGTACGGCGCTGGCTTCTTAGCGGACAATGTCCGCCGCTTGTCCGGAAGACCCCTGGGACACGAGTATGCGAATACATTAACATTGAGGGCCGCGCTGCCAATGCGAGCCGGATACCGGTCGCCTGCCGAGTGGTCGGCGTTTACACGGCAGGTCGCCGATCGAGCGATGAAAATACCCGGCGTGCGGACTGTGGATACGGTTTTCCCGTTAACTGCCAAGCTGGCTCCCCACGCTCCGTTTACGGCTGAAGGCGCTCAGGGCCCGCGGACGGCCGCCGTCCAGTACACAGGGATCCACTACCTGAGGCATATTGGCGCGGCGATTGCCGCTGGGCGGTTCTTCTCCGATGACGAAGACTGCGACCGCAGCCCGCACCCCGCGATGGTCAACGCCGCTCTGTCGCGCCTGTTCTGGCCGGGGCAAAGTCCAATTGGCCGGACGCTCTCCACCGATTCGCGGCCGCCGACCGGGTTTCGTGTCGTGGGCGTCGTTCGAGATATCCTCGATACCCCCACCGACACCGCGGAGCCGGTTGTCTACAGTTGCGAGGCGCAGAACTGGAATTACTTCGTCATCAAGTCCGCCAGGGATCCGGCTAACTTAGCCGGGACTATCCAGACGTACATACGCAGCCTCGGCAAGGACATCGAAATCGGAGACATAACCACCCTCGACGATCTCGTCGCCGCCAGCATGGCTCCGTCAAGGACGCAAGCCCTTGTGCTGGTGCTCTTCTCCGCCGCGGCATTGGCGATTTCATTGATTGGCGTATACGGGCTTGCGGTGTTCCTCTGCAACGGGAGAAGGAAGGAGTTCGCGATCCGGCAAGCCGTCGGCGCTTCCCCTCGCTCCATCCTCTACTGCGCGGCGCGCGATACGCTTGCGTTTGCCTTGCTGGGCGCCGGCGTTGGTGGGCTCGCAATCGCAATAGGCTCC
>DATGMB010000298.1:0-11428 GCA_035293845.1 Bryobacteraceae bacterium
TGCAGATGCACCGTGCCGCCGGCGTTCACCACAGCGACCTCCGTGCCTTCCGCGCGAACGATCAGCGCGTCGCTCGGGATGCGCAGCGGGGCGTTGGCCCTGGCGTCGCTCAGGTCGACGCGGGCGTACATGCCGGGGAGCAGGGCGCCATCGGGATTCGGCACGCGAACCTCGACGAGCAGCGTGCGGCTGGCGGGGTCGAGCGCGTTGGCGGTGCGGGCGACCGTGCCGGCGAACTGGCGGCCGGGGAGGTTCGAAACCGTCAGGCGCGCCGGCTGGCCGGCGTGCACGTCGCTCGCCTCGGCCTGCGGCACGTTGAGATAAGTGCGGAGGGTCGAGATTTGGGCGATGCGGAACAGCAGCGTGCTGCCGGCATTCACCAGCGCGCCGGTGTCCACGTTGCGCAGTGTGATGACGCCATCGAAGGGCGCCTTGACCTCGCGGTAGCCTTGCAGCGTATTCAACCGGGCGACGTTTGCTTCCGCGGCGGCGACGTTGCCCCGCGCCACGGCGAGCGCCTTTTCGAGGGACTTGGTCGTGGCCGAGGCGGAGCGGTACTCGGACTGGTAGCGGTCGTTCTCCTGCTTGGAAACCGCGCCCCTGGCGAGCAGGGCGGCCCAGCGCACGGCGGTCACTCTGGCGAGGTCCTCATCCGCCTGGCCGCGCTGGTAATTGGCCGAAGCCTGGTCGACCGCGGCCTGCGCCTGTTCGAGCGCGGCGCGGGCCTGCCGCAACTGGTCGTCGAGCTCGGGCGCTTCAATGGCCGCCAGGAGCTGGCCGGCCCGGACGTGATCGCCGATGTCCACCATGCGGCGCGCCAGGTAGCCGTCCGCGCGCGCCAGGATCGGCGCTTCGGTGATGGCCTCGATATTTCCGGGAAGCTCGATCACGCTGCGATCGCGCGAGCGCCGCACTTCCACGACTTCCGCGCGCGGCAAGGCCTGTTGGGTTTCGCGCGCTTCGGCGGTAATCAGCTTCTGCCGTTCGACGAGCGGGCGATATCCCGCGAGGAACGCAATGGCGGCCAACACGACGAGGAACAGGAAGATGGCCCAGATGGCTGTCGCGGAGGGGCGCCACGCTTTGTGCGGCAGGGCGGCATGGCCTGCGCCGTTGCTGGCGGCTTTGAGTGCCTCGATCTGCCGCTTCAATTCCTGGTTTTCGCGGAGCAGATCGGAAACTCCGGGCTGGTCCGGTCCGGTTTGGGGCATCATCGCGCGGTCCGTTCTTCCAGTCTACGCTGGTGATCCACCGGCGGGTTGGTCCGGAGGTACGAGTACACGATCGGCACGACAAACAGCGTGGTCACGGTGGCGAACACCAGCCCGCCGATCACGGCGCGGCCGAGCGGCGCATTTTGCTCGCCGCCTTCGCCCATGCCGAGCGCCATCGGGATCATGCCCAGGATCATCGCCGTTGCGGTCATCAGCACGGGCCGCACGCGGGCGTGGCCGGCCGCGAGCATCGCTTCGGTGGCCGAGGGGATGCGTTCGCGCTCATCATTGGCAAACGTGACGATCAGGATGCTATTGGCCGTGGCGACGCCGATGCACATCATCGCGCCCATCAGCGACGGCACGCTGAGCGAGGTTCCGGTGAGGAACAGCATCCACAGGATGCCGGCGGTGGCGCCGGGCAGCGCCATGAGAATGATGAACGGGTCGAGCCATGACTGGAAGTTAACGGTCATCAGAAGGTAGACCAGCACCACCGCGAACACCAGTCCGAGGCCGAGCCGGAAGAAGGACGATTGCATCGTGGCGACTTGCCCGCGGAGGGTGAACGACGTGCCGCGCGGCAGATGCGGCTCCTCTTCGCGCATGAGCTTCAGGACTTCCGCGCCGATGCCGCCCAAATCGCGCCGGTCCACGTTGGCGAAGACGTCGAACACCGGCCAGACGTTGTAATGGTTGATGATGACAGGCATGTAGGAGCGGTGCACCGAAGCCAGGTTGGCGAGCAACTGCGTGCCGCCCGCGGCCGCGCCGGGATTGCCGTATGCCTGCGTGTTGCCGCTCGGGGATGCGCCGATCGACGCCGGACCGGCGGCCGCGGCGCCGGCGAGCGAGCCCGGCGTGATAGTGTTGACCGCGCTGCTCGCGGCCGAGATCGGTGTGCGGAGCAGGGCATCGAGCGAATCGATGCGGTACTGCGGCGTCTGCACGCCGACGTTGTAGTTCACGCCGTTGGTCCAGTTCAGCCAGAAGTTCGGCGCCACCGTGCCGCTGCCGCTGAGCGAGATCAGCATGCTGCTGGTGACGTCGCGCTGCGTGAGTCCCATTTCGGAGGCCTTGGCGCGGTCGATATCGAGACGGATCACGGGCTGATCGGCGACCTGATGCACGTGCACATCGGCCGCGCCGGGAATGGCGGCGATGCGGCGGGCCATCTTTTGCGCGATGGCGTAATTGGCGTCGGCGTTGCGGCCGACGACCTGCAGGTCGATGGGCGCCGGCAGACCGAAGTTGAGGATCTGGCTGGTGATGTTCGCGGGCTGGAAGAAGAAGGTCATGTCCGGGAAGCGCTCGCGCAGGCGCTTGCGGAGGAGGACTTCGTAGTCGCGCGTGGGACCGTGGTGCTCCTTATTGAGCGAAATGAGGATCTCGCCATCGGCGGCGGAGATGGTCGGGATATCGCCCTGGGCGATGGCGGGCCAACTGTTCGGGATGCCGATGTTATCGATCAGCATCTCGATTTCATTGGGCGGGATTACGGAGCGGATTTCGTGCTCGAGGGCAGCGAAGCGGACTTCGGTCTCTTCGATGCGCGTCCCGGCGGGCCCGCGCGCGTGCAGGCGCATCTGGCCGGAATCGACGGCCGGGAAAAAGTCCTCGCCGACCAGCAGCGCGAGACCGAGCGAAGCGGCGAAGAACGTGCCGAAGGCGACGAGCGTGCGGCCGCGATGGCGCAAGGCCCAATCGAGCAGCCCGACGTAACGGTAGCGAAGCTCTTCGAAAGCATGGTTGAAGAGCTCATGGCCGCGGTGAAAGATGCTCCGGCGGTGGCCGTTGCCGGAGACCTCCGATGCGAGCAGGTACGCCATCATGGTCGGGACCAGCGTGCGGGAAAGCAGATAGGACGCGAGCATCGCGAACACCACCGCCATGGCGAGAGGCGTGAACAGGTAGCGCGCGGTTCCGGTGAGCAGCAGCACCGGCACGAAAACGATGCAGATGGAGAGAGTGGCGACGAAGGTCGGGACCGCGATCTGCGAGGCGCCATCCAGCACGGCCGTGAGGATCGGTTTGCCCATGGCGAAATTGCGGTGGGTGTTTTCGATTTCGACGGTGGCGTCGTCTACGAGTATTCCGACCGCCAGCGCGAGACCCCCGAGGGTCATCACGTTGATGGTTTCGCCGAGCAGGCTGAGCACGCAGAGCGAGGTGAGGATCGAAAGCGGAATGGAGATGCAGACGATCAGAGTGCTGCGCCAGCTTCCCAGGAAGAGGAGGATCATCAGGCCGGTGAGGCCGGCGGCGATCAGGGCCTCGCGCAGCACGCCCTGAATCGAGGCACGCACGAAAACGGATTGATCCGCCAGCGCCGTGACCTTCAGCTCCGGAGGAACGTTGGCGAGGATGCGCGGCAGTTCGGCTTTGACGGCATTGACGATGCCGAGCGTGGACGCCTTGCCGTTGCGCGTGATGGTGATGAGCACGCCGCGCGAGCCGTTGGTGCGCACGATATTGTTCTGGACGTTGAAGCCGTCGCGCACCTGGGCGACATCCTTGATATATACATTCGCGCCGTTGACCGTCTTGATCGGCAGATCGTTGAGCGCGTGCCAATCGGTCGGGCTGCTGCTGACCTGAACCTGGTATTCGGTGCCGCCGAGCTTGGCGGTGCCGGCGGGGAGAATCAGGTTTTGCAGGTTGAGGGCGTTGGAGACATCGATGGGGGCGAGCCCCTTGGCATAGAGCTCATCGAGGTTGAGATCCACCATGATGGCCCGCTGCTTTCCGCCGAACGGGTAGGAGACGGAGGCGCCCTGCACGGTGCCGAGCGGCGTGCGGATGAAGTTGTTGCCGATGTCGAAGATCTCCTGCTCGCGGAGGGTCTTGCTGGAGAGTCCGAGCTGGAGGATCGGCACGCTCGAAGCGTCGTACTTCAGGATGTTCGCCGGGAACATGCCGGGCGGCATCTGGCGCAGCGCCGTGTTCATCGTGGCGGTGGTCTGCGCCACCGCCATATCGATCTTGACGTTCGGATGGAAGTAAATTTTGACGACGGCGTAGCCCGAATAGGATTGCGATTCGATGTGCTCGATGTCGTTGACGTTGGAGGTGAGGCTGCGCTCGAAGCCGGTCACCACGCGCTTTTCCATCTCTTCGGGCGAGAGGCCGGAGTACACCCAGAGCACGCTGACCACGGGGATATCGATGTAGGGGAAGATATCCACCGGCATGGTGCTTATGGCTGCCCCGCCGAGGATGGCGATGAGGATGGCCATCACGACGAAGGTGTAAGGGCGGCCGAGGGCGAGGCGGACAATCCACATAAGAGGGTGGTCTGAAGAGAACTATGGTATCGCGGGTAGGGTGGGTATGGGCGGCATCGGGACGTGTCTGGCATCGCAGAGGTAATGGTCGAGGGCTCGGCGTGGTAAGATATTCTTACCGTGCAAACCCGCATCTCCAGCAAGGGGCAGGTCGTCCTGCCTGGCCCGATCCGGCGAAAACTGGGACTTCGCGCCGGAGACTCGCTCGATGCTCGAGTGAAGGACGGAAACATCGTCCTTGTTCCCCAACAGGGGCGGCGTGCGAAGTCCGCAATCGGGCGCGATGCCATTACGGGTCTGCCAGTCCTTACCGCCGGCCCGGGAGCTCCGCGACTGAGCAGCGAACAGGTGCGTGAAATTCTCTCCAACTTCCCGTGAGATATCTTCTGGATGTGAACGCGCTGGTGGCGCTGGGCTTTCTCGAACACGAGTTTCATGAGCGCGTAGCCTCCTGGGTGCTCCGTCTCGGCAAGGGAACACCCTACCAAATACTCACTTGCGCAATCACGGAATTGGGTTTCGTCCGCGTCCTGTCGCAGGCTCCGCAGTACGGGTTAACGGTCGCTCAAGCGAGAACGCTTCTGGCGAGTTTAAAGCGGCAGCGCGCCGTGCCTTTCGAATTTATCGCCGACGATCACGATATCTCCCGGCTCCCGGTGTGGGTGAAAACGCCGCGGCAAACCACCGACGGCCACCTTGCGGAGCTGGCGCGAGCGCACGGTTGCAAGCTCGCGACGCTGGACGAACGAATCCCATCAACCTTCGTCATCCCGGCTTAGCCGGTTCGACTCGCGAGTCACAGCCAGGGCCGGCAGCCTAGCCCTTACTGCTTCGCCGGCGCGGCGCCGCAGTCGAAGGTGCCCGCCGCCTTTCCGTCGTTCAGCGCAAAGGCGCCCGACTTGCCGTCGGCGGCAACGGTCACGGTTCCGAGGCCGATGTAATTGTCCTCCAGCGCGGTCTTGCCGAGATAGACCGCGATGATCTCGTTGGCGTATTTGCCTGGGCCGGTGAATTTCGCCTTATTGGCGTGCATCTGATCGGCTGCGAACGCGCCGGGGCCGATCGTCAACGCCAGCGTTGGAAGAGCCGGGTTGGGGCCGATATTCACGCCGAGCGTGCCGTCCGCCTTCAACTGGCATCCACCGCCCGTTACGGTGAGAGTTTTCGGCTTCTGAATCGTGGCCGTCGGCTGTGCGGCCGATGCGAGCGCGGCGGCTGCCGCGGTCAGGATCGCGTAGCGGAGCATGACGCTATTTTAGTGCGACTCGCGCGGCACCGCGTGCCCCCGGCGCCCGACCAGAAAATCGAAGTCGCAGCCCGTATCCGCCTGCAGCACATGGTCGAAGTACAGCCGCTGGTAGCCGCCGGACATCGGCGGCTGCGGCGGCTGCCAGGCGGCGCGGCGGCGCTCCAGTTCGGCATCGGCCACATCCAGGTGCAACCGGCGATTCTCCACGTCCAGCTCGATGCGGTCGCCTTCGCGCACCAGCGCCAGCGTCCCGCCGGCGGCGGCTTCCGGACAGACGTGCAGCACCACCGTGCCATACGCCGTGCCGCTCATGCGCGCATCCGAGATGCGGACCATATCCGTGATGCCGCGCTTCAGCAGCTTGGGCGGCAGCCCCATGTTGCCGACTTCGGCCATTCCGGGATAACCCTTGGGTCCGCAGTTTTTGAGCACCAGGACGCTGGTTTCGTCGGCTTCGAGCGCCGGGTCTTCGATCCGCTGCTTGTAATGCTCGATGTTTTCGAACACGATCGCGCGGCCCGCGTGCCGCATCAGGCGCGGCGATGCGGCGGAGGGCTTGATCACGGCGCCGCGCGGCGCGAGATTGCCGCGCAGCACGGCGATGCCGCCGCGCTCGACCAGCGGGCGTTCCCAGGGGCGGATCACTTCCTCGTTCCAGTTGGGCGCTTCGCGGCAGTTCTCCCAGATGGTTTTGCCGTTGACCGTGAGCGCGTCGCGGTGCAGCATGTCCCGCTCGCCCAGAGCGCGGACCACGGCGGGCACGCCGCCGGCATAGTAGAAGTCCTCCATCAGATATTTGCCGGAGGGCATCAGGTTGACGAGCGTGGGGCAGTCGTGGCCGAGGCGGTCCCAGTCGTCGAGCGTGAGGGGCACGCCGATCCGGCCAGCCATTGCGAGCAGATGGATCACCGCGTTGGTCGAGCCGCCCAGCGCGGCATTCACGCGGATCGCGTTCTCGAACGCCTCGCGCGTGAGGATGCACGAGATCCGCAAGTCTTCCGCGACCATTTCCACGATTCGCCTTCCGGCGAGGTGCGCCAGCACGCCGCGCCGCGAATCGGCGGCGGGGATCGCCGCGTTGCCGGGCAATCCGAGGCCGAGCGCTTCGATCATCGAGGCCATGGTGGAAGCGGTGCCCATCGTCATGCAATGGCCGCGCGAGCGCGACATGCAGGACTCGGCCTCCATGAACTGCGGCAGGGTCATCGTGCCGGCCTTCACTTCCTCGCTAAAGCGCCAGAGATCGGTGCCGGAGCCGATATCGCGGCCCTGGTATTTGCCGTTGAGCATCGGGCCGCCGGAAACGACGAGCGCCGGGGCATCGCAGCTTGCCGCGCCCATCACGAGCGACGGCGTGGTTTTGTCGCAGCCGCAGAGCAGCACGACGCCATCGATCGGGTTGGCGCGGATGGATTCCTCCACGTCCATGCTGGCGAGGTTGCGGAACAGCATGGCCGTCGGCCGCATGATGGCTTCGCCGAGAGACGTGACGGGAAATTCGACCGGGAAGCCTCCGGCCTGCCACACGCCGCGCTTCACGTGCTCGGCGAGATCGCGGAAGTGAGCGTTGCAGGGGGTGAGCTCGGACCAGGTGTTGCAGATGCCGATGACGGGGCGGCCGTCGAACACGTCGCCGGGCAGCCCCTGGTTGCGCATCCAGCTCCGGTGGCCGAATCCATCCTTATCGATTTTGCCGAACCACTCGGCGGAGCGGTAGCGGGATTTGGTGTCCTGGGTCATGTCAACTCCTTGGCCCCCGCCACAAACTCGCGGCCGGGCCGAGCGCCTCTTCGATGCGCAGCGCTTCGTTCCACTTTGCCATGCGCTCGGAGCGAGCGAAAGAGCCGACTTTCAGTTGCGCGGCTTTCCAGCCTATGGCCAGGTGAACGATGCTGACGTCCTCGGTTTCGCCCGAGCGCGCGGAGAGGATCGCGCCGAGGCCGTGGGCCCGCGCAGCGTCGAAAGCGGAGCGCGTCTCCGTGACGGTGCCGGCCTGGTTGGGCTTGATGAGCGCCGCGGTGCAGGCCCGCTCCTCCGCCGCCCGGCGGATGCGCGCGGCATCGGTGGCCAGCAGGTCGTCGCCGATCACCTGCACTCTGGCGCCGAATGTGGCGGTGAAGCGGCGGAAGCCCGCAATGTCATCTTCAGCGAACGGGTCTTCGATGGCGGCGATGGGGTACCGCTCGATCCAGCGGCCGAGGAGTTCGATGAGCCCGTCGCTGTCCAGAACCCTGCCGTCGCGCGCGAGGCGGTATTCTCCGGCGCGGCCGAATTGGGAGGCGGCAATATCGAGCGAGAAGGCGGCGTCCTCGCCGGGGACGAGTCCGGCGGATTCGATGGCGCGCAGCAGCGCATCGAGCGCCTGCTCGTTGGAATCGAACGCGGGCCACCAGCCGCCCTCGTCGGCCACGCCTTGCAGCAGGCCGCGCTCCGCCATGTGGCGGCCGGCCGCGTGATAAATCGCGGCGGTGCGGTCGAGCGCCTCGGCGAAGGAGGCGGCTCCCGGGCACACGACCATCAAATCCTGAATATCGATGCGGCGCGCGGCGTGCGCTCCGCCTCCGAAGATCTGGATCTCGGGCAGCGGGAGTTGCGCGGCGTCCGGCGCGAGGTATCGCCAGAGCGGCAGCCGGCATGCTGCCGCGGCGGCGTGCAGAGCGGCGAGCGAGACCGCGATCGTGGCGTTGCCGCCGAGGCGCGTTTTGCGCGGCGTGGAGTCGAGCGCGAGCAGCACGCCGTCGACGGCCTCCTGATCCGCGGCATCCGCGCCGGCCAGCGCGGGCGCGATCCGCTTAGTAATGTTCGCGACCGCCTGCCGGACGTCGAAGCCATCGGCATCGCGCAAATCGAGCGCTTCGGCGGAGGCCGTCGACGCTCCCGCGGGCGCGATGGCGCGTCCCGTGGCGCCGGATTCCAGCTCGACTTCGGCTTCGACTGTCGGGCGGCCGCGCGAATCCCAGACGCGGCGCGCGCGGACCGTGCGAATGCGAGTGCCGGCCGTGCTCACGCGCCCGTCCTCTCCGCCCAGATGCGCGCGACTTCGCGCGGCGACTCGGGCGGTGCGGCGATCAGATCGAGCGCAATCTTCCGCACCAGGGCGCGCCCGGCCGGGCCGAGATACTCCACCGGGCTTTTGCCATCGACGCGCGCGAGCAGCAGCGCGCCGAGCAGCTCCGCGGTCCGCCGTTCGAGAGCGGCCGGCGGCTCCCACGTGATGCCGCTCCGGTATGCGGCGTCGAGCGCGGCGAACGCATCGAGCAGGCGGCGCGCCGCGGCTCGGATCCAGAGCGATTTCAGCAGCAGGTGGTTGAGGCAGAATGCGAGGTCGAAAGCCGGGTCGCCGAACCAGGCGCATTCGGCATCGAGGAAGACCGGCCCGCGCGGTCCGGTGAGAATGTTCTTCGGGCTCACGTCGCCGTGGACCAGAGCGATCTCCGTGTTCAACGTGCGCGCGGAAAGGTCGAGCAGCCGCCCGGCCGCATCCGGATGGCGGCGGGCGCTGGCTTCGAAGTAAGGCTCCAGGCGGATGGCGTGGAAGATGGCGCCGGTCGCGAAGCGTTCCGCGATCGTGCGGTCGTGCGCGGTGGCGGCATGAATCGCGGCCAGGCTTCGGCCGACGGCTTCGGCCGTGCACAGATCGACCTCGCCTGTGCGGAGGAGCTCCTTCCACACGGGAAATTGAGCGGGGTCGAAGTACTCCATGGCGAACAGGCCCGCCTCGTCATCACGGGCCAAGACGGCTGGAACTGCGCCGGGCCGGATGCGCGCCACCGTCTCCAGCCAATCGGCTTCGTGGCGGTTGCGTTCGACCGGCGCCTGCCAATCGTCCGCGACCCGCAGCCGCGCGAGCGCGCGCTTGACCACGAAGACGCGGCCGCCGGCTTCCACCTGGTAAATGTCGGAGGATACGCCGCCCGTCAGCGCTAAAATGCGGACGGGCTCGCGGGCCGCGGTGAGTCCGAGGCCTTCGATGTCCCGGCGCGAGATGCCGGGCGCGCCGCGCGCAGGATCGAAGGGCCCGGCGGAGGTCACAAGGAAAACCCGCCGTCGGCGATGTGGATGGCGCCCGTGGTGAAGCTGCTCTCGTCGCTCGCGAGATAGACGGCGAGCGCGGCAATCTCCTCCGGGCGGCCGATCCGGCCCATGGCCTGCCGGGCCTCGAACTCGCGGCGCACTTCCTCGACCGGGCGGCCCTGCTTCTCAGCAAGCGTGGCGATGCGCGCGGCGAGCGAAGGCGAATCCACCGTGCCGGGGCAGATCGCATTGCAGCGGATGCCGGAGCGGATGAAATCGGCGGCGACGGCTTTGGTGAGCCCGATCACCGCGGCTTTGCTCGCGCCGTAAACATAGCGGTTGGGGATGCCGCGCACGGAGGAAGCGCCGGAGGACATGTTGATGATCGAACCGCGGCCGCGCTCCAGCATTCCCGGCAGGAACGCCTGGATCGTGCGGTGCATGGACTTCACATTGAGGTCGAAGGAGAAGTCCCAATCGTCCTCGGAGCACTCCAGCACCGTCCCGTGATGGACGAAGCCGGCGCAGTTGAAGAGAATGTCGATGGGGCCGATGCGCGCGGCCAGCGCGCGGACGGCTTCGGTCGAGCGGACGTCCAGCGGCAGCCGCTCGGCGCAAAGTCCGTCGAGCTTGGCCGTGTCGATATCGGTGGCGAAAACGTGGGCGCCCTCGCGGGCGAAGGCTTCGGCGGTCGCGCGTCCGATGCCGGCGCCGGCGGCGGTGATGAGGGCGATTTTGTTCTGTAAGCGAGACACTGTTTTCCAAGTTTACGACACGGCCGGCTCAAAATGAGCCGGCACGCTCGCGCAAGTCCATTGCCTGCAATACGCGTTTCGTGCCAACGGCTCAAAATGAGCCGGAGGCTAACTCCGCGTAAACCGGAGCACGCCCGTGGGATCGCCGGCTGGCGGCGGCGACGCCGGCTGCGGCCGGTTGCCCAGCAGGCGCCCGATCCGCTCCATCGCGAATGCGGTATCCGTGATGTAGCTCCGCCGCGCCTCCGTGATCCAGCCGTGCCGTGCGATGGTCTCGAGGATCTGATCGCCCGTGAGGCAATCCGGCGCCTGCACGTGGCGCACGGAGCGCAGAGTGTCCATCTGGATCGCGGCGGCGAATGCGGTGCTGGTGATATCGGCGATCCAGTGCCGCACGCCGCTCCTCTGCCAGGGCTCATCGGCCAGGGCCTCGACCGCCGCGGCGGGCAGGTAGAGCAGCAGGCCTTCCGTGATCATCAGCGCGGGCGCCGGCCCGGCGGCGGCATAGATGGCGTGCCGCGCGGCCGCATCCGTGAGGTCCGCGGCGATGCGCTCGCGGCGGCAGCGCGGCGTTTCCCCGGACATCAGGCCCTCTTTATAATCCAGCATCGCCGGGAAATCGACTTCGATCCACCGCAGCCCGGCCGGGAGATCGAGCCGCCACGGACGCGTATCGAGGCCGCAGCCGAGGCTGAGCACGGTCTCGATCCGATGCAAACGGAGCGCATCGAGCAGGAGCTCATCCAGGAAGCGGCTCCGTATGCCGACGCCGAAGCGCATCATTTCCGGCCGCGGTAACGCCTGGAGAATGGCCATACCGCGCTCGCCGGCCAGCCGCGCGGCGAACGGATCGTGAACGAAGCCGTCCGCGCACTCGGTTTCGAGCGCGCGGCAGGCGGCTACCATCAGGGC
>DATGMB010000299.1:0-2922 GCA_035293845.1 Bryobacteraceae bacterium
GTTAACGAATAACCTCTTATGCGCTGGAACAGGATCCTGATCTCGATTGCGATGGCGGCCGCGACCGGCTGCATCGCGCCCCTGGGGGCGGCCACGTTCGGGACGGTGGTCCCGATCGGCGGCACCGCCTCCGATATTGCCTTGGATGAATCCCGCGGCAAGCTCTATATCGCCAACTTCACGGCCGGCCAAGTTGATGTGCTGTCCACGTCAGACCACGTCATCCGTACGTCGATGCCACTCACCTTCCATCCCGGATCATTGGCGCTATCGACCGACGGTCCGAACCCCACGTACCTCCTCGTCACGAGCTATCAGAACGGAACCTCAACACCACAAGGTGCCGATGTCATCACGTTGATCAACCTGAACACGAACGCGCGGCAGACCTTCTCAACGGGTGACGCGCCGCTCGCGGCTGCGTTTTTCAACCAGGGCAACCAGTCGCTCGCGCTAATCGCTACCACCACGTCGCTCTATATTTTTGATCCGGTCAGCGGCACGCTGCAATCTGTCGCCTCGTTTACGAACCTGGCCAAGGCGCTGCCGGTGGCGCCGGCGACATTTCCGCCGCAGATCCTCCAGGCGGCGCTCTCGACGGCGGCCGATAACGTGCACGTATGGGGCGTTCTCAGCGCGGGAAGCGGTGGGCCGCAAGGGATCATCGAGTACGACGCGAACCAAGGCCGGCTTTACGCCGACGGATGGGTGACGGCGCCCCCGCTGGTGCCTCGCGTCACGCCGGCGGCTGACGGCTCCTGGGCAATGATCGGCTGGGCCGCTTTCGCACACTCCCTGTGCGGCCCAGGACCCAATTTCATGATTCGCTCGCGATATCCGAACCCCGTCGCTTCCGCGAACGTAACGGGACACGCGATCGATACGGTGACCAACACCCTTTACGCCGAAATACCCGATCCGAACACGCCCACTGGACCGCCGTATACAGCATCCAAGTCGCCGCTCCTGACGATCATGGACGCGGACAACCTGACTGTGCGGGACAAGCTCTATTTGCCGGAAAACATGACCGGCCGCGCGCTGCTGACCTCCGATCGCTCGATTCTTTACGCAGTCTCAGATAGCGGCGTGATGGTGCTGCCGGTGGGCTCCCTCAACCAGGCGCACCGGCTGGCCGTCAATACCGAGGATCTCCTGATGCAATCGAGCTTCTGCACGCGAAATGCGCAGAAGACGACGTTCACTATCTCCGATCCGGGCGGCAACCAGACGGACTTCACCATCTCGGCGAGCCAGCCCGGGGTTACGATCTCGCCGCTGGCCGGAACGACGCCGGCCACCATCACCGTGACAGTAGATCCCTCGACGGTGGCGAGCACTTCCGGCACGCTGGCGGTGCCGATCACGGTCACCTCCGGGCTCGCGGTCAACGTCCAGCGCTCGGTACGGCTGCTCATCAGCAGCCCCGACCAGGACCAGCGTGGGGCTGTAGTAAACGTTCCCGGCACATTGACCGACATTCTGGCGGACAGCTACCGCCAGCGCTACTACGTGCTGCGGCAGGACAAGAATGAGCTCCTGGTTTTCAATGCGATCAATAACCAGTTAATCACGGCGCTGCGCACCGGCACGACGCCCATCCGCATGTCGTTCACGCCGGACGCCAAGGGACTGATCGTGGCCGATTCGAATTCGCAGGTCCTTAACGTGTTCGATCTTGATGCGCTGCAGCCGACGTATCCGATCATGCTGCCCGCCGGCCACTTTGGCGCCTCGGTCGCGCAGTCCAACAACGCCACCCTGGCGCTGGTAGAAAACGACGATTCAGATCCAACCGCGATTGATCGAATCAACCTCGTTTCGGGCTGTGCGACACCCCTGCCCACGTTAGGAATCTACAACAACGACAAGAGTGCATTTCCGCCAACCAGCGTGCTGGCTCCGACCCCCAGCCAGGGAGCCATCCTGCTAGCGGCACCAAACGGCAACGTGATGCTGTACGATGCGCAATCCGACACCTTCCTGCTCTCCCGAAAGGACCTGCCATCCCTTTCCGGCGGATTTGCGGCAGCTGATCAACCGGGGCCGCCGACCGCATCCCTGCCCGATGATCCAACAGACATGGGAGTTTATGTCATCGGTAATAACATCTTCAATCCGGCTCTGGTGCCGATCGGCACGCTGGACAGCTCGGTGGGCAACACCATGGGTTTCGCCTTTCCGCAGCAGAACAGTCAAGCCGGGTACCGCGTCACCGGCTCCACGGCTGCGGGCCCCGGAGTCATCCAGAATATGCCTGCTCTGAACGTGGCTCCTGCGCGAAATACCCGCCCGGTGCGGGTCGCAGAAGCGCCGCTGCTCTCGACGACGGCCATGCCCTTCGTCCGCACAGTGGCCCCGATTCCCTCGACAAACAGCATCGCCGTCCTCACCACGTCGGGGCTCACCGTGCTATCCGGCAATTACGACGCCGCCGTAGCGCCGCCGCAGATTTCCGCCGTGGTGAATGCGGCAGACGGCACCAGCCCGGTGGCGCCGGGCGGGCTGATCAGCATTTATGGGAGCAACATGGCGGCGACCAACCAGGCGACCTCGACGCTGCCGCTGCCCACCGCGATGGGGCAATCCTGCCTGGTGATCAACGGCACGCTGACGCCCCTGATTTTCGTTTCGCCGACGCAGATCAACGCGCAGTTGCCGTCGCTGGTGAACGGCTCCGCGACCATGACGATCCATACACCGGGCGGCGTGAGCGATAACTTCAAGTTCTCGGCCAACGCAACCGCGCCGAGCGTGTTCCTTTCCGGCACGGCCGGCCCGGAGACGGGCCTGGCCACCATCGTCCGCGCGGATAACGGCCAACTGGTGACTCCGACCAACCCGATCCACGCGGGCGACACGATCATCATCTACCTGACCGGCCTGGGCGCGACCACGCCCGCGGTGAAGGACGGCATGCCG
>DATGMB010000300.1:0-5766 GCA_035293845.1 Bryobacteraceae bacterium
GCCGGTTGTGGCGGGGGCGCGGCCGGTTGGGCCTGTTGCGCGAGGTAGGCTTCGACGTCCTGTTTGGTGATGCGTCCGCCCGCGCCGGTGCCGCGGACGCGCGACAGATCGATGTTGTTCTCGCGCGCCATCTTGCGCACCAGCGGCGAGAGCGGTCCCGCGGGCCCGGTCTCTTCGACCTGCTCCGGCGCGGGCGTGGGCTGGATGGTCTCCTGAGCCGGCCCTTCGGGTTGCGGAGCGGCCTGCTGCGGCGGCGGAGCGGGCGCGGCGGCTGCGGGAGCAGGCGGCGCTGCCTGCGCGGCCGGCGCCGCGGGAGCTGCGCCGGCGCCGTCTCCCTCTTCGATGCGCGCCACCACCGTATTGATGCCCACGGTCTGGCCCTCCTGCACCGTGACTTCGGCCAGCGTTCCGGCGGCGGGGGACGGGATTTCCGTGTCGACCTTATCGGTCGAAATCTCAAAGAGCGGCTCGTCGCGCTCCACGCGCTCGCCGGGCTTCTTCAGCCACTTGGTCAGGGTTCCTTCGACAATGCTTTCGCCCATCTGGGGCATCACGACGTCGGTCATCTTCAGGTCTCGCTTTCGTATGCCGCGAGGGCAGACGCCTCGCGGGTGATCTCGCAATCGAAAATACGGCCGAAATGCCCGGCCAGGGTGCGGCCGACATCCTCCAGGCCGGCGCGGACGCCCAGCGCTTCCATGGAGGTCACCGGCTTGGTCAAACCGCAGGGAACGATGTACTGGAAATAGCTCAGATCGGTGGCCACATTCAGGGCGAACCCGTGCGAGGTCACCCACCGGCTGATGTGCACGCCGATGGCGGCGATCTTCCGCTCCCCCACCCACACGCCCGTCAGCTTCGGAATGCGGCCGGCGGCTATGCCGTAGTCGGCCAGCGTATCGATGATGGCCTGCTCGATCGCGCGCACGTAGGCCGCCACGTCGCGCTTCCATTCGCGCAGATCGAGGATCGGGTAGCCGACGAGCTGGCCGGGGCCGTGATAGGTAACGTCGCCGCCGCGATCCGTGGGGTAAAACGAAATGCCGGCGCGGCCGAGCACGTCCTCGCCCGCGAGCACATTCTCCATGTGCCCATTGCGGCCGAGTGTAATCACGTGCGGGTGCTCGACCAGCAGTAGCTGGTCCGTCGCCAGCCCCTGCTTGCGCCGCGCCACCAGGTCCTGCTGCAAAGCGAGCGCCTCGGCGTAGGGCATCCGGCCGAGCTCGCGGAGACAGCAGCTACGCATTGATGGACAGTCCGTAGACGGCGTTGAACGCTTCGCCCATGGCTTCGTAGAGGGTCGGGTGGGCGTGGATGGTCTGCATCATCACCTCGACGGTAGCCTCGGCTTCCATCGCCGCCACGGCTTCGCCGATCAGCTCGAACGCTTCCGGCCCGATGATGTGAACGCCCAAGATTTCGCCGTAGCGCTCGTCCGCCACCACCTTGATGAACCCCTCATGGCGGCCCAGGATCGTGGCGCGGCTGTCGCCCGCGAAGGGGAAGCGGCCGACCTTAACCTGGTATCCGGCGGCGCGCGCCTGCGCCTCCGTCATTCCGACGCTGCCGATGCCCGGCTCGGTGTAGGTGCAGCCGGGAATGCGGTTCTTGTTGATCGGAACGGCCGGCTTGCCGGCGATGTGCGCCACCGCGATCATGCCCTCGCGCGTGGCGACGTGCGCCAGTTGCGGCGTCCCCGCCACCACGT
The DNA here is from genome assembly GCA_035293845.1 of Bryobacteraceae bacterium. GTDB lineage: Bacteria > Acidobacteriota > Terriglobia > Bryobacterales > Bryobacteraceae > DATGMB01. The sequence goes on from DATGMB010000300.1 coordinate 1,709, forward strand.
CGCCGATGGCGTAGACGCCCGGCTCGGCCGTCTGCTGCCACTGGTTGGTCTTGATGAAGCCGCGGTCGAGCTCGATTTTCGTGTGCTCCAGGCCGATGTTCTCGGTGTTCGGCTTGCGCCCCACCGCCACCAGCAGCTTTTCGGCGGTCAGCTCTTCCTTTTTGCCGTCCTTGGTGGTCAGCGTCAATTGCACGCACTTGCCGACCTTGCGGATGTTCTCGGCGCGCGCGCCGGTTTCGACACGGATCTTCTGCTTGCGGAAGTTGCGCTCCAGCTCCTTCGAGATGTCCTCGTCCTCGACCGGCACGATGCGGGGCAGCATCTCGATCACCGTCACCTCCGAGCCGAATCGCTTGAAGATGGACGCGAACTCGACCCCGACGGCGCCGGCGCCGATGATCGCCAGGCTCTTCGGAACGGCGTTGAGGTTCAGGATCTCGACATTCGTGAGGATGGTCTCCGGATCGGGCTGCAACCCGGGCAGCATCCGCGCCTCCGAGCCCGTGGCGATGATGATGTTCTTCGCCTCGAGCGTCTGCACGCCGGAGTCCGAGCGGACTTCGACTTTCCCGCCGCCGCGCAGCGAGGCGGTTCCGGTGATGCGCTCGACTTTGGCGCGCTTCAGCAACATGGCGACGCCGTTGGCGTGCTTGTTGACGATCCCGTCCTTGCGGTCCTTGACTTTCGGATAGTCCAGGCGCGGGTTCTCGCAAAGGATTCCTTCCTTTTCCGAATGCTCGAACCGCTCCCAGATGTCCGCGGTCTGGAGCAGGGACTTGGTCGGAATGCAGCCCACCAGAAGGCAGGTGCCTCCCAGCTTCGGCTGTCTTTCGACAAGCGCGGTTTTCAATCCATACTGGCCGGCGCGAATAGCAGCGGAGTAGCCGCCGGGACCACTCCCGATCACAATAAGGTCGTAGGGCACGTTTTTTTTATTTTACCTGTGTCACCGGCCGAAATTCCGGTGCGTCTACGATAAAGATATGCGGCGGATACTATTACTGATGCTGGCGTGTGCCGCGGGATTCGCTCAGCCCCCCGCGAAGACCGGCCGGCCGGCGCAGAAACCGGCCCCCGCGGCGCCGGCCGGCCGCTGGCCGATCGCGAGCCTGGCCGTCGAAGGCAACCGCATCTTCACCCGCGAGCAGGTGCTGGCGGTGGCCCGGCTGCGAGTCGGCCAGATGGCGGGCCGGGCGGACTTCGAGGCCGCGCGCGACCGGCTGCTGGCCACGGGCGCGTTCGATACCGTCGGCTACAAATTCGCGCAGGCGCCCGGCGGAGAGGGCTACGCGGCCACCCTGCAGATCTCCGAGATCGAGCAGGTGTACCCCGTGGACTTCCAGGACCTGCACGTCTCCTCGCTCGATCTCGACGCGGCGCTGCGCGCCAGGGACCCGATCTATTCGCGCGAGAAGCTGCCCGCTACGCAGCCGGTTCTGGAGCGCTACAAGAAGTGGATCGAGGAGTATCTCGCGGCCAAGGGCGTTCCGGAAAAGATCGCGGCCGGCGTGCAGCCGGCGCCCGATGGCGGCTACAACATCGTCTTCCGTCCCGACCGGCCGCTGCCGGCCGTCGCGCTCGTGACCTTCGAGGGCAACCAGGCGCTCGATGAGGACAAGCTGCGCGAGGCGATCGCGGGCGGCATCGGCGCGCCGTACACGGAGGATGCTTTCCGGCAGATTCTCGCCGCGGCCATCCGCCCGCTCTACGAGGATCGCGGCTATGTGCGGGTGGCGTTCCCCGAGTTGCGGACGAAGACGGCCGAGGGCGAGATCAAAGGTGTGCACGTCTTCGTGACGGTGAACGAAGGCGAAAAGTACGCGCTGGGCAAGCTTGCCATCGACGGCCCGAGCCCGCTCGCGCCTGCCGATTTGCTGCGGGCGGCCGAGCTGAAGAGCGGCGATAACAACCTCCGCGCGCACGTCACCGAGGCCCTGGACCGAATGCGCCAGACGATCCGCCGCGCCGGATACCTGGACGCGCAGGTGTTCAGCGAGCGGAAAATCGACGATGGCAAGAAGCTGGTCAATGTGACCGTGCGGGTGGAGCCCGGATCGCAGTACCACATGGGCCGGCTCGCCGTGAACGGCCTCGACCTGACGGCGGAAGCGGAGATCAAGCGCATCTGGGGGCTGGCGGAAGGCAAGCCGTTCAACCCGGAATATCCCGACCATTTTCTGAAGAGCGTGCATGATGAAGGAATGTTCGACAATCTGGGCGAAACCAAGGCCGAGGTGAAGCTGAACGAAAAGACCCACACGGCGGACGTTACGCTGAATTTCAAGGGAGCGCCGCCCAAGACGACCGGTCCGGGCCGGCCCGGCGGCCGGGGCGCGTTGGGCAGCGGCTGGTAACCCGGGCAGCAAATCCGGAGAGGGTTTCACCCGTCTGTCGCATTTCGGGCTGGTTGTGGGCCCGGAATCACTCTGGAATGCGGCATGCGTTTCCTCCCATCGGAGGAACCGTCATGAAGCAGCTACTGGCACTTCCTTTGATTCTTCTGGTCGGCGCCGCCGCGGGCAGCGCCGATACCATACTGCCTGGGACGCAGATCTCCGTTCGCACCGAAACGCCGATCATCGCCGGACGTTTCGAGCGCGGCCGCATCTACACAGGGCACGTCATGCGCGACATCTATGCGCGCGATGGCGATCTGGCCATTCCGCGTGGATCGCCGGTCCAAATGATCGTGCGCCAGGTCGGACCCGGCGAAATGATGCTCGACCTGCAATCGGTCATGGTCAACGGCCGGATGTACGGCGTGGATACGACCGGACCGGAGTTTAACACGCGCGAACGCGAGGGCGGCGGCCTGGTCGGCGCGATTGTCGGCGCCATCGCGGGAGCCTCGGGAGGCGACGTCCAGTACCGGGGCGAACGCGTCCGCGTGCCCGAGGGCTCGGTGCTGACGTTCCAGTTGCAGGCGCCGCTGAGGGTCTTTAACGGCTACCGGTAGACGAACCCAACCTCGGCGGAGCGGCGGGCTCCAGCCCGGAGCCTGCCGCTCCGCGCGGCTTCGAATCCCCTCCACTCGATCATCTTTTGAGAGACTGCAAGACAAATTCTCTGCTGTAGCGTGCAATGGCAAGAAGCTTCCGGTCGATGATCGACTGAAGTATTACTGAGCCCATGCCAAGACGCGAGTCGCCGCTGCAAACTGAAATGCTCCAGGGGACGCTGGATATGCTGGTTCTTCGCCCCCTGGTTCTGGGGCCTGCCCACGGAGACACCATTGCTCATGCCATCGAGCGTGGATCGGAGGATGTTCTGCAGATCGAACACGGTTCTCTTTATCCCGCGCTGCACCGGCTGGAAGACCGCGGTTGGATTGCATCGTTCTGGGGCACCTCGGAAAATAACCGCAAAGCCAAATACTACCGTCTGGCACCCGCCGGGCGGAAACAGTTATCGGTACAGACCACGCGATGGGAGCAGGTGGTGCGGGCCATCGGCCGAATTCTGAGGCCGGCCACGGAGTAAGAGATGAGCCTTCGGCGCTTCTTGCGGCGCACGCAGTGGGATCGGGACCGGTCCGAAGAGATCGAGTCCTACGTTCGGATTGAGACGGAGGAAAACATCGCCCGCGGCCTTCCACCGGATGAAGCGCGCGCAGCGGCGCTGCGCAAGCTGGGAAATCGTACGGCGATTCGAGAGCAGATCTATCAAATGAACACCATCACCTTCCTCGATGCGCTGTTTCAGGATGTGCGTTATACTCTGCGGGCGCTGGCCCGCAGCCCGGTGTTTACGATGGCCGCGCTGTTGACCCTGGCCATCGGGATCGGCGCCAACGCCGGAGTGTTCACCGTCGTGAATTGTGCGCTGCTGCGTCCCCTGCCGTTTCCCAAAGCCGGGCAACTGGTCGCCCTGCATCAGGACGCTCCGGGCGCAGCGGGGATCCGCTGCGTTGCTACGCCGCTTCCGCCGCCGGCCTCGCCAGGTGCAGCGCTTCGGCCAGCCCGCGCCACTTGCGCCGCACCAGCTCGATCAGGTTCAGCACGATGGCCAGGGCCAGCAGTCCCGGCCACAGGTTCATGGTCGCGCGGATGCTCCGGCCG